>JADGBO010000283.1 GCA_015231465.1 Desulfamplus sp.
ACAATGGTGCAACTATCTCTTCTGACATGGTTATCTCCTTAGAATTTTAGAATGTTAAATTGTTATAGACTTCCAGAATAATATTTCAGCAAATCCATTCTTAAGGGCAGCCTGCCCTTACAGCACGGTTGCCAACTTCATTATCTGGAAAATTTATATGAAAGTCCCCGCAGTTCAAGGGCTTTCATCACTTCGATTGTGGCGGTAATGCTGCCATGTTGGTTATAGTGAATCTTATCTGTTTGCCTTGCGGATACCAAGCTGATCCAGGGCAATGATCCATTTACAGATATTTGTGGAGCCCTCCACCATGGAGTAGGTGGGAGCGTCCCTGTAGTAGCGGGCCACCGGATACTCTGTGGAGTAGCCATAGGCACCCATGATTCTCATGGCAAAATTAGCACATTTTGTCGCTGTCTCGCCGGCAAGATACTTGGCCTTGGCCACATCCAGGCCGTTGTCCAGGCGGCCCTGGTCCTTGGCCCATGCGGCCTTGTACACAAGAAGACGGGTAGCATCAATATCCGTGGCCATTTGGGCTATGAGATCCTGATTCATCTGGAACTCTCCGATCTTCTTGCCGAATTGCCTCCGCTCATTGCAATATTTAATGGATGCATCAAGGCATGCCTGGGCAAGGCCCACACCGCCCGCGGCTGCCGAGAGGCGGGTCTGGTTCAGGGAACTGAAGACTATCTTTGCCCCGTCTCCGGGTTTTCCAAGTATATTCTCCTTTGGCACCTTTACATTGTCAAGGAAAACTTCTCCTGTGGGAGATGAATGGGAACCCATCTTGTCAAGGGCGGATGTCTTTATTCCTTCAAAGTTTTTGGGCTCTATTACAAAGGCCGAGAGTCCCTTGCTTCCCTGGGATTTATCTGTATATGCGTAATAGATGAGAACATCTGCCACATGGGCATTGGATATCCAGGTCTTGGAGCCGTTTAGCAGCCAGTGGTTCCCCTTCTCTTCTGCCGTGGAGACCATGGCCATGACATCGGAACCCGCATCGGGCTCGGTTATACCGAACCCCCCCACATATTCGGCACTGCAAAGTTTCTCCACATACTTTAATTTTGCCTCCTGGGTTCCATATTTAAATATGGTGTAGGCACATCCCAGAACCTGCATATTGATTTGAACCCTAAGGGATGATGATGCCCGGGCAATCTCCTCGGTCACGATCATGGCCGCAAGCCAGCCCATATCCTCTCCGCCGTACTCCTCGGGGATCACTGTCCCGAAAAATCCCAGCTCCCCCATGGGCCTCATCACCTCTTTATACGGAAAATAGTGATCCTGATCCCACTGATCCGCATTGGGGGCAATCTTCTTTCTGGCAAACTCATTGACGGCTTTTCTGAGCATCTCAAGCTCTTTTGGCAGACTGAAATCCATAACAGTTCTCCTGTTACTGATAAATATTTATTAAATACCCTGCAAAACGGCCAAAGTAAAATTTAAAAGGGCAGAATCGGGTTTTTTTTCCAGTTTTCCTGGTCCCGGGGACAGGGCAGTTGCGATTTCCAAATAGAGGCAGTTACAAGTCAGCAACTCTATGGACTATCTACGATTTTTCATATAGGCAGTTACAAGGCAGCGACTCTATTGACTATCTCCATGGATGACTCATAAAATCCTGGTTTAAAACGGGATTTGAGGGCATACTCCAGCATATCCATGGTTATTCCCTGTTTTCTGGAGGCAATGAACCCAAGGGAGGCAAGGGCCCAATCCTGTTTTTTTATCTTCATCTCCCGAAAATCAACCCCAACCACCTGGGCCCGGGTATCCGGGATGGCAACGCTATTCTCCCTTAAAAGGAATGCCCCGGGATCAAGCTGGGCAAAAAGCTTCCTTCGGCGCTGGACCCCCTCGTCACTCAAGGCAAGCACAATGGTGGGGGACTCAATGCCGGCATATCCGATCTTATCTGGAGAGAGAATAAGCTCACTCACGGACTGGCCCCTGAGAACCGTGATGTTGTAATCGTTTTTCATGGATGCATTGAATCCGGCCGACATTCCTGCAAAGCAGACAATGTCTCCGGCGGTGACAATCCTCATGCCGGCACTTCCAAGTATAACAATCTCCTGACGCCGGGGGTTTTCAACATGAAAGCGTTTCTCCACAGTGGAAACTTCCGGAAATATGGTATTCTCCCGGGCAAGTTTCCTGTACTGCTCCCCATACTCGGGGCGCTGATTCCCTTCCACAACACCCTGGGCAGGCGGCATGGCCTGGATCATCTCGTCAATGGATTTGGGGGTGAGGCGGTTTCTCTTGGTATATCTGCCGGTACACATCCCAAGGGTCTCTATGACGGAAAATCCTTTGTGGTTAATGGCACTGCACAGATGATCCGCAAGGGCGCCGTCATGTCCGGAGCATCTTCCCACCCATGTGGCTCCGGCACTTTTTGCGACTTCACATATATCAATGGGAATTTCTGCCCGATTGAGGAACTCGGAGCCCACAACAGCATCCGTGGGGGTTGTAACCGAATACTGGCCCCCGGTCATGCCGAAGTTAAAGTTGTTGAGGACAATCAGGGTCAGATCCAGGTTTTTCCGGCACGAGGCAAGGACATGGGCCCCGCCGATGCCCAAGCCCCCGTCCCCCATGGTCACTATGACATTGAGTTCCGGATCGGCAAGTTTCAGGCCCGAAGCATAGGTCAGGGCCCTTCCATGGAGGCCGTGGAGGGCATGGACATTGAAGAATGTGTCAAAGAGTCCGGAGCAGCCTATGTCGCTCACAATAACGGTTTTGTCTGCCGGAATGCCAAGTTTTACAAGAGCCGCGTCCAGCTCCCTGGTGATCCTTTCATGGGTGCATCCGGGACAGAACACCGGCGGACGGGCTGTATTTAAAAAACTATCCATTGTCTTTATCCTCCATTACTGAACTGTCAGCTCCCATCTTTTCTTTATCTTTATCCTCCATTTCCGATCTGTCAGCTCCAATATCTTTGTTACATTGATTTTCTTTACATCGGGCAACAATACCGTCCTTGGTTCCAATGGCTCCTGTTGCCTTATCCACGGCACGTTTCTCTTCAACCGTGGCCATTATGGTCTTGGGAGTTATCAGAACTCCGTCCATCTGTCCATAAAAATGGACCCGTCTCTCGGGCAGAACCATTCTTATGGTATCAATGTACTGTCCAAGATTCATCTCAACCATAATCACTGTTTTATATTTAAGCGCCCTTGCCCGGATAAGCTTTTCAGGAACCGGCCACAGGGTTTTGAGGCTGAGGGTCGAAACAGGAGTGCCTTTTCTTTCAAGGATTGCACAGGCATCCTCCACGGCCCGGGATGTCACGCCATAGCTTATTACCAGGGTATCTGCCCCCGGCCGCAGGGTCTCGTTATGAATGGTAAGCTCATCTTCGGCTCCAAGGATCTTTTCCCGGAGTCTCACCTGAACATCTGTAATTGTCTCCGGATCAATGGTGATGTAGCCGTCGGGTCCATGGGTGGATGAGGTCTGGCGCACCAGGGTTTTGCCTCCAATGGGCAGAAAATCGGGCACTTCACCGACTCCGGCCCGGAAGGGTATATATGGGCCGTCACCTTTGAAATATCTTCTTTCAACGGGCCCGGGCAGACTTATGGCATCAATATCCACACTCTCCTTGGTCATGCCGATCTCCTTGTTGGAGGCGATGAAAACCGGACACCTGAATTTCTCGGCAAAGTTGAATGCATGGGCAGTTAGAAGATAACAGTCCGCCGCATCACTGGGTGCAAGCACAATAACTGGAACACCGCCGGTATTTCCCCATCTGAGGAACTGGATGTCACTGTCCGCCCCCCGGGTGGCGGAACCGGTGGAGGGCCCAAGACGCTGGACATCCACAATGACCATGGGAATCTCACTTCCCACTGCAAAGGATATCTGCTCGCTGTAAAGACTGATCCCGGGCCCGGAGGTGGCGGTCAACACCTTTTTTCCGGCCATGGATGCACCGATGCAGTAACCCATGGAGGCTATCTCATCCTCCCCCTGCACACAGATGCCTCCCCTTGGGGGAAGCATCTTGAGCATGTTGGCAAAGATGGTTGTGGCCGTGGTTCAGGGATAGAATCACCTTGATAAGGGATGCCATGCCCGCGGCAGCTTCAAGGTGTCCGAAATTTGTCTTGACCGAGCCTATGGGGAGGGGTTTTCTGTTTCCCTGGAACACGGAACC
>JADGBO010000284.1 GCA_015231465.1 Desulfamplus sp.
TGTTCGTAATTACAGTTATGACACATAGATGCCCCTTAGTTTTTTATATGAAAGTCCCCATATTTTAAGGGGCGTATGCAATACTCCCCTACTTTCATGCTTCGATTGTGGCGGGTTCACCGCCATGGGGGTTTATATGATTCGGCCTTTTTTAGCTTTAAAAACTATTTTCTTAATCAATAAAGAGATGATGAAGGCTGCACCAGATACCAGGATGATGGTGGCACCGGATGTGAGATTATATTGATAGGAGAGCCCCAGGCCCGTCAAGGTAAAGATGGACCCGAGAAGACTTGAGAAAATCATCATCTGTGCCAGTGACCTGGCATACTTTTCCACAATGAACGGTGGAATGGTTAAGAGGGCGATCACAAGTATCAGGCCCACCACCCGTATCACCAGAACCACGGTAATCGCCAGGAGGCCGATAAGGCAAAAGTAGAGTGTTTTTACATGAACCCCCCGGATTCGGGCAAACTCCTCATCATAGGACATGGCCAGCAGTTCCGGATAATATAAAAAGACCAGTACGGTGATGAAAAGGCCCACAAGGGACATGATAATAAGATCCGATCCCGGAACAGTAAGGATACTGCCGAAGAGATAACTCATCAGGTCAACATTATAGCCCGGGGTTAAATCCAGCAGGATAATACCAATTGCCATTCCCACAGCCCATATAACGCCGATGATGGTATCTGCCCGGTGTTTGGCCGTGTGGCTTACCGCCGCCATGATCATGGCAGCCGCCAGGGAAAAGGCGATGGTAGCCGGCAAAAAGGGCCATTGAAAGTAGAACGCCATCCCGATCCCGCCATAGGCGGCATGGGCGATACCGCCGGACAGGAATACGATGCGGTTCACCACCACCAGGGTTCCCATAACGCCGCATATAATGCTGGCAAGAAGACCGGCTGCCAGTGCGTTTTGCATGAAATCAAATTGAAGTGCTTCAATCATGGATATGATCCTTATGGAGATGCCCGTGCTGTTTCAGTACGGGCATTTTTTTTGTGGCTTCAATCATGGATATGATCCTTATGGAGTTTTAGTACCCTGTGTGGCAGACCATGGGCCACCAGCTCAACGGGGCAGACCTCTTCAACAGTGCATGAGTACATGGCCTCGAGCATATCCCCCGTGATTTCGGCCTGATCGTGGTAGTGCAGCCGCTTATTCACACAGGCCACAGCGTTCACATGCCTGGAGATGACCAGGAGGTCGTGGCTGACCACCAGGATGGTAATTTCTTTGTTCAGTTTTTCCAAAAGCTGGTAAAATTCTGCCTGGCCTTTGGTATCAATGCTGGCTGTCGGCTCGTCAAGAAGTAAAATCCTGGGCTGGCTGACCATTGCCCGGGCAATGAGTACCCGCTGGCGCTGGCCCCCGGAAAGTGTTCCGATTTTTTTATCTGCATATTTTCCCATGTCCAGGCGAGCCAGAGCTTCCATTGCTGATTTCCGGTTTCGGGTATTATCTCTATTGAACCTGGTTTTGGGATCAAGGGTTCCCATTAACACCACATCCAGAGCTGAGATGGGAAAGTTGTTATTCATATTTACGTTCTGGGGCACATATCCGATGGTGGGAGATGCCTTTTCCGGGGATTTTCCGTTAATCAGGATGGTTCCCCTGCAAGGCGTGAGAAGACCTAATATCAGTTTCAAAAGCGTGGTTTTTCCACCGCCGTTTGGTCCTATTATGGCCAGAAAATCCCGATCATTAACGGTTAGATCAACCGCTTCAAGTACGGTTTCTCCGGTATATGAAAATGCAAGCTCCTTGATTTCAATAATGGACATGGGCCTCCGTGGTTTTTATCGTGGAAATAGAGACATATTGGGCTTGATCATCTTTTCGGCCAGTATCGCCATTTTGTAGGGGCAGACCTGTGTGTCTGCCCTGGTGAAGGGCGAACACACAGGTTCGCCCCTACGTTGCTGGCCGAAATAATGATCAAGGCCGACATATTTCAATGTTCCGGTGCTGGCTTAGAGCCGGCCATGTTCTGTTTTCTGTTTATTTCAAGACACCCTTGAATTTATCCGCTATCATACTAAGGTTTTCCATCCAATCCTCTGCCAGGGGGTCGGCAAATGCCACCTGACCTCCAATTTCCCGGGCAAGGATCTCGGCACTTTTGGTTGAAAATTGAGGCTGGACAAAGATTACCTTGATCTCTCTCTCTTTGGCATGTTCAATTAATTCCTTCAACTGAGCCGGCTTGGGATCCTTACCTTCAATCTCTATGGGGATCTGTTTAAGTCCATAATCCTTTGCAAAATATCCCCATGAGGGATGGAACACAATGAACTGCATTCCTGCTGTCCCTGCCAGGGTATGCTTCAACTCCTGATCAAGAGCATCAATCCGGGTGCTGAAGCTGTCGTAATTTTCCTGAAACTCTTCTTTATACAGGGGAGCTGCATCCTGAAGGGCCTTCAAAATGGTCTTTGCCTGAACTTTCACCAGTGATGGAGATACCCAGATATGGGGGTCAAGACCGGCATGGCCGTGATGATCCCCATCCCCGTGCCCTTTTTTATCTTGATGCTCTTCTCCATCATGATGCTCTTCTCCATGGTACTCTGGCCCATGGTTTCCCCCGGGATCTGATTTATGATGATGATGTGCAGCCATGGCAATCTTATCTATCCCATGATCTGTGTGAATAACTTTCATACCGGTATTGGCTGCAGAGATTTTCTCCAGCCACGCATTTTCAAATGGAACGCCGATGGCAAAATAGAGTTTTGCCTTTGCAATATCTGCCATTTGCCTGGGCTTTGGCTCATAGGTGGCAGGACTGGCACCGGGTTTAACCATTATTTTAACATCCACCATCTCTTTGCCAATTTGTTGCACAAAATATTTCTGCGGTACAATACTGACAAAGACAGATAGTTTTTCAGCCGCATTTGTAGAAATCACCGAAAAAACAATAATTGACGCAACAAATACAACTCTTATAATCATTTTCTTGTCTCCTTTTTTTCCTTGATCAAAACACTTTAATGTGTTTGTATAGCATGCAATTTAATTGCAATCTTTTTAATTGCAATCTTTTTAATTGCAATTTTTAAATATTGCAAGGATTATTTCCAACCCGCAGGTCTTCAAACAAATATTATCTTATCTGCCTGTAAATATTATTTTATCTAACCCTAAAACATCTTTAATTTAAGTATTTTGAACTGGGGTGTCTAAAAACCCGATTTTCGCCCTTATTTTTTTTATATGTTTTTATACCTGTTGAGATTGCCAAAGTCATTTTCATCCCATATTATGACCCACATTGAGCAGGAGGCACTGGTTCAGTCAACCCATTTAACTGAACCAGTGCCACACTTTGGCATGTTCTGATAGTCATGCTGAAGTGGTTTGGAAAGTCAATATTTGGGTGATGAACCAAATTCGCTTCTTTCAATTAAAATATAAAGGAGATAAAAATGGCACAGATGATAAGTGGTGAAACTTCCGTTAAAACACCTGCTGAGTTCGATTACCAAGGACTGAGAGGCACACCTTATTGTAGGATAATTAAAAATGAAATCTTTAAAAAAGAGCGTATATATATGCTTGATACCAAGGAAAGGGTATATTATCCTATAGCTGAATGGGATGAGCATGACAGTGATGCATTTAATAAGTGGTATAAGTATCTTCTTTCAATTGATGACAACATTAGAAAAGAGAGGGAGTCTCTTCGAGAACAGGGTGGGAAATTGTGTGATCTTGATAAAATAGAGCAGATTGTCCCTGATAATATTAAGATGATTAAAGATTTGCAAGATGATGAATGGTCGCATATGCACTGATAATTATTATATTTTTTTTTTGCTAAGTTTGGATTCGTGAAATTTTTTCAATCCTGTAGAGACGCAATGCATTGCGTCTCTACGTTGCACACCCCATCAAACTTGGGATGCTTATCGGGGTCTGCTTGTGGAACATGCAAATGTCCATTAATAAGAGATATCGAGAGCTTATCCATTAAAACATTCCCTAAACGTATCAAAAAAATTATCTATGTAACCGTAACGGTAATCTGTCATAAAGAGAACGTGATTGGCTTCCATCTCATCCTGCGGGATTCCCCAACTCAATCGCTCATTGGGTCAGATAAGAACAGCTCTGGAGATATCCTTCTCTTTCCCCTGTTTT
>JADGBO010000285.1 GCA_015231465.1 Desulfamplus sp.
CGTTCCCATGACGGTTGTTCCCATGGCAGTTCTTCCCATGACAATCGTTCCCATGGCGGTTGCTCCCATGGCCTCTGAAAAAACCAGGCTCGATATCCTTCTGATGGAAAAAGCACTGGTGCAGTCAAGGGAGAGGGCCAGGGCCCTCATCATGACAGGGAATGTAATGGTCAACGGCATACCTGTTGACAAACCCGGAACAAAAATTCAAAATGATGCCCGCATATCTCTCAAAGGCAACGACATTCCATATGTGAGCCGGGGCGGGTTGAAATTGGAGAGTGCCCTGCTCCGGCTGAACTTAGATATAAAAGGCATGGTTTGTATGGATATAGGGGCATCCACCGGAGGCTTTACAGACTGTCTTCTGCAGTTTGGTGCAGATAAAGTTTATGCGGTGGATGTTGGCTATGGCCAGATGGCCTGGTCCCTTCGCAGGGACCCCCGGGTCAAGGTGATGGAACGAACCAATATCCGTTTCATGCCCTTTGAAACCGTGGGATGCCGGGTTGACATTGTAACTGTTGACACATCGTTTATCTCCCTGAAACTTGTGGTGCCTGCGGCTGAGAAATTCATGAAGGAGAACACGCTGGTACTCGCACTCGTGAAACCCCAGTTTGAAGCAGGTAGAGAAAGGCTGGGCAAGGGTGGTGTGGTAAGGGAACCGGCGGTCAGGCAGGCAATTATAGAGGAGATGGAATTTTTTTTTAGAAAAAGGGGCTATGAAACCGGCACTGTCCTGGAGTCCCCGGTCAAAGGACCCAAAGGTAATGTTGAATTTATACTGCCCATGAAATATGTACAATCAGGGTAAAGTACAATCAGGGTAAAGTACAATCAGGGTAAAGTACAATCAGGGTAAAGTACAATCAGGGTAAAGTACAATCAGGGTAATGTACAATCAGGGTAATGTACAATCAGGGTAATGTACAATCAGGGTAATCTGCAATCCAATAATATTTATTATTTATCAAGGAATTTGCCCACTGACATTCTTCCCTTTTAAAAAAATACCCGCGAGTTCCATTGAACCGCCGGTTATTTTTAAATGGGCAGCCCGTATAGTACCAAATTCCAAACAACTGAAAAGGAGCTGTAATGACTGAAAAAATAGACAAATTGAGAAATGTCGCTCTGGCCGGCCATGGAGGTGCGGGTAAAACTTCTCTTGCCGAAGCAATGCTCTTTAAGGCCGGTGTCATAAGCCGGTTCGGAAAAGTTGAAGAGGGCAATACTGCCATGGATTTTCAGCCCGAAGAGATCAGAAAACAACAGAGCGTCAGCAGTGCTTTTCATAAATATACATGGAACAAGCATACGGTAACCGTCATGGATACCCCGGGGGATCAGAACTTCATCTCTGCGGCCACCACATGCCTTCCTGCGGCGGACAGCATCATAATTGTCATTGACGGCGTTGATGGTCCCAGTGCCATGACTGAAGTTGTGGCTGACTGTGTCGATAAGCACAACCTCCCTTCACTCCTTTTTGTCAACAAGATGGATAAGGAGCGGGCCGATGTCAAAGCTGCTGCCCAGGCCTGTGAAAAGGCCCTGAAGCGAAAGACCGTTGTGGTCCAGCTTCCCATTGGCACAGAAGCTGATTTCAAGGGGGTTGTCGATATTGTATCTAAAAAAGCATACATCTATGGAGAGGATGGAAACCCTAAAGCAACCGATATTCCTTCGGATATGGCAGATGACGTGGAAACCGCAAGGGAGGAGTTTATAGAAAACATTGCCGAACTCAACGACGAACTCCTTGAAAAATATCTGGAAGGGGAAGAGATAACCCAGGAAGAGCTGATAAAAACATTTCGTACGGGTATCCTCTCCTGTGCATTCTCCCCGGTGCTTTGCGGCTCTGCCACAAAAACCATCGGAGTGGATCTCCTTTTTGACTTCATAAACAGTGCCCTCCCCTCCCCTGCCGACCGCGGTGCCTGGACGGCAAAGGATGCAAACGGTGAAGAGATCACAATTGAGCCGGATCCAGGCGGACCGTTCTATGGATTTGTATTCAATACAATAGTTGATCCCTATGCCGGCCGCCTCTCCCTGTTCAGGGTCATTTCAGGAACCCTGGGAAAAGAAGGCACTTTCCTCAATGTAAACAAGGACACCAAGGAGCGGTTCACCCAGTTGCTGGAAATTGCAGGGAAAGAGCAGAAGCCCATATCTGAAGCTCTGCCAGGTTCCATAGTCGCTGTTGCCAAACTTAAAGAGACCTTTACCGGTGATACAATAACCGACGGCAGGGAGGTCATGTTTGAACCGCCGGCTCCCATGCCTCCTGTCATATCCTTTGCAGTATCCTCAAAAAAACAGGGTGAAGATGACAAAGTTCACGGTGCATTGAGAAAAATCATGGAGGAGGATACCGGACTGCAACTCAAACGTGAACTTGAGACCAACGAAACCATTCTTTCCGGACGGGGACTTGTTCACATTGAAACTACAATAGAAAAGATAAAACGAAAATTCAATGTGGAGATGGAGATCAACACACCAAAGGTTCCCTATCGTGAGACATTTAAGAAGAAGATACGGGTCCAGGGCCGTCACAAAAAACAGTCCGGAGGCCATGGCCAGTTTGGAGATTGCTGGATTGTTCTGGAACCCGGCCCCAAGGGCACTGGCTTTGAATTCATAGATAAAATTGTGGGGGGCTCCATTCCCAAAACTTATATACCGGCTGTTGAAAAAGGAGTTCTGGAGGCATCACAAAAGGGAATTCTGGCAGGATTCCCCTGTGTGGATTTCAAGGTCACCGTGGATGATGGGAGCTACCACTCTGTGGATTCTTCGGAAATGGCTTTCAAGATGGCAGGCTCCATTGCGTTTAAAAAAGCGGCTGAGCAGGGTGCCCCTGTACTGCTTGAACCTATTATGAAGATATCCATAGTTATTCCGGAAGAGTACACCGGCGACATCATGGGGGATCTCAACTCCAGACGGGGCAGGGTACTGGGAATGGATACCGAGGGTGCCAAACAGGTTATCAACGCCCATGTTCCCATGGCTGAAATTCTTCGTTATGCACCGGATTTGAGGTCCATGACCGGAGGCCGGGGAACCTTCACCCTTGATTTCGACCATTACGATGAGGTCCCCGGGGACCTTGCCCAGAAGGTCATTGAGCGTATCAAAGCCGAGCAGAACGGGTAGATCATCAAAAAATACAGCCTGCAGCAAACAGTGCAGGCTGTATTTTTGTGGAAAAAAGATTTTGAATCTGTTTCTCAATGGAATATTACAGATGAGGATATAAGGATGACATCGTGGACGATAAAGCAGTTATGACGGACACTTCAGTGATAATTGACTTTCTCAGGAAAAAAAATAAAAAGTAATCCTATATATCAGGACCGGCGAATATATTATGAACAAAAGGCTTGATTCAACAAAATCTGTTGGAAGAAATCTGACCCTGAGCCTTATTGTGCTTTTAATGGTTGTTGTGACTTTGACCGCCCTGATATTCTCTTTTGCCACACACATTTATGACCAGCAGAATCTTGAAAAAAAAGCTGACGAATTGATGCAGAATTTTGTCAGGAGCATAGAAGACCACCTTTGGAATATAGATCTGCAATCTCTCAATAAAATCTCGGATGCCTATTTCATGTCCGATTATCTCTCGGAGATGATGGTCCAGGAACCTGGGGAAGGTCATATCTTTGTTGAAAAAAAGCGTCCGGAAGACGGCAATCTCCTCTACAGAGAGGCATCAATCTTCATCAACAATATACACATTGCAGATGTCACCATAGGCATCAGCAAAAAATTGGGTAGTGAGAGATTAGAGAGCCTTTTCCATCTATATTTCATTACAATTTTTATAATATTAATCATTCTTATTGCTGTCACAAGTTATCTTTTAAAGACTTTTCTCGATACTCCTTTTAAAAACCTTATAGGTTGGATGGAACTTGTGTCCGAGGGAAAATACGATTATCATTTCTCCAATACCCCCCTTGAAAAAGAGTTCACTGCAATCGTGAATCAGTTCAAGGAGATGGCCCTGAAGATAAGCGAGAGGGAGAAGAGTCTGAACCGGGCCAGGAATCCTGCAATGGGTCTTTAAAATATTTTTCTTGCCCGGAGGGTTAAACTGC
>JADGBO010000286.1:0-630 GCA_015231465.1 Desulfamplus sp.
ACTATAATAAACACAAACTTTTAATTCATTATTGTGTCAGTGTCAAGATTCATCTTCCTTGGAAGATAAAAAAGATCGTATGAAGGCCGTCGAAAACTTTGCAAGCCTGTGAAGGCACCGACCCGGGGTGTCAAAATCTGACATTTTCGATGGCTCATTTTTTGACCATCAACGGTAGAGACGCAATGCATTGCGTCTCTACATCATCACGATTTGGGCATCAAATTGGTTTTTAGACACCCCAGCACCGACCTGTTTCCCCTGTTTTTTTAAAGATTACCCCGGAGTCCAATGATATCTGCAACTTCACGCATACCCATAATGGTGTTTGTAATAAGGTCAGAACGTTCCATATCCAGAAGCTTTGCCCCTTTGTCGATAATGGTTCGATCCACACCTGCTGCAAAGCTCTTGTCCTTCCATTTTTTGTTTACCGATTTAGCCTTTAGATCAAGAACACTTTTGGAAGGTCTCACAAGTGCGGTACTTGCAACAAGACCGGTAAGCTCATCCACCGCATAAAGGGTACGTTCCATAAGAGAAAGAGGCTCCACATCCGAGCAGATGCCCCAGCCATGACTTATCACGGCCCGGATGTACTCTTCCGGCCATCCATGCTCCTCAAGTATC
>JADGBO010000286.1:668-4041 GCA_015231465.1 Desulfamplus sp.
CAAGGTCGTGGACAAGCCCCACAACCTGCCACTTTTCACCCTCCTCACCGAACATTCGGGCAAAATAGCCCATGACACCCTCTACGGCAAGGGCGTGCCGTATAAGGCTGTCGCTATCATTGTACTTTTTAAGAAGTGTTATGGCATCTTCCCTTGAAGGGATAAAAGTATTCATTTATGTCACCTATGATTGATTTCCATGAAATGCTGAAGCACATCAGCTCCATCCTGTAAATCCTGATTCAGACAAATACCATTATGCTCTGGAAAAGCGAGATATGTCGATTTTAAGAATTATACTCACAAATTATCTGTTTGATATATCCGATAACCTTAAAAGTAAAGGAGAAAGAGATTTTAAGGATTATCATACAGCGTTTCAGATAATGAAATTATCCATCCAAGCCAAAGGTATAGCTTTCCAGATAATAAAATTGCCGGCCGTACTGTAGGGGCAGTCCCTTGCGGCTGCCCTTGCGGCTGCCCTTGCGGCTGCCCTTGAGAATGGATTTGTTGAAATATTTTTCTGGAAGTCTATAGAATCAATTTGCTGAAACAAATTCATGGATGGAGATTCATAATATGGATCAGGAACCTGTTGTACTGACAAAAAAAGAGGGCAGCTCACTTGTTTTAACCCTTAACCGGCCCAAAGCCATGAACTCTTTGAACTTTGAGATGCTGAAAGTCATTGGAGAAGAGATTGGGGCAGTTCAATATCGCAAGGACATAAGAAGCGTCATAATAACCGGAGCCGGAGAGAGGGCCTTCTGTGCGGGAGCGGATTTGAAGGAGCGGGCAACCCTGTCCGAAGATGATGTGAAGAGGTTCATATTTACAATCAGAAATCTCATGACCTCCATAGAAAATCTCAATAAACCGGTAATTGCGGCAGTAAACGGAGTTGCTTTGGGCGGAGGAACCGAGCTTGCCTTGGCATCGGACATACGTGTGGCTTCGGAAACTGCCGTCATGGGTCTCACGGAAACACGCCTTGCCATAATACCAGGTGCCGGGGGTACCCAGCGACTGCCACGCATAATAGGCGTTGCAAGGGCCAAGGAGCTTATCTTCACTGGACGCAGGGTAGATGCCCATGAGTCCCTCTCCATGGGACTTGTGAACAGGGTATGCCTTCCTGATCAATTGATGAAAACCTGCCTTGAAATGGCGGGCATGATAAACGAAACCGGCCCCATTGCCGTTGAAATGGCTAAATATGCCATCAACCACGGTATTGAGACAGATATTGCAACGGGCCTTGCCATTGAGTCCAATGCGTACAGGGTAACCATCCCCACCGAGGATAGAATTGAAGGCCTGACGGCATTCAGGGAGAAACGTAAACCCGTATATAAAGGACAGTGAACTACCACTACCCTAAAGGGTAGAGGCTTCTTCGGAAGCCTAAGTTCACCAGACTAAGTATTCAGAAACGGATACTACGATAAAAAGGTGGATATATATGACTGATAACAAATCCTTCTGGAAGAAAGAGGAAGACCTCCTTGAACAGCGCCGGCACCAGGCCATATGGCCCGGCGGGCAAAAGGCAGTGGATCAGCTTGCATCAAGGGGAAAAAGGCCGGTAAGGGAGCTGATACAGGATATGATTGATCCTGGAACACAATTTTTTGAGCTCTCCCTTCTTGCAGGTTTCGGAATGGACTATCCCGGTGTGGAAGATGTGCCCTGCGGGGGCATTGTCACGGGACTTGGCAGGATACACGGCAACTGGACCATGATAGTTGCCAACGACTCCCGGGTAAAGGCCGGAACCTATTTTCCCATAACTTTGAAAAAACATATGAGGGCCCATGCCATTGCAGAGCAGTGCGGAATTAATTCCGTATATATTGCCGATTCCGGCGGTGTGTTTCTCCCCATGCAGGCAGAGGTCTTTCCCGATGACCAGCACTTTGGAACCATATTTTACAACATGGCAAGGATGTCTGCCAAGGGGCTTAAACAGATCACCATGAGTACCGGCGGCAATACTGCCGGGGGAGCATATATAGTATTCATGGCGTGCCAGTCCATCATGATAGACAAGCACTCATTCTCCTTTCTCGGGGGGCCGCCCCTTGTGAAGATGGCAACCGGGGAGACAATATCCGCCGAGGATCTCGGGGGAGCCGCCGTCCACACCACCATATCCGGGGGAGCAGATCACCTTTGCCATGACCAGGCCCATGCCGTTGCCACCGTAAGGGATATTCTCTCCCTGGAGAGACCCTCGGCCATACACCTTCACAGATACCAGGAACAGGAGCCGGCGGTGGCTGCCGACACCATCTACGATCTCATGCCCACTTCGGTACACCAGGGAATTGATGTGAGGGCAATAATTGAGTGCCTGGCAGACGGCAGTCTTTTTAACGAATACAAACAGAGCTATGCCCAGGGTCGGGGAGATAACATTGTAACGGGGAAAATGCGTATCAAAGGCTTTCCCGTTGGGGTGATTGCCTCAAATCGTGTGGGAATCATTTTCCATGAATCTGCCAAAAAGGCAACAGAATGGATAGTTCGCTGCTCCCAGGAGAAGATACCTCTCCTTTTCATACAGAACTCCCCTGGATTCATGGTTGGATCGGAATCGGAACATGCGGGCATAGGTAAATATGGTGCCGATCTTGTAAGGGCTGTATCATGCGCCCAGGTGCCAAAGGTTCAGCTTGTCATTGGTCCCGACAACGGAGCTGCCAACTACGGCATGTGCGGCAGGGCCTACCGTCCCCATTTTCTCTTTTCGACCATGCGGGCAAGAACATCTGTCATGAGCGGCAAAAGTGCCGGGGGAGTGATGCTCTCCATTGAAGAGGGCAAGAGAAAAAAGAGTGGAAAACCCATGTCCGATGAAGAGAAGAGAGCCTTTCAGCAGAAGATGATTGATAAATATGACGGAGAAGCCCACCCCTTTTACTGCGGTGCCCGGCTCTTGAACGACAGGGTGCTTAAATTTTCAGAGATAAGGGAGTGGCTGGGAATGGCCTTTGAGGTGAGTCTCCTTAAAGAGATTGGCGAACCATCATTTGGAAACTTCAGATTCTGACAATTAATAACTTGCCCATTTACCTCACCCCCCAATCCCCTCCCCATTATGGAGAGGGGTAGAATGGTTAAGTTATTTTGTGTTTATTTCGGCCTTGATCATTATTTCGGCCAGCAACGTAGGGGCGAACCTTTGTGTTCGCCCTTCACCAGGGCAGACACACAGGTCTGCCCCTACAAGATGGCGACAGTGGCCGAAAAGATGATCAAGCCCTTTATTTCTATAGTTTTCCAGATAATGAAATTGGCAACCCTAACTGTAGGGGCAGTCCCCTGTGGCTGCCCTCAAAAAAGGATTTGCTAAAAAATTTTGTCCAGG
>JADGBO010000287.1 GCA_015231465.1 Desulfamplus sp.
GGAAAACACTCCCATGGTCTTTGAAGGCCGGCTCCACCCCTTTATCGGCACAAACGGAGACCAGGCATTGTATCTTCCCGATATTGCAGGGCTTCCCAAAGGAACCTGGCATGTTTTTCTCCTCAGGGCCCCGGCAGGATCTGACCCCCTGGAGATGGATCCGTCACAATGGATACTGGGACATGCGTCCTTTGAAAATGAAAAGTTATAATGCACAACTATTTTACAGGCAAGATATCATGAGTGAAACATCCCTTTCCCGGAAGTTTTATCACCTCCACGTCCATACCGAATACTCCCTCCTTGACGGGGCCATCCGCCTTGATGCCCTTTTTAAAAGGTGTGCCGAGTTTGGCATGGATGCCGTGGCCATGACCGATCACGGAACCATGTTCGGAGCTGCTCCGTTCAATGAAAAGGCCATTAAATCATCCATAAAGCCCATCATCGGGTGTGAGGTCTATGTGGCTCCAAGGACAATTTCCCATAAAACCCCGGAAGACAACAAAGGGTTGAGCCATCTTGTACTGCTGGCAAGGGACAGGGAAGGGTACTCCAACCTCTGTGCCCTGGCATCCATTTCCCAGCTTCAGGGTTTCTACTATAAACCCCGGGTGGACCGGGAACTTCTCTCCCGATACAATAAAGGGCTCATTGCCATGTCCGCATGCCTAAAGGGGGAGCTGCCCCGTAAAATACTCCAGGGCAGGATGGACGAGGCTGATGATGCTGCACGCTACTACTTAAAAACCTTTGGCGAGGATAACTTTTTCCTTGAGGTGCAGCACAACGGCATTGTCCAGCAGGAGAAGGTGAACCAGGGCCTTTATGATATTAGTCGGCGGCTCTCCATACCCATGGTTGCCACCAACGATTGCCACTACCTCTCCAAGGACGATGTCCGGGCCCATGAGGCACTCTTGTGCATCCAGACCGGTGATACCATAAACAACGCCAATCGCTTCAAATTTGATTCGGATCAGCTCTATTTCAAATCCCCGGAGGAGATGATCAGCGAGTTAGATAAGTATCCCGGGGCCATAGAGAGCAGTGCCGAGATTGTATCCCGCTGCAATGTGGAGTTCGACGACAAGACCTATCACTTCCCGAGGTTCTCAACCGGCAGTGACGAAAGTGTAGATGAGATATTCAAGCGTGAGGTGATTGCCGGATTTGAAAAACGGCTCAAGGTTTTAAAGGAGAAGAGTCCGGATCTAAATGAAACGCTCTATCGGGATCGCCTGGATTACGAGATGGGTGTCATACTGGAGATGGGGTTCCCGGGTTATTTTCTCATTGTTGCCGATTTTATAAGGTATGCAAGGGAGAACGACGTGCCCGTGGGTCCGGGCAGGGGATCCGCCGCGGGCAGCATGGTGGCCTATGCCATGGAGATCACCGCCCTTGATCCCATTGAACACGGACTCATATTTGAGCGGTTTTTGAACCCTGCCCGCATCAGCATGCCTGATATAGATGTGGATTTCTGCATTGAGGGCAGGGACAGGGTCTATCAGTATGTCATTGAGCGTTATGGCGGCGGAGATTACGTCTCCCAGATCATCACCTTTGGAAAACTCAAGGCCAAGGCCGTGATCCGGGATGTGGGCCGGGCCCTGGGGGTTCCCCTCTCCGAGGTGGATGAGATTGCCAAGATGGTGCCGGATGGTGCCAAAAACCTCACCCAGGCCCTGGAGGAGGCTCCGGGCATACTTGAAAAGACAAAGGATGATCCCTTGAAACAGGAGATGATGGATATATCACTCCTCCTGGAGGGCCTGCCCCGCCACGCATCCACCCATGCTGCCGGGGTTGTGATTTCGGACAGACCCCTGGTGGAGTATCTTCCCCTTTACCGAGGTAAAGAGGGGGAGGTCGTCACCCAGTTCGACATGAACTATGTGGAGAAGCTGGGGCTTGTGAAGTTTGATTTTCTGGGACTGCGTAACCTCACGGTGATCAAGAACACCATTACACTCCTGGAAAAGCAGGGAAAACCCAGGCCCGATCTTCTGCACCTTGACATGGAAGACAAGAAGACCTACGAGCTTCTCTCCAGGGCCGATACCACAGGGGTGTTTCAGCTTGAAAGCTCGGGTATGAAGGAGCTTATCTCCCGCCTCCAGCCGGCCTGTTTCAGTGACATTGTGGCCCTGGTTGCCCTCTACCGGCCGGGCCCCTTGGACAGTGGCATGGCAGATTCCTATGTGGAGAGAAAGCATGGCCGTGAAAAGGTGGAGTACCTCTTTCCGGAACTTGAGCCCATCCTCAAGGAGACCTACGGCGTGATTCTCTACCAGGAGCAGGTGATGAAGATCGCCGGGGTACTTGCCAACTACTCCATGGCCCATGCAGACGGCCTCAGAAAGGCCATGGGAAAGAAGATTGCCGCCATGATGGAGGAGCATCGGGGGCTCTTTCTGAAAGGTGCCCGGGAGAACGGCCTGTGTGAAAAAAGGGCAGGGGAGCTTTTTGATCTCATGGAGAAGTTCGGCGGCTATGGATTCAATAAGTCCCACAGTGCAGCCTATGCCATGATCTGTTTCCAGACAGCCTATCTCAAGGCCCACTATCCCAGGGAGTATATGGCTGCATTGATGACCAGTGAAATGAGCAACTCCGAGAGTGTGGTCAAATATATGGATGAGTGCCGCAGCCATGACATTGACGTGCTTCCTCCGGATATCAACAAGAGTGAGGCTGTTTTCACGGTAACCGATGCGGCCATCCGGTTCGGCCTTGCAGCGGTGAAAAATGTGGGTTCGGCTGCCATTGAGTTCATTGTGGCGGAAAGGATTGAGGGGGGAAGGTACGCATCCATTTTTGATTTCTGCGAAAGGGTAAACCTTGGTAAGGTTAATAAGAGGGTGCTGGAGGCCCTTATAAAGTGCGGTGCCTTTGACTCCACCGGAGCAAAAAGGAGCCAGCTCATGGCAGTGGCCGAAGATGCCCTGGAGCACGGCAACCGAATACAGAAGGATAAGGCCGACTCCCAGATGGATCTCTTTTCCGACATGGCCGGGGCATCCCCGGCACCGGTGACGATTCCCAGGCTTCCGGATATGGATGAGTGGGAGAGCAATGAGCTGCTGGCCCTGGAAAAGGAGACCCTGGGTTTTTACATTACAGGTCACCCCCTTGAGAGATACACGGATATAATCTCCGGATTCACCACTGCCACATCAGCCACCATCCATGAAAAAAGCGATAAACAGTTGATCAGGATCGGTGGAACCATAAGGCCTGCCAAGGTGTTGACCACCAAAAAGGGTGAACCCATGGCCTTTACCACACTGGAGGATATGAAGGGGAGTGTCGAGGTGGTTGTCTTTCCCGAGCTTTATGCCCATGCCCATCAGATCATTGCCGATGAAGCCCCGGTTATTGTCCAGGGAGAGATTCAAAAAAAGGAGAGCAGTGTCAAGGTTCTGGCCGAAGCCATTGTACCCATGGAGAGGGCCGAGCAGGAGTGGACTTCCAGTGTGGTCATCAAGGTGAACGGATGCCCCGGGAACGGCACTGTTGATTTGTCCCATGGAATAAGCCCTGAAGATGGAGGCCCTTACGGCGGGGGTACGGAAGATGACGGCCCGTATGAAGGAGGTACTGGAGATGGAGGCCGGGATGAACATGGATGCTCCGGCGGGGGTACTTCAATCCACGATGAAAAAAGTCTCGACAGGCTTAAACAGATACTGGAGCGTTTTCCTGGAAACTGCACTGCCTTTATTGAACTCAAGGTACATGATGGGGCCTGGGTGGTAATTGAGCTTCCTGAAAATTTAAGAGTTGCACCTGATCCTATTCTTTTTTCCGAGATACAAGGGATTTTGGGAACAGGTGCCGTTGAAACCAGGTGTGCTCCTATAAAGGCCAGGGAAAGGAAGAGGAGGTGGCATAATAATAACCATGCTGCTCAAAATTACTGAAATATAGACTTCCGGAAAAATATTTTAGCAAATCCATTTTTTAGGGCAACCACAGAGGGCTGCCCTCTACAGTACGATAACCAATTTAATTATCTGGAAAGCTA
>JADGBO010000288.1 GCA_015231465.1 Desulfamplus sp.
GTTAATCAAAGATTTTCCCCCACGCAAGTTAATGAAAATTGCTGCGTGGATGTTGCCGTTGAGCATGGTTTGTCTATCAGCACTTGCGGTGATTATAGATGCTGTGATGGCAGACGCTTCTATTTCATTTACCGCAATTGGAGGTACAAACCTTGGCGGTAACTTTCTCGAAGCGACTAAAGCAAGAATTGCGGATTGGCCTGCCACTTTTGCTTTTTTGTTTTTTTTGCAGGGTCCATTAGCATTTGGTTCTTTTTCTGCAGGTTTAGCGGCTGCCAAATCCGATTTCTTTTCTAAAAATAGCTATGGATTTAATCTTCTCCGTCAACGATTACCGCTTTTATTCTCAATCGCCTTGCCTTTGAATATTCTGTATGCGGCAGTTGTGGGTGAAATTATCCCAGCATCTTATGAAATTTTATCGTTGTTCGGGTTTGTACTAGTGGCTATAGGAGCACCGGCACTGTCTTTAATTTACTTGTACCTTTTCATTCAGTTTTCAAGAGTGATTAAAGTACCAGAGTTACTGGTTCTTGCCGGCCAAAACTCACTCTCATCCTATGTTGCACAAGGTGTCCTGGCTGGGATTGTCTTCGGTGCCTATGGCTTTGGGCTTTTTAACTCGTTCGCTCATGCTACTTTAATAGCTGTTTCATTGTGCATCGCCTTCATTGCTATGGTGTTTGTGGGTGTTTTTGCCAAGGCTTTTGGGCGAGGGCCTTTAGAACCTCTTCTGCGTAAAATAAGCGACTGAACGGCTCAGGAGTCGGTAATCATTATCATTAATTGGAATAATCTATGCACGTAATCAGCCGGAAAGCTCTGCAGAAGTTCTGGGAAAAATATCCTGACAGTGAGAATCCGCTTTCCCGCTGGTTCAAAGCTGTCAGGAACAGCAGTTTCTCAAGCTTCAACGAACTGCGTTCGGCATTTCCGAGTGCCGACAAAGTTGACGATCTCATTGTTTTTGACATCGGCGGCAACAAATACCGTCTGATCGCATCGGTGCATTTCAACAGAGGCAAGGTGTATATCCGTCATGTTCTCACCCATTCGGAATATGACAGAGGAGCATGGAAAAAATGAACATCGCAGCGGAAAGCATTAGGGAACACTGGAGTCCGATCAGCCATCTTTTTTCCGTAGGCAGCGAGGAAGAATATGACAGGGCGGTTGAACTCCTGAACAGTCTTATTGACGAAATCGGCACAGACGATCGGCATCCTCTGTACGGTCTTCTTGACACACTCGGCACGCTGATACATGCATATGAGGAAGAAAATTACACCGTGCCTGACTGTGACGGCATCGGAATGCTCCGTTTTTTTATGGACGAACACGGACTCAAATCGTCTGATCTTCCTGAAATAGGTTCCGAAAAAGCTGTCTCAGAGATAATCAGCGGCGGAAAAGAGCTTTCTGCAAGACAAATACGTGCACTGGCTGAACGTTTTAATGTGTCACCTTCGGTATTCATATGAAGTTCAGTCTACTGATGTTATTAGCGACGGAGAAAAAAGCAAAAATTTAACCCGTCATTGAAGTGGATTATCCTGCAACAACTTTAACTTAGGAATTGATTTTTAATAACTTGCCCATTCACATCACCCCCCAAACCCCTCTCCATGACTGGAGATGTGGAGTTTGGGTAAGTTAATTAAACCCTATTACTTAATAATAAGGAGGATGGCAATTCCTCCCCTACCCTGCGAGGGATAGGGGTTGCCTTGCCATATTTTATGAAAGGCATTATTCTGGCCGGAGGTTCCGGGACAAGGCTCTACCCCATAACAAAGGCCGTCAGCAAGCAACTCGTTCCTGTCTATGACAAACCCATGATCTACTACCCCCTTTCAGTTTTAATGCTTGCCGGCATAAGGGAGATCATGATTATATCAACCCCCCAGGATCTTCCCCGCTTTCAGGATATGTTCGGAAGCGGATCATCAATAGGTCTTCGATTCAGCTACATGGAGCAGCCCACCCCGGCAGGAATTGCCCAGGCCTTTGTGCTTGCCGAGGATTTCATTGCCGATGACGGAGTTACCCTTGTGCTTGGAGATAATATATTTTATGGCAGCAGATTGCAAAAGGTACTCAAAGGTGCCGTATCCATGGAGTGCGGGGGATTGATATTCGGTTATCCGGTAAAGGACCCCCAGCGTTACGGTGTTGTGGAATTTGATTCCGCAGGAACCGTAAAAGGTATTGAAGAGAAACCTTTGAAGCCGAAATCGGTCTATGCCGTCCCAGGCCTCTATATTTATGACAATGAAGTCGTCTCCATTGCAAAGGAACTCAAGCCCTCTTCCAGGGGTGAGCTTGAAATAACCGATGTGAACAATGTCTATCTCAAAAGGGGAACACTCAAGGTGGAACTCCTCGGGAGGGGATTTGCCTGGCTGGACACAGGAACCCATGAGGCCCTTCAGCAGGCATCGGCCTATGTCCAGGCTGTCCAGAACCGCCAGGGACTTAAGATCGCATGTATAGAAGAGATTGCCTTTCGTCTGGGATATATCACCCCTGATGAGCTTGGGGCCCTGGCCCGGGATATGCTTAAAAATGATTATGGCCGGTATTTGATGCGCATCATTGAAGAACCCGGTGGTTTTGGAGATATGTTTTAAATGGGTACAAAATTTATAAAGACAGATATCGATGGCGTACTTATAATAGAGCCGGAAGTTTTCGGGGATAAAAGGGGTTTTTTCCTCGAAACCTGGCACAAAGAGCGTTACCGCCGGGGAGGGGTTGGGGCGGATTTTGTCCAGGACAACCACTCCCGTTCGGAAAAGGGTGTCATACGGGGACTCCATTATCAGTTGAAGCGTGCCCAGGACAAACTTGTATATGCGGTGAGAGGGACCATATTCGATGTGGCTGTGGATATCCGCAGGGATTCTCCTACCTTCGGAAAATGGACGGGCTGCATCCTTTCGGAAGAGAACCGCCGTCAATTTTTCATACCCCGGGGATTTGCCCATGGGTTTTCCGTACTGAGCGACTTTGCCGATATAACCTATAAATGCTCGGACTTCTATGCACCCGGGGATGAGTACGGCATCCTTTACAGGGATACTGATCTGGCCATCGACTGGAAAGTGGCCCCTCCCCTGGTATCTGAAAAGGATGCCGCAAATCCCAGCCTTGCACAGATACCAAAAGAGCATCTTTTTTAAAATTAATAAGTAATTGGGTTTAATTAACTTACCCAAGCTCCCATGGCAAGCCTGTAATAGGTGGCTGGGGATGAGATGAATGGGCAAGTTATTAAAAATCAATTTCTAAGGGGAGTATGGGGAAATTATTTCTTCATCATTAATATAGTTCAGGTCTGGGGTGTCTAAAAAACAATTTGACGGCCAAATCGTGATGATGTAGAGACGCAATGCATTGCGTCTCTACCGTTGATGGTCAAAAAATGGGCAATCGAAAATGTCAGATTTTGACACCCCCATATCAAATCATATGACCGACACTATAAACAAGGAGATCATTCATTATGCTGTCTGAAAAAAAAATAGGTTTTGTGGGAAGCGGAAATATGGGAGAGGCCCTTATCAGCGGCCTTGTGATGTCAAAGGCAGCCCGGCCGGAAAACATAATATGTTCCGATGTCTATCAGGATACCCTTGATGAGATAAAGGAAAAGTACGGTGTTGCAACAACACTTCACAACATGGAGGTGGTGGAGCGGTCCGAAATTATAATATATGCGGTCAAGCCCCAGATACTGGGCAAAGTCCTCAAGGAGACTGCCCCGGGCCTTGACCGCTCCAAGCTTATCATATCCATTGCCGCGGGAGTGCCCCTGGCTGCCATTGCATCGGGACTGGAAAAGGAACTTCGTCTCATAAGGGTGATGCCCAACATCTGTGCCTTTGTCAAAGAGAGTGCCACTGCAATAGCCGCCGGGGAGTACGTAAAAGAGGGGGATATAGAGCTTGCCAAGGCTGTTTTTGATTCGGTGGGCATAAGTGTTTTCATAAGTGAAAATATTCTCATGGATGCCTTTACC
>JADGBO010000289.1 GCA_015231465.1 Desulfamplus sp.
CCCACCTTTACTTCGAGTATCTCCTTGACACCATTCTGACCGCACATCTCACACTCGGATTGTTTAATTCTCCTTGAAGCGTTGGTGATGTCAGGGTGCTGGACACCAACCCCTGCACAAAAGAGCTTAAATCCTCCGCCGGAACCGGTGGATTCAATTTTAGGGGTTTTGAAGTTTGTTGTTTTACCAAACTGCTCGGCAACTACGGTTGCAAAGGGATATACCGTGGATGATCCCACAATGCTGATGTAATCCCTTGAGCTTGCCATGGCACCGCCTCCCAGGGTGAGGGTTACTGCCATGATGGTTCCTGCTGCTGCATAAAGAAGTTTTCTTTTCATTTAAATTACTCCTGTTTAAAATAAATTACTCATGTTTAAAATTAAATTTCCGATTACTTAACAACTACCACCTCTTTTCACACTTTTTCCAATTACTTAATTACTTAACAACTACCACCTCTTTTCAAATTTTTTCCAATTACTTAATTATTTAACAACTACCACCTCTTTTCAAACTTTTTCCTCAGCATGACAGCAAGGGCGTTCATGGCCACAAGAAATGTGAGAAGCACCATGATGGCTGCCGAGGTTCTCTCAAGAAAGCCCCTTTCAGGGCTGTCTGCCCAGAGAAATATCTGTACAGGCAGAACCGTTGATGGATCGTTTAAACTGCCTGGTATATCCACAATAAAGGCCACCATCCCGATCATGAGGAGGGGAGCTGTCTCACCAAGGGCCTGGGCCATGCCTATGATGGTACCTGTGAGCATCCCGGGAAGGGCCAGGGGCAGAACGTGGTGCATAACCGTCTGCATCTGGGAGGCTCCCACACCAAGGGCCGCCTCACGAATGGATGGCGGAACCGATTTAAGGGCGGCACGGCTTGCAATAATTATGGTGGGAAGGGTCATGAGGGTCAGCACCAGGCCCCCCACCAGGGGAGCGGATCTGGGCATGCCGAAAAAATTTAGAAATACCGCAAGCCCCAGAAGCCCGAACACAATGGAGGGTACTGCGGCAAGGTTGTTGATGTTGACCTCTATTATGTCTGTCCATCTGTTTTTGGGGGCAAACTCCTCAAGATATACCGCCGTGGCCACTCCAATGGGAAAAGAGAGGAGCAGGGTGACTATCATGGTGAAGAAGGAGCCGCATGTGGCTCCCCATATGCCGGCCAGCTCCGGCTCCCTGGAGTCTCCGGCCGTGAAGAATGTGACATTGAACTTTTTAGCAATCCTCCCATCCTTCTCAAGACTCTCTATCCAAGCAATCTGACGATCCTTAAGCCGTCTCTCCTCCTCGGGAACGGTCCGATCCATGTGGCCTTTAGCAAGCATATCCACATCATCATCCGCCGGAACCCATATCTCCATTGTTTCACCAACCAGACCGGGATTTTCCAGCACCATATTCCTTATCTTGAATCCCGCACCCGAACTGACAAGGGAGTAGAGCATCCTTTTATCCTGGCGGGATTTTGCGTCCGGAAACATGTTGAGAAGTGACTTTTTTATGATACCTGGATAGTTGGCCACATGAAGGTCTTCGCTTCCAAGCACTTCGGAATCAAAAAAGATGGTCATCTTTATCTCTGTCTGGAAAAATGCAGTGTAACCCTTGGAGAATATGCTGATAAAGAGTATTGCAAGAAATACCAGACTGGCACATATGGCTGCCATGCCGTAGAATCTGAAACGCCTCTCGGAGTTGTATCGCTTTGAAAGGCCCTTGTTTACTATGTCAATGTTTTTTGCCGGAAGTGTCATGGGATAACTCCTCAATGTTCAGGTTATTCATACTGCTCCCTGTATCTGCGTACCACCACAAGGGCTATGACGTTGAGAATCAGGGTTATGACAAAGAGCATCAGACCCAGGGCAAAGGCTGCCAGGGTTTTGGCACTGTCAAACTCCTGATCCCCCACAAGAAGGGTGACTATCTGGACAGTCACCGTGGTGACGGTTTCCAATGGATTAACTGTGAGGTTGGCTGCCATGCCCGCTGCCATTACAACTATCATGGTCTCCCCTATGGCCCTGGAGACAGCGAGAAGCACCCCCCCCACAATGCCTGGCAGGGCTGCCGGAATGATGACCAGGCGTATGGTTTCCGATTTGGTGGAGCCAAGGCCGTAGGCACCCTCCCTGAGAGACATGGGAACCGCATTGATCACATCATCCGAGAGGGACGACACAAAGGGAATGATCATGATCCCCATGACAAGGCCGGCGGCAAGGGCACTCTCCGACGACACATCCAAACCGATAAGCCCGCCTGTGTCACGGATCACCGGTGCCACCACAAGGGCGGCAAAAAATCCATAGACCACGGTGGGAATCCCTGCAAGTATTTCAAGGAGAGGTTTGGCAATGTTTCTGAAGGAGGGAGTGGAGTATTCCGAAAGATATATGGCCGACATGAGACCTATGGGAACAGCCACACACATGGCAATGGCCGAGATGAGCATGGTGCCCATGAAGACCGGAATTGCACCAAATGATCCCGAAGAGCCCACCTGATCAGCCCTGATGGATATCTGGGGACTCCACTCAAGACCTGTGATAAAATCTGCCGGTGAAACCATCTTAAAAAAACGGATGGCCTCGTATAGAACAGAGAGAACAATGCCTATGGTTGTGAAGATGGCAATGGTGGAGCAGGCAATGAGAAGGTACTGGATTACCCGTTCAACATGATTCCTTGCCCTGAGCCTGGGCGTGATGCTCTGGCGGATAACAAGCATGCCCCCGATGGCCATCACAATGGCGATGACGGCAAGGGACGCGTGGCTGGTGGATACCAGATTGCGGTAGTGTTCTGCGGCGGACTGCATGGCAGGATCAATGCTTCCGGATACAATGTTCCCCTTCACAAGATTCTTGATGTCGTTGATGACAAGGTTAAGGCGATCCGAAGGCAGATTCTGCAGCTCCTGGGGCAGGCTTGCAATTACAAGATCGGTTATGATACTGGATTCAAACATGAGCCAAAAGGCAAGAATTGCAGCCCTGGAAAAGGAGCTTGAAGAGCTTAAAAAATAGAGTTGCTTATCCTGACACTTTTTAAGTGAACTTGCATGGTCGGATTCGGCCATCCCCATCATGAGTAGTGATATGGGTATTTTCAGGGTAAATTAAATTTAAGTGGATTAAATTAAGGGTCATCACCGTTTTTTACGGGGATGACCTTTTTTTGTTCATTTCTTAAACCTTCATGGCTGGAGGCCAGCCACCCCTGATCATGGAAATAATGTATCCATTACCACGGTAAAAAACATCTCTTCATAATTGAAAAAAACATCTCTTCACAATTGAAAAAAACATCTCTTCATAATTGAAAAAAACATCTCTTCATAATTGAAAAAACATCTCTTCACAATTGAAAAAAACATCTCTTCACAATTGAAAAAATATCTCCTCACAAAAGGATAAAGTTATCCTAACAAAATCCTAACAAAACAGGTGTAGTATCCGCCTGAATTGAACGCTGTCCATGGAGTTGGGCAGCGGCATCCACAGATTCAGCCGGTATATGCCTGGTAAAGAGCATATACGGCATAGATAACGGCCCAATTGATCTAACTTGCACAATTGATGGCCATGCATGAAAAACAGGTCATCATCCTCAATTGATGTAACTGAATACAATTGATATTGGTATTGATATTGGTATTGGTATTGATATTGATACTGCGGGGAGAGAGAAAATGAATCCAACCATCCTTTTTATTACCATACTGTCCCTTTCAGCCATGGGATTCTACATGGGCAGAAAGATATCCTTTGCCGTGGGAAGTGCCAACGGCGGTATCCGTCATCTTCACTCCCGTCCCACATATTACGGTTCCCTTATGGCTCTGTGGTGTGCCATTCCCGCCTTTGCCATATTTGCCTTTTGGCTCATGTTTGAATCCAGTATCATAACCGATCTTGTAATTGCAAGCCTGCCCCAGGAGCTGCAGAAT
>JADGBO010000028.1 GCA_015231465.1 Desulfamplus sp.
TTAATAGCACATGATACTGCAACGTTTATTGAAGATCTGAATGCACCGGGCTGGCGGCTGCACAGCTTGAAAAACATCATATAAGTGCTGGTATGGCTGACCGGATTATCCCCTATCTTTTCGAGACTATTGACAAAATAAGCGGGGTTTGATCATGTCCGACAACATCTCTATTTTCAATCCAGGTGTGGGAATAAGCGGCATAGTGACACCGAGGACCGAGGATATCTCCATTAGCGGCCATAAAGGCGGGATGTCGCCGGCCCTCTCGTTTTCAGGCAATGAAAAGGGACTTGAGCTTTACAACGGACAGAACCTGGACTCCATTGTGGAAAGGTATCTTCAGCCCGAGAGCAGTGATCCCGAACTGATGACCCCCCATAGGTTCCAACAGACGGTGCAGTCCGCCCTTGAAAAGCTGGGGGCAGGTGATGACAGCGGAGCCATCAGGAATCTTCATATGGATACTGCCGAAAACAGCGAGATTGTAAGGATGTTCACATCACTTGTTATTTCGGGTTAGTGCTGAATGCTGATGTGTTTCATCATTTCATGGGAAATTTAAGTTTGTCTGCATTCAGGCAGTCAAAGATCACCTATATTTTGCCAGATAATGAAATTGGGGATCATTCATTTGCTGTTGAAAGAACTGTTCATAATTTGTCATATCGTTCATCTCCTTGCTTATCTTGATATACATCTCGGAATTCTTTTGCCCGTTCAATTTCCTTTCGTGGAGTCTTTTGAGTTTTCTTGATAAACCCATGTGTGATAATGATTTTGGCTCCTTTTTGATAGAAATACAATGCTCTTACGATGGTATCTGATGACGCAATCCGCAATTCAAAAATCCCGTCCTCCAGATGCTTTGATAAGCTTTCTTTGATGGGTAAATTCTCATTTTTGAGATCAAGAAAATAATTGATCGTGGCAAATACCCTTGCTTGAGCAGTACTCGGTAAACTCAAGACAAACTCCTTAAATGGGCTTTTCCCATTCTTCAGTTCGATATATTCAACTGTAAAATGTATTGGCATAGTAGAAATCTTTCGTATTTCTTTGATGTTACAGAGATGACTAAAGATTGTATCTGGCCTGTCAAGAAGATTTCTCCCAAAAACAACAACTCTGCCAATTCAAACTGAAATATTTTTCCGGAAGTCTATATTTTTTTCCAAAAACTAAGGTCATAGCCCGGGATCACGACTCATACATCTCATCCTCCACAGATACGGCATCATCAATGGCAGTCTGTATTGCATCTATGATATTGAGCCGTACCCCGGAATCGGGAAAGAGATTTTCCGGAAAATCCCTTGCAGTTGCAATGAAATCCTGGAAAAAGAGAATTCTCTCCTCAATGTCATGAACACCTGCCCTGTCTGCAATGGATTCAATGTCAAAGGGGCCAACAAAATGGGCATCCCGCAGCTTAAGAACCTCCCTTACAAGCTCTGTGCCAGTCAGCTCTGATCTGCCATGATTTTTTTCTATCCTGGCATTAAGGGCCTTGCACTGGGCATTGAGGCCATGGAGCAACTGCACGGTTCCCAGATCCCCGGCAATGGTCTCAAGCTCCACCCTGTCGGTGTTTACTGTGGTGGCCGCCATCTCATTGCCGAGACTTCGTGTCAGGAAAGCCAGGGCATCCTCAAAACCCTTTTCCCCGTAATCATTTATGATTCGTTCATATATATCCACCGGGGAACCCAGGTCGCCCAGGGTATTCACATAGAGGTTCTTAAGCTGGTCCCCATCTCCAAGGGCTGCATGATCAACGGCGGCGGCTCCGGCGGCAAGGGCCTTTCCAAGACTTTTCCCGGCAATGTCCTCCAACTGGTCCATGGCTTCGGCAAAGACATCATGGCCGAATCTATCCCCCAGGTTCTCCTTTGCGTATTGGAGTGCGGCATAGGCATCGGCGTTATCACCGAAAAACCTTCTTGCCTCATCCACGGCATCCCTTGGGAAAAGGGCATTTTTCCTGGCAAGTACCGACAAGAAAGATTCCAGGGTGGGCTTTTTACCCTGTTTATCCATCAGTTCGGTATATTTGAGAACCTGTTCCACCCGGTATGTATCAGGGCCCCGGGGCTTCATTTTTCTCTCTTCAAGCCTCTTCTCCTCCCGCTCGGACATGGCAAAGCCGGCTTCTTCGGCAGCATCCATTGCAAGGGAGACAGGATCGCTCACAGTAACCTGGCGGCCTGCAAAGGTTCCTGCTGCGGCCTGCTGTGCACTCAAATCCATCCTTTGCTGGTACTGTTGTGCAATATTACCTATATCCATGGTTTTTCACCGTTTTCCCCTTGTACCCTTTTTTTCGGGTTTATGCTCCAAAAAGCGTAAAGTAGTTTTGGGTGCATATGAAGGATGTTAATTAATTTTTAAAATATTGGACTCGGAAATTTTTTAACCCAGTATCCTTTAAATTTTTTAACCCAGTATCCTTTAAATGGCAAACAGTATTTAGTCAAAAAACAAGGTTTGCCCCCCCTTTTCGATACACAGGAGTATTTTTATAAACGGCCATGGCGGTGTTACCGCCACAATCGAAGTGATGAAAATCCTTGAACCACGGGGACTTTCATATAAAACCATGACAGGAGTGTGTTCGAACTGCCGGGCTTGATCATCTTTTCGGCCAGTATCGCCATCTTGTAGGGGCAGACCTGTGTGTCTGCCCTGGTGAAGGGCGAACACACAGGTTCGCCCCTACGTTGCTGGCCGAAATAATGATCAAGGCCGAACTGCCTGGGAGCTTTTCCGTCTTGTAAAATCAAGTTGTGATTTAAGTAATTTTCATGTAATTAAAAATTTTTCCTGGACATCTGTCGTCCCCTACATTTCAATGTTTGTTTTGGCAGATGGCTATGCCATGGGCGTTTTTTTATATGAAAGTCCCCGTGGTTCAAGGAGTTTCATTCTTCGTTGTGCCCGCCAGGGCATGGGGGTTATATTATTTTCCAAGGATAAATACGAATGTTTGATGAGTGGAAATTTCTGGCCGGAGTGGGAATATTTCTCTTCGGCATGTCCTTGATGGAGGAGTCCATCAGACTACTGGCCGGAAGATCTCTTAAATCGTTAATACGGCGTTTTACAGGTACATCCCCCAGGGCACTTTTCACAGGGGCACTGACCACGGCCATACTCCAGAGCAGCTCTGCCGTATCACTCATGGTACTTGCCTTTGTGGGTGCGGGACTCATGACCCTGGGCAATGCCATTGCCGTCATTATGGGTGCCATGGTGGGTACCACCTTTACGGCCTGGATGGTTGCTTTTTTTGGATTTTCCCTGAAGATTGATGCCCTGGCCATGCCCATGATCGGCATTGGGGGAGTGGGTATCACGGTACTGGGCAAAATGCCCAGGTATCTGAATCTCTGCAAGCTTTTAATAGCCTTTGGTTTTCTTTTTCTGGGCCTGGACTATATGAAGAGCAGCGTGGAAATTCTTGCCGCATCCATAGACATTGCTTCAATACCGGATTTGGGAATATGGGTCTATGTCGTTACCGGAATTGTCATGACAGCGGTGATGCAGTCCAGCTCGGCGGTCATTGCCGTTATCCTGACGGCAATTTTTGCGGGCATAATAGGCTTCGGAGAGGGTGCGGCCATGGTCATAGGTGCCAATGTGGGGACAACCGTCACAATTCTCATCGGTGCGGCAGGGGGCATTCCGGCCAAAAAACAGACCGCCCTCAGTTCCCTGATGTTCAACGCGGGGACAGCCCTTGTAGCACTGCCTGCCATGCCCCTGATGTTCGGCTTTATACATCTCTTTTTGGATCCGGCTGAAAATCCCGTCCTTGCCATAGCAGCTTTTCACACCCTTTTCAATGTTATGGGTGTTATCCTCTTTTTTCCGGCCATTCCCCTCATTACCCGAACACTGGAAAACCTTTTTCCGAAAAAACGGACATCACTGGGGAGATTCATTCCAAACACCTCCCCGGAGGTACCCGAAGCTGCTTTGACTGCCCTTCGCAACGAGATTATCCATCAATTATCCATCTCCCTTGATTACATTGCCGCAAAATATGGTCTCAAAGGAGATGGAAAAGAGAAAAAAGGGACGGAAAAAAAGGGGACCGATTCCGCTGGAAAAGATAAAATCATCGATAAGAATATACGATACAGGGATTTGGAACATCTCCACGCTGAAATATTCTCCTTCTACGCCCGTATCCAGGGCCATGAGATCGAGAAAACCCAAGCCCTCCAGCTTGAGCCGATAATCAGATCAAGCCGCAGCATAATGAATGCAGCCAGAAATTTTCACGAACAACTTCCTGAGGTTGAAGATATGGCAGGGGACGAGAACAGTTTCGTGGCCGGGGCATCGGAGAATTTCAGGGAGAGGTTGAAGGAGCTTTGGATCATGGCGGAAAGACTCCGGAAATCCCATGATGATAACCCCAAAGAGAAGCTGGACAAATTGTTCCATTGGGTCGAGGCCCGGGACAAGGAGTTTATAGAGTCCTGTTCCAGGGCAGTATCAAAGGGAATTATCGTTGAAGATGAAGTGACAAGGCTCTTAATGGTGAACCGGTTTTTCACCCAGTCCTGCAGAATGGTTATCCTGAGTATGGAGGCATTGGCTGATTTTTCAAGTTAACAATAGGCTGGACTATCTAGATAGGAAGACCCAATGAACGATCGTCATATATTTTACAAAGGGATGCTCCTGGTCTTTTTCGCTGCGGTGCTGTTCGGCACAACCGGCACATCCCAGGCCCTTGCACCGGAAGGGATATCTCCTTCCCTCATAGGTGTGCTGAGGTTGATCATCGGCGGGCCCTCCCTTCTTCTTCTGCTCGTTGTGACGGGAAGATTCAATCCCTTGAAATTTCGGGGCCCAATTCTCCCCATACTCATAGCAGCATGCGGCATCATAATGTTTCAATTCTGCTTTTTTGAGGCGGTTTCAAGAACAGGCGTTGCCCTGGGCACCATCATAGCCATATGTATGGGGCCTGTCATTGCAGGGCTGCTCGGAGCCGTGTTTCAAAAAGAGAAGCTGACCATTGCATGGGTAATATCCTCCATCCTCGCCATATCCGGATGCATTATACTCACAGGCCCGGGAGATGACATTACCGTGGATAGAGCAGGGGTTATACTGGCCGCGGGTGCAGGTTTCGGCTATGCGGTCTCCCTTGTCGCAAGCAAAGCAGCATTTGGGGATCGCTCCCCGGTCATCTGTATTGCCATTATACTTTGCACCGGAGCGTTGCTGGTGCTGCCCCGGCTTCTGTTTGAAGATATGACCCAGTTAATGACTCCCCGGGGTCTGGCCGTTGTACTCTACCTCGGTACAGTTGCCACCGCCGGTGCCTATCTGCTTCTTGCAAAGGGCCTGGCCCTGATTCCGGTATCAAGTACAGCCGTCATCATGCTGGCAGAACCCCTTACAGGATGTCTTCTCGGTGTTCTTCTCCTTGGAGAGATATTTACCATGACATCTGCCGGTGGGGCCATGCTGATATTCTGCGGCCTTATCATTGTTGCAACGGACAAAACAGACACTACTTGAGGCTCTTTTCAAAGTCACGGTAACTCATCAGACACTACTTGAGGCTCTTTTCAAAGTCACGGTAACTCATTTTTTTATAACTTTCCGTATTGACATATTTTAGTATGGTCAAAAGGCGTTTGGCATCCACAAAACCGGGCATACTGCTCAGTTTTTCGCTGTCAGATTTAAGAAACCATGAAGTGGGCAGTCCCCTGACCCCATAATTCGAGGCTACTTTGGTCTCCCTGTCCGAATCCACCCTTATAGTTATATAATTATCGTTTAGATAGGATTGAATACCATTGTCCTTAAATGTGGTTGAATCCATTTGATGGCAGTAACCGCACCAGTCTGCATGGAAATAGAGAAATATATTTTTTTTCTCGGCCTTTGCCATTGCAATTCCTTCTTCATAACTCTTCCATTGAACCGCACTGTTTGCCGAGGATATTGTCGCTGTTGTCAGGATCAGGCCGATGAGGATAGCGGAAACAGCAAAAAAGCTTTTTCTGTTTTTCATTTAAATCTCCTTAAAAGTTTGATTTGGATGACATTATTTCGTTACAGAGCTGCAAGAAGCCTGAATTTGTCCGTGATGAGCAAAATGCCGACAACTATAAGCAGTACTCCGGATATTTTATTTACGTAAACAAGCACTTTTTTTGCCCGTTTCATCAACTCAAGAAGTCTGTGGACAAAAAAGGATAAAATTATAAAAGGTATTGCAAGACCGGCTGAATAGAGGGCCAGGAGCCATATTCCCTGGTAAACCGTATCCTGATTGCCTGCAACAATGAGAATGGAGCCGAGCAGGGGGCCGATACAGGGTGTCCAGCCGGCCCCGAATGCCATGCCGATGATGAATGTACCCATGAGATGGACAGGTTTATCCTTTACATGTATCCGTTTTTCAAAGTTGAGTTTCCTAATATTTATTACTCCAAGCAGGTGCAGTCCAAATATGATTATAATTGCACCTCCTGCATATTGGATTATCCAGGATATCTTTGATATGAGTCCACCCATGAAAGATGCAGAGGCCCCCATCAGTATGAATACAAAGGAGAAGCCGCACACATACGATAGTGTGGATAGAATCACCTTTTTTCTTGTTTCACGGGAATCCATGGTCAATTCATCAAGTGACAAGCCTGTCATAAAGGTGAAGTAGGCAGGAATTAAAGGGAGAATACAGGGAGAGAAAAATGAGAGAACCCCTGCAAAAAAAGCTGCATTATAGGTGACGGTTTCGGTAAACAAGAATTGGCTCTCCTGTCATGGTTTAAGTTTGAAGTGATTGAAGAGGTGATTAAGATTGCACAATTTTACAACAGAGAAGTAAGTTGTCAAGTCAAATGGAAATATAGACTCCCAGAAAAATATTTTATCAAATCAATTCTTAAGGGCAACCGCAAGGGACTGCCCCTATAGTATGATTGCCAATTTATTTATCTGGAATGCTATATATGAATTTAAATCCAGGAGAAATTAACCATCCATATTGTTAAATTAACCATCCATATTGTTGACATGGCTTTTAAACAGTGTAAAATAGCGTAATTTTGTCTTAAAAACAGCCGTTAAAACAGGGCGATGGAACAATCGCCTTTTTTATTTCCGTACCTTAAGGAATGGATTCCTAATAACGTGCCCATTCAATCCGGGAGTGCGGGCATCTCTGGCCCCCTTCGTTTAAATCAAAATGGGAAAGTTATTTCGTACCCATTCCTGAAGGTACCAGATCATAATCAATAAAAAAACAACAGATGAGAAAGGCCACCATATGACAGACCAGATTACCCTGCTTGACAATGCCCAGGAGATACTGAAACAGATTGTCCAGCCCTTCCAGAGGGAGCTGAATCAGAACCAGAAAAAGGCGGATTTCATAAAGCAGTGCATACGCCTTGCCGGACGGGATGATTTTCTCGGCCTTGATGAGCATCTTAAATTGAAAATTGCTTCTGATATCGTGGATGATGACACCCTTGGCCGTTGTGCCGAAGTATTTGATGGGCTGAGGAGCTATGCCTCTGAAAAGGTGGAGCGATACCGCCTTGAATTCATGGATGATCTCACTGCCCTGGGCCGGGAAGCCGGATTGGAGATTACAATTGATTCCAACCGATTTTCCGTACTCAAGGGGATCAACGGCCAGTTTGATTTTAAAAACAGAACCACCACCATTAACAAAAAGGTACTCAAATCCATTGATCCAAGGCGTATTGTCACAGCCATTCAGCAGCACAAGAGACTTTTGTATGATCGTCCCTACGATCCCCAGAAATTCATTGACGGCATATTTGGCACATATAAGGGGCACATCCACCGGATCAGCGGACGCATGGGTGATAATGTACCGGTACAGGATTTTTACATTGCCCATGTGATGGCCCTCCAGAGCAAGCCCTTTCTAATGAACATGGACAAGGCACGCTTTAAGGGATACACCGTGGATGAGTTTTCAGTGGATCTATGGCACTACTACCAATCCCATGTCTCAGCCACATCCGATGGTTATCTGCTTGAACTCACCGGCGGCCGCAACAGTGCCCTGTGGCTCCTTGACAGTAACGGTGAAATGAAACAGATGAGCAGCATAGCATTTTCAAAGGCATCATGACATGGAGGATCATTATTTGTTTAAGGCAAATCACATGAACTGACAGCCTGGAAGCGGAAATTTCTCATGATGCAGACTCTATGGGCAAGAATGGTAAGAAGAAAGGAACAGTAAAGATGATAACAAGGGAAGATATCGAGAATTTAAAACCTTTTCAGTCAAGATCCATAATAGAGTCCCTGCGTAAAGGGACGGTTCCTGTTGATTTTGTGCCCCTTTTCACTGTTGGGCGCACCAACTGGCTCTCCTTTATCGAGGATGATCTTGATAACTATATTGCCCAGGGCGGTGCCAAGGTTCGGTTTATCAGCGGAGATTACGGGGATGGAAAGACCCACTTCATGTCAGTGGTTCGCCACATGGCCCTGGCAAAGGGTTTTGCAGTCTCATTTGTGGTGCTGACCCGTGAAGTACCCATCCACAAGTTCGAGATCGTTTACCAGAGTGTTGTACGTGAGCTGCGGGGAAACTTTGAAGGCATGGGCATAAGGGCCCTGCTGACGGCATGGCTGGATCAGGTTGGCCGGACAGATGTGGGGGACCCGGGAGAAAAGGGTGAAAGGGCAAGATTTGACCTAGGTCGTGAATTTCAGGATATGCAGGGCATGGATATAAACTTTGCCAATGCCCTTTTATCCCTTGTGAACAACAGGTTTGCTCCCCTGGATGACGAGCATGGGGATGACCTTGAGAGCCGGCGTGAGACCCTGCTCCACTGGTTTGAGGGAGGAAGGGTCCCCAAGAAGGATCTCAAGCCCCTTCAGATATATGAGTTTCTCACCAAAACCAACAGCAAGCAGTTTTTAAACTCGCTCATCCTCTTTTTAAGGTACATTGGACACAAGGGTATGATTCTCCTTTTTGACGAGATGGAGACCGTCATTGCCCAGAGTGCATCCATACGAAGTGCAGCCTACGAAAACACCCGACTTCTCATCGACAACAGTGAATCCTCAAGCTTTCTCCACATATTCTTCTCCATCATCCCGGATGTTCTGATTTCGGAAAAGGGTTTCAAATCCTATGATGCCCTCTGGAGCCGGGTTCGCTCCATCGGCGAGGGGGAGAGCCTTAACTACCGGGGAGTGCTTGTGGACATACATAGAACCCCCCTTACCACAGATGAGCTTGTGGAGCTGGGGAGAATTCTGCGATCCATACACGGAAGCTCCTATCGCTGGAGTGCCCATGAATCGGTGACAGATGAACTTATTGAAGAGATATGTACAAACCAGAAACGCATGGGAGTTCTCAGCGAGGTACGCCTCTTCATCAAGCAGCTCATTCGGGTGCTGGACATGGCTGAACAGGGCCGGCCCGTTGAGGAGATGGATATGCAAAAAGAGATTGTGGATGCCCGCCGTGAAATGGAGGCTGAAAAGGTGGAGCAGCTTCAGCCCTCCTGGGACAGTTGAGCCGGGACAGTTGATCTGCATATTTGACAATGTCCACTAATATCATGAAAAATTTACACAACACAAAGCCATCCCATACTGCAGTGGCATCCCATACTACAGGGGCATCCCATACTACAGGGGCATCCCATACTACAGGGGCATCACTGGGTCATCAAAGGGATTTGGATGGAGATTACAGAACCATGGATTTTGGGAATCGTCTGGATGGAACCCCTGCATTTCAGTTGCGCAGGGCAATGGAGCGTCTTCGGGACGGCCTCTTTGATCCTGTGGGTGTCAAACTGCTTTCCGGTGATGATGCATCCCTGAACAGCCACTATGAGAAATCAATGGCAGACCTTGCAGCCGGAAAACCTGCCCATCTGTGCGTGTGCGGAGCCTATGGTCAGGGTAAGTCCCACACCCTCACCTACATTCGACTGCGGGCACTGGAGGATAATTTTCTTGTAAGCTATATGAACCTGGATCCCCGTGAGGTGCCGTTCCACGATCAGAAGCAGGTTTACCGATGCCTCATGGAGGGGCTCACCTTTCCGGACAATATCATCCACAACCAGAGCCCCTCTTTTGCCCAGGTCTGGCGTAAAAGGTGTGACGAGTGGTTATCACGGCCTGAAAACAGAAATTTAACGGTGGCGGATATGATTCCCGATGTTATTCCCCATCGTTTCAGATCCATATTGACAGCCATGGCCCGGCAGACCGAGATGGTGCCCCGGAAAAAGCGGGGTCTCAAGAAACATGCCGGATTCCAGCCCAGGGAGTTTCCCTGGATATTGAACAGTGCTTTAATGGGAAGGGATATCCCCGTGGTCCAACTCAGAAGGGCCCTTAGATACCGCCAGGTTCCCTTTTACAAGGACGAGAGCCTTGCATGTCGGGATGATCATCTCTATCTAAAGGCAATCCAGGGTTATGGAGAGCTTTTCCGGAACATGGGATATCGGGGCTGGGTGGTTCTGTTTGATGAAGCTGAATCCATAATGCTCACACGCATAAACCAGCGCAGTAAAAGCTATGCCCTTCTCCACCGCCACTTCTTCCCGGATTCTCCCTGTGCCGGTTTTTTTCCTGTTTTTGCATTTACCCACGATTTTTTTTCCTTTCTTAAGGAGGAGGATTTTAATCGCATCAGGGTGGTGAAAAGACCCAGGGCCCATGCCGGAAACATCGGGGAGCCAGGGCAGGAGAACGGTACACCAGGAGAAGACAATGGGGAGCCAGGTCAGGACCATGGAGGGTCAGCAAAGGATAAGGTCAATGGGGAGCCAGGGCAGGACCATGGAGACTCAGTAAAGGATAAGGTCAATGCTCAACATAAAACAATGGAACTTCCCTGTTTCGAGCGAAATTACAGCAATGATTGGCAAGATATCCATATTTACAGACTGCGGAATATGGGATCAAAGGATTGGCACATCTTAATCAAAAAGCTTATTCTCATGCATGCAGCAGCCTATGGCTGGAAGCCGGATATTGGGGAGATGGACAGGATGATATATTCCCATATCCTTAAAAATTCCGATGCCGAACCCCGCATGAAATTCAAATTGGTTGTAAATTTGCTGGACCTTGAACAACAGCGGCCCATGCTTTGATTAGACTTCCAGAATAATACGAGAATGTTATATCCGCATGACCCTTAAATTTGAATACACCGGGCTGGCGGCTGCACAGCTTGAAAGGAGATCGTAAAGGATTATGGGCGATTGATGTAAACCGCAATTGGCGTGTGGTTTTTGAATTCAAAGACGGCAATGCTTATATCGTAGATTATGAGGATTATCACTAATGGCTATGTATAACCCACCCCATCCAGGGGAATTTATTCAAGAAGTTTACTTGGAACCATTGGGGGTTTCACCACGTAGTGTTGCCCTGCGACTTAAAGTCTCTCCTTCAACATTCGTAAGGATATTAAATGGGCAAAGCTCTATAAGCCCTACAATGGCTCTTCGTTTATCCAAATGCTTAGGGCGCACCCCTGAAAGCTGGCTTCATATGCAGGACAGCTATAATTTATGGCATGCGAAGCAGAATGTTGATCTTTCAGAAATTGAACCTATTGAAATTCCAGCGTAAACATCAAAAAATTTACAGAACAAAACATTGGAGATGACCATGTTTACTGTGACTTTTAATGTCCATTTTTTTAGTCAACAAAATCAAATACTTCACCCGATTTTCACAAAAGAGTGTCAGGAATCCGTATTATTTCTCAGTTGACAGATTATCATTCAAATAACATAATATTCACTGTCTGAAACAAAACAACAGCGGCCCATGCTTTGAAATTTCATGGATTCACCCCATTTGACACTCCCAAAAAATAGAGACTGCCTCATGGGCCTGCCCAACACCTTCCGGGCCTTTTACGGCTCCTTCCATGCCCTCCACCCTGCCCAGATACAGGCCATAGACCCCATACTTGAAGGAAGGGATGTCATCCTCCAGGCAGCCACAGGCTCGGGTAAGAGCGAAGCTGTACTGGCTCCCTCCATTGAGGGCGTTATACAGTCGGGGCGTGCCTTCTCCATACTCTACATCATACCGACCCGGGCCCTGGCCGTGGATCTTGGCCGGAGATTCCATTCAATCATCACCGAACGCCTGGGCCTGAACCTTGCCATACGCACCGGAGATATGAAAAGCACCTGCCGGGAGAGGCCGGACATGATGTTCACCACACCGGAATCCCTTGATGTCATGATGGGAAGCACCAATGAAGCCATCAATGCATTTCTCATGGCTGTAAGGTGTATCATCATGGATGAGGTACACCCTTTGATCCACACCTACCGGGGTGTTCATCTGAAACATCTTCTGACCAGGCTTGGGAGGCGTGCCGGCCATACCATCCAGCGCATTGCCATGTCCGCCACCATTGCAAGCCCCCGGGACGTGATGGATGCCCTGGATTTCAGACCCATGCCCCTGACCTGCCATATCGAAAGCAGTGTGACCCGGGAGGTGGATGCCCGCATCATACATCTAAAAGATGAACCTGCCGAGTTTCCGGCTCTTCTCACCGACCTGCACGACACATGGAACTATCGTAAGATTCTCCTCTTTGCCAACAGCCGGGGCGACTGCGACAGACTCTTCAACATTGCCCGCCGCATTGACAGGTTCAAGGGGGCTGCCCTGCTTCACTACTCCAACCTGAAACCCGGGGAGCGTAAATCTGCTGAAAAGAGTTTCCGCAAAGGTTCCCGGGCCCTCTGCATTGCCACCAGCACCCTGGAGCTGGGCATAGATGTGGGTGATGTGGATGCCGTACTCCTTTACGGCCCGCCGGATTGTGTATCTGCATTTTTACAGCGCATAGGCCGTTCCAACCGCCGGAGCAGCCGTCTCAATTTCTGGGGCCTTTGCCATGGGGAGTCCGCACCCCGCCAGGTGGTGAGGTTTCTCGCCCTTCTCAAACTGGCCAGAATGGGCAGGGTTGACATCCCTCCCCGTCGGAACCTGGTCAGTGTCATGGTGCAGCAGATAATCTCCTGCCTCTATGAAAAGGGGCAGATATCCCCCAACGCCATTCTTGATCTCTTTCCTCCGGAAAAGAGCGGCCTCTCCCAGGGTGCCCTCAAGGAGATATTCAGTTTCCTGGAGAGGAGGAGGTGGATTAAAAAATCCCTTGTTCCAGGTTTGTACTCCGGAGGATTCCAGTATGGCAAAAATCTTGTGGAGTACAGAATATGGGGTAATTTCCCCGAATCCCGGGATGAGTATCTCCTTGAGCTGACAGATATATCAAAAACCGTTGCGGACCTTCCCCGCTCCATTGTCAATCAGCTCAAGGCGGGGGATCGGGTATCCCTGGCCGGCAGGCGTATGAAGATCCTTCACATTGACCATGACACCGAAAAAAAGGTTGTTGCCGTGTCAACCACGGCCAGGCCGGACAAGGATATTTTCTGGATTGGAACCGGGGCCCATGTCTCCTTTGATGTGGCCCATATGATGGGTTCCATCCTGGATAATCCCCCCATGGATGATCCCGCCCTCTTTTCCAGGGCCAGGGAGCTTCTCAAAGGGGGGTTGCACCATGGTGGGGATCGGGTGGTACTTGCCAACGGCATTGTGGTGGTGCCGGGTTCCAGGGCTGCTTTTTTTTATCGGACATTCCTTGGCTCCGCAGGTAATCTCATACTGGAGTGGAGTATAAAAAAACGCATGGAGCGGGAAAATATCCTTGTCTCATCCAATGAGATCGGGGTGGAGTGTTCCTGTCCCGTCCGGTTTGAGGAGCTGAAACTTCCCGGAACTAAGAGGGCATTCCACCGATGGGTTGCCGTGAACATTAAAATCCTGGTCAATCTCATTCCCCTCAATTTTTTCTGCGGCCTTCTGCCGGCTGATCTCATGGCCCTTGAGGTTGCCGAGTTTCTTTATGACAGTCGTGTCATTGAAAGATTTTCCCACTATATGGATGGGAAATCCCATGTGGTGGAGGGTGCTTTTCCACGTTTTAGCAATTTCGGCAATCCTGAGCCACGTTTTACCAATTTCGGCAATCCTGAGCCACGTTTTAACAATTTCGGCAATCCTGAGGACGGCCTGGTTCCAGGGGAGCATGATCCCATTGCAACTGATATCCATGGCACTGTTAAGGAGAATGGGCGTGGTATGGACGGAGAATATCTCCAGGGGGATACCCTTGTCGGGAAGGCACGCCAAAGGTATCCATGCACCAGGCAGGGCCTTGACAGAAAGCCAAGCCAAGGGGATGCATCCGGGGGGGATACCCTGGACGGGGAGGAGCCAGGAGAGATCAGGGCAGCTCCCGGACTGGAACATGATCCAGGTTTGAAATTCAGACTCCCCTGGGAACCGGAACCCCATGGAACAAAAAATTCCGCCCTTCACCATGGTTCAATATGCTGCCTTGATGGGAATCCCCATGGCACCATCACCGCCACCATGATAGGTTCCTATATCCGCCATGATCAGTGTCCCTTGGGGCTTTGCCTGGCATACCTGGGCCGTAATCTGCCGGATGCACCTAAGCCCCATCCTGCCGGACAAGAGAAGGCTGTGAGGCGGGCCGCCCTGGAGCAGGGTATCATCCACGGAAAAAATGTTCTGAACGAGCTGGAAAAAAAGGGGAAAAGGATTATCCACATGCCCCTTGATGTGCCACGGGGGGAGCGTTTCCATCTATTTTTGAACCGTTTGAAAAATTTAACGGAACAGGGGGAGCTGCCCCTGTTTTTTTCAAAACCCCTTCTTGAACAGGAAATTGGAGAGATATCCATGGAGGGGAGGGAAAAGATATTCAGGGGCATGGCCATGCCCGACCTTATCGTTGCCTTCATGGACCCTGAACCATCCGGCAAACCCGGGAGCAGCCATGGCATCAAGCCAGGAAGCAGCCATGGCATCGAGCCAGAAAGCAGCCATGGCATCAAGCCAGGAAGCAGCCATGGCATCAAGACAGGAATCGGCCATGGCATTGTTCTTGAAGTGGGGGATATCAGGAACAGCCGCAAACCCTTGTACCACCATAAATGGCAGGTGGCCTTTTATGCCGTACTTTTGCAAAAAATCATGGATAATCACGGCATAGGGGCCAGGGTGTCATCAAGGGGCTTTTTGATCACACGCCCCAAAAATCCCATGGACAATGCCGTATATGAAAACCACACCTTTGATCTCACCCCTTTTACCACGGCCCTTCCTGTGCTGATGGAAAATATTTACGGCATCCTCTCTTCACTGTCAGATGGAGAGTGCAAACCCGATTACAGGCTCCAGACCCACTGCACATTGTGCCACTGGTTTTCTCTCTGTTACGGCAATGCCATTGCAAATAATGACATCCAGTTCCTGCCGGAGGTGACGGCCGGTACCCTGATGAAGCTGAAAAAAATGGGTATCAACACCGTAAAGGAGCTCCACAACATCTGCCAGGGGTTTGATAATCATAAAGATGGACTCCCCCTCCATGCAATGACTCACCCTCTCCGACAAAATAAGAAGTTTGATAATAATAAAGATGGACTCCCCCCCTTTTCCCCGGGGGATGTAAAAAAGCTCCATGGCCAGTGCAAGGCCCTTGTAAATGGAAAGATTTATCTCCATAAAAGGCAGACCCACCTCTTTCCTGCCAACCTCTCTAAGGCAATTTTTCTCCACACCCTTCGGGATCCCATTGCTGGATTGCCCGCAGGCATTGGATTTGTAACCATGGATATGACCAGGGATGGGAACCTGAAGGAGCTGGAGAGAGAGATATGCATATTTGACAACAGCGTGGAAAAAACAGATGCCCTGGCCCGGTGGAGAAGGTTTCTAAGTTTACTCACGGAGACCTGGAATAAGGGCATTAAGGGGCCTGGCAGGGGACCCCATCTTTTCCACTTCGGGCCCGAAAGCCGTGACACCATACTGGAGTGGGCCGGGATTGCAGTGGAAGCCCAGGAATCCATGGATCCGGCATTTATGCGGGAAAAGCAGCCTTCTGCCTGGAGTGATCTAAAATCCATTGTCATGGAACACTTTTATCTCCCCGCTCCCGGAACCCCGTCCCTCTACTCCCTTGCCCATATCTTTGAATGCAACATGGGGCTTTGCCCTCCGGAGAGCCTCTTCCACGAGAGTTCCGGCCAGGAGATGGATATATGGAAAGGCCCCTCCCGGAAGGATTCCCATGGAGGAGAGAGAGATGATGGAGAGATGCCGGTGGGTAAAAGTGTGGGTAAAAATGCGGGTAAAAGTGCGGGTAAAAGTGAAGTCCAGGTGATGGAGGCTTATCTTGGAACCATGGCAGAGCTGTTCAAAGGTGTTCATCCCCACCTTGAAAGCCTATGGCTTCACAACTGGGACAGGGGCCGGGGATTTGTTCCCTTTATCCGTGAGGAGATGCGGTTGAAGGAGATGGATATGGCAACCATCCAATGCCTTCCCCTGGCCGAGAGGATGGATAGGTTCCGCTCCCTGGCATATCTGAAATTCAAGGGCAGAAAGATGGATGGAGAAGGTAAGGTTATCCATATTTTTTCCACCACAGGGGATACCATGCCCTCGAAATTTCGTGGGGGTGATTTTCTGAAACTGCTGCCCCATGGCATGGCCGGCATCCAGGATGGATGGCCCGTGATCCTGGCAGATCACAATATGGAGACCGGGGATGTGGCCCTTAAATCCCGGGGTGGCCCCATCAATCCGGATGAATCCATCTTCTACTCCCTGGAAGAGGATGCCACGGATTTCACAGGTGAGAAACTCATCCATGCTGCAGAGTATCTTGCTAACCAGTCAACCTTCCATCCGGCCAATGCCCTGATGGCAGGCAAACGGCAGATGCCCCGGGATCCCCAGTCCGGAGCATGGCTTGAAAGGATGCTGGAGAAGGGCAATCCGGGCTTGAATCCCTCCCAGACAGAGGCACTCAAACTCCCCTTCCACCACAGGACATCCCTTATCCACGGCCCCCCGGGAACCGGCAAGACCCATCTACTGGGCTGGATAGTTGTGACCCTTGTAATGGAGGCGTTTCATCGGGGAGTTCCCCTTAAAATCGGTGTAACCGCCCTGACCCACCAGGCCATTGACACGGTGCTGGAAAAGGTGGTCTCCCTTGTGGGGGGATCCATGGGGAATCTGTTCCCGGGCCAGGTGTTTCCAGGCTCCTGCATCAAGTGGGGCAAGGGGAAGAACTCCAGTACCCCGGCCCATGCAGGGCCAGGCAGACACGCCCCGGGGTCGGACAGTGACAACCCGGGAGAGGATAACCATAACCCGCCGGCATACAGCCACCATCCGGGACAGGGCAGACTTAGCCAGGAACAAGGCAGACCCAATGCCGGCAACAGCACCTTTGCCCTGGAGTACTTGGACGACCAGGATGATGTTTTCAGCCGGACATGGGCCATCATAGGAGCCACAGGGTTTGGATTCTACAACCTTTTCAACAGTCGAAGCGGAGAGTTTCACCGGGAGCTGGACTGGATAATATTTGACGAGGCATCCCAGGTTGTCATGCCCCAGGCCCTGCTCTCCCTTGTCTATGGAAAGGGTAATTATCTCTTTCTCGGGGATGTCCACCAGCTTCCCCCCATTGTGATGGGCAGTTACCAGGGCATTGAAAGATCCATTCTCTCCATCCTCTCGGACAAGTACCCCCAAAGTCATCAGAAGACCCTTGATATCACCTACCGCATGAACAGAGAGATATGTGCGTTTCCCAGTAAAATGTGGTACCAGGGCAGACTCCGCCCCCACAGTGAAGTTGAAAATAGTCGCAGAGCGTTTTTTCGTACCAGCAACGGAGACGGGAATAGTGCCGGAGGGGGACTTCATTCCAACAACGAACCAGGAAATAGTGCCGGAGGTTTTTTTCGTATCCACAACGGAGCTGATATAAGTGCCGGATATGATTGGGATAAAAAACCCCTTGAGCTGATTTTGATGGATCACCAGGGTTTTGGCCAGGAGTGTGAACCCGAGGCCCGGCTCATGGCCGGCATTGCCCATGATCTGATGGTCACCAACGGCCTGGAGCCGCATCAGATTGCCCTCATATCTCCCCACAGGGCACAGAACAACGCCATCACAAAGATTCTCGGGGAGATGATGGGCCAATCCCGTTACCGTTCAACCGAGCTTCCCCTGGTGGACACAGTGGAACGGGTACAGGGTGCCGAGCGGGATGTGATCATATTTGGTCTCACATCATCTGATCCCGACCACATTCACACCGGGTTTCTCAACAGCCCCCAACGTCTCAATGTGGCCATGACCCGGGCAAGACTTAAACTGATCATTGTGGGGAGCCGGGCCTTCTTTTCAGCCATACCCAAAAACGATGAGATGCTTGAAAGGCACCACTGCTTCAAGGCCCTCGTTTCCCACTGTAAGGAGAAGCAGTGCTTGCTTGGACTTCAGCACAATAAAAATGCCGTAAGCCTTGTCAATACTGCCTGAATATCGATGAATATAGTGGAGCCAGTTTTTAAGACATCGCGAGAGGATTCAACGTCTGATGCGTACACAAGCCTTGCATTCACCGGTGTGCTGAAACGGAAAAAATCCTTATAAGTATGGATGGGCGTGGACGGGCATTCGATAACATCTTCGTCGAGAGGCTCTGGCGTACCGTCAAGCATGAAGACATTTATCTGAAGTGTTACTCCTCTATGGGTGACTTAAAAATGGGTTTGGAAGAGTTCTTTACCTTCTACAATGGTGAGCGTCCACGAGCGTCCGCTGGAACACTTGGTTGGGCGATACTTTCCAAGTACAAAGTATCAGGGCAAAAGTCCTGTCCACCTTTCCATTGAATACTTCCAATCATGGTTTTTACTGAATTAAATACTTTTAAGTCCTTTAACTCTCTGAAAATGCCTTTATCCAAATAAGGTTTGACATCAAATACTTTTTTTTCTCCGTTATCAAATGTCAGATGGATTGTATAATCAGGATTTGGTAAGACTTTTTTGACTCTCGGATTCATGGTAATTTCCCCTTATTTTAATGGATCAATTTTAAGGGATAGGAACTTGCTTTTTACAGACCAAGCTATAAAAGATAACCACCCAAGATGTCAACAAAAAAAATTTTCTTGCCGCCCTGCCAAAACACAACATGTTGTGTTTTGGCAGGGCGGCAAGGGCATTGAAAAAACTATCTGTTTTAGACTGGGCCATGGCAATATCAAAAATATCACCTCTCGTATCTTTTCAGTGTGCCGTTTTCCAGTATGTATCTCTTCTGGCAGAAGACCCGGGCCAGGGATATATTGTGGGTTATGAAGAGATAAGCTGCACCATGTTCCCGGTGGAGTTCTCTCAGGGTTTGGATTACAGCGGCCTGGACAGATACATCCAGCATGGACGTGACCTCGTCCAGGACAAGGAGGGAGGGCTTGGTTAGAATGGCCCGGGCTATGGCAAGACGCTGGAGCTCTCCCCCGGAAAGCTGTGCAGGATAGCGTTCAAGGAGCTCTTCCGGCATGCGTACATGAGCCAGGGTGGCCTGGAGATACTCATGCTGCCGGTTTTGGGGACATATATCATGGAATCTGAACACCTCTTTAAGGCTGGTGCCAATGGTGAGGCGGGGATTGAACGCCGCATCCGGATGCTGGGGAACCAACTGGACGGTTCTGCAAAAATTTTTCCTCTCCTTGGAGTCCATCTTCCATATATCTTTGCCATAAAGGGTTACCCTGCCCTTCTCCGGCCTCTCCAAGCCCAGGATGATTCTGGCAAGGGTTGATTTGCCGCATCCGGACTGCCCCACAAGTCCTGTGATGCCACCCTCGGATAAATGCCATGAAAGGCTTGACAATACCGTCTGCCGCGTTCTGAATCCGGCCGGATAGGATTGGGTGATGTTTTCAAGCCCGAGCATGTCGCCAGCACCTCACCATACCCTGATCTCCTCCATTTACAACCATATTCCTCTCGGGGGGCCTGCACCTGAGGCACTCCGGAGATGATATAATACAGCGGGGATGAAAAACACACCCTTCCGGTCTTGTGCCGGGCCTGGGGGATGTACCTGGAATGGGAACAAGGCCCCTCTCGGGCAGAGCCTTCATCAGAGCCCGGCTGTAAGGGTGGAGAGGTGTTTCAAAAAAACGTCGGGCAGGGGTGCATTCAAGGATATTGCCCGCGTACATCACGGCAACCTCGTCGCTCACCTTTTCAGCCAGATCAAGGTCATGGGTTATGAGAAGCATGGCCATGTCCGGTTTTTTCTCCCTCAAACGGACAAACATATCAATCACATCACTTCTGCGGGAATGATCTATTCCTTTGGTGGGTTCGTCGGCAATCAGAATATCCGGAGAACCGGCAAGACCCATGGCCACCAGTACCCTTTGACGCATGCCACCGGAAAGCCTGTGGGGATGGGTGGTGCAGATGGAGTTCAGCAGTCCCAGGCGGCTCAAAATTTCACGGGCCTTCACCCTTGCTTTGCCCCGGGCATATCCCCGGCGATGGAGATATATCTCGGAGACCTGGCATCCACAAACCATGGTGGGATTCAAGGAGAGTCCGGCACTCTGGGGTACGAATGCAATACGTCTTCCCCTAAGGGAACGCATCTTTTCCCGGGGCAGTTTGAGAAGATTGCTGCCGGAGAAGAAAATACCCCCGGCCACCCTGGCAGATGAAGGGAGCAGACCGCATACGGCAAGTCCCAGAATGGATTTTCCGGAGCCGCTCTCTCCAATGAGTGCCAGGGTGCGGCCGGCACCAAGTTTCAGTGATGCCTTCTCCAGTGCTGTTACGGGTGGGCCGCTGCCGTTGGATGTGAAATGGACATCAAGATTTTCAATGGTAAGCATGGGATGTTTCTCC
>JADGBO010000290.1 GCA_015231465.1 Desulfamplus sp.
AAACGGCCTTGATCATTATTTCGGCCAGCAACGTAGGGGCGAACCTGTGTGTTCGCCCTTCACCAGGGCAGACACACAGGTCTGCCCCTACAAGATGGCGACACTGGCCGAAAAGATGATCAAGCCCTGGAAAACTATAACCCTGAAAAATATATATCCAGTTACTTACTCTACATCAAACACCTTGTACCCAATATTTCCAAAGCAGTATATCACATGTTTTGATATCTTTGCTTCGGGATATTCTGTTTTCAATCCCTTCACATACCCCTCTATCTGCTCCACATCGTCATCCCTCAACATGAAATCATTTATGGCACACTTGAACTTCCTGAATTCGGCATTGGAGAAGTACTTGAACTCAATTACCATCCTGGTGTCTGCAAAGCACTCATTGAATTTTCCCACAAATTCCAGGTCTGTGCGTCCCGAGGGGTAGGATCGCTCCAGGTTCCAGACAAACCATCTGGAGAGATAGCGGCTGCACAGCTCAAAAAAGGTGGTGCGGTAGAAATTTTCATTCACCTGGGCAAAGACAGCCTCGGGAAGCTGGGAGACGTACTCCTTCCAGTAACCGGCAAACAGGTCCTTTAAGTCAAGACTAACCACAAATCCGTGCATGATGTCCGCGTACCTTGTGGATATGTCGATGTGGTTAAGTTCGTTGAAATACTCCACAAAAATACGGCGCATGTTCAGGTTAGGCAGTTTTAGGGTAAAGTCATCCCGTCGGGTGAGCATGCCGAGATAGAAAAATGAGACTGGAAAAAAGTCCTTTTCAAAGAAGCGTGACAGATTGAACTTGTGGGTGAGCATGACGTCGTCAAAGGCGATGCTGTTTTGGGTTATCAGTTGCTCGACAAATTCATTGGTTAACTCCGCATTGGAGCCGGTCAGCCGTTTGACCCACATCAGATCGGTTCTCATATTGAGATCGGTCAGGTGTCTGGGGTAGGCTCCATGTTCGGTAAAGTAATTGAGAAAGTAGATTAGAATGGTGGAGTTGTAAAGGGCTTCTCCGTCGTGATTCACAAAATGATAGCCGTTGTAATTGCTTTTTATAAGGGCATCGGTCTGGGAGCGGGTGGCGGTATCAAATCCATAATCTCTATAGATTTCATCTATGAGGGTGTCCACTTCCATCTGGGTGAACCCGAGCATGTTTTCAAATGTGGGGTTCAAGGTGATGAAGGTGGCAATGTTGAACCCCGAGGCCAGTTCGTCCATGGTGACGGGCAGAACTCCGGTGATGAATACGTTGCGGATGGCTCCGCTCTTTCGTCCCTCCTTCAACTGTTTGAAGAAGGTCTTTAAAAAGCCTTCATCAGCCATCAGTTTTTTGTAGAGATGATCCTTGTGACCGGTAATGAGCTGGTTGGCAAAGTTGTCGTATTCATCAATGATGACGTAGAGTCCGGCACTCTTTTTTGGGGCAATACTTTTCACCACCTGCTTGAAATTTTCACTGGCACTGTGGTCATGATGGATGGTTATTTTCTTTTTAAAAAAGTCACCATGATCCTGGATAAGATTCTCCAGCTCCAGATTGACGGTGCTGTTAAAACTTCTCTCCATAATTGCCATATCTCCGGTCTCCACGGTGGAAAAATCGAGATGGAGCACCATAAGGGAGTTGTGAAGCCGGGTTGGATGTTTTCCGATCCAGGTGTGGCCGAAGAGGGTGTCGAACTGATCTTTGTAAAGTACGCTGTAGTAGTACTCCAGCATGGTGCAGAGAAGGGATTTTCCAAACCGCCGGGGACGCAGGAAGACCGGGTTTTCCACATTTTCCAGTTTGGCAATGTATTCGGTCTTGTCCACAAAATATCCGTTTTTTAATACTATGGCAGCGTAGTTGGCTTCGGCGTATAAGATTCTCTTTCTCATGGAATATCCCTTTGTTTTTTGCAGCAAGATTCGTTATTGGTGAGATATTTTTATCCCATACACTGTTTGGAAAAGTCAGGGTCAAAGGGCACCGGATAGGAGCCGTCAAAGCATGCCTTACAGAAGTTATTTTCAGGATTATCCACTCCGCTTGCCTCAAGCATCCCCTGGATGGTGAGATAGTGGAGGGTGTCAAGGCCCAGAAAGTGGGTGAGTTCATCTTCGGTTTTGGTGGCTGCAACCAGCTCCCCCTTGGTGGAAAAATCAATGCCATAGTAGCATGGAAAGCGGTGGGGCGGGCAGCTTATGCGCATGTGAACCTTTTTGGCACCAAGATTCCTCAAGGCCTGAACCCTTGTCTTTGCAGTGGTGCCCCGGATAATGGAGTCTTCGATGATTATGATCTCCTTGTTGCGTATCAGCTCCCGCACAGGGTTGAGCTTTATCCTTACGGCAAAGTCCCTCATGCTCTGGGTTGGCTGGATAAAACTTCTTCCCACGTAGTGGTTTCTGATCATTGCCATCTCAAAGGGGATACCGGACTCTTCGGCATATCCCAGGGCCGAGTAGTTTCCGGAATCGGGAAAGGGCATGACAAAATCAGCATCCACATGGGCCTCCCTTGCAAGCTGACGGCCATGGGATTTACGCATCTCATAGACGTTTCTGCCGTATATGGTGCTGTCGGGACGGGCAAAGTAGATATATTCAAAGATACACAGGGACCTCTTTTTATGGGGGCCAGGGGATTGTTTTTTTTTCCCGGGTATGACCCCGGGGGCATCCGTTATTGCTCCGGCATTATCCTGTATTACGCCGGTGCCATCCGCCATTGGGCCGGCATTATCCTGTATTACGCCGGTGCCATCCGCCATTGGGCCGGCATTATCCTGTATTACGCCGGGGGCATCCGTTATTGCTCCGGCATTATTCTGTATTACGCCGGTGACATCCTCCATTGGGCCGGTATAATCCGGCATTATACTTGTCACACCGTCCTCGTTAATGATTACGATCTCTCCGGGCTCCAGCTCCCTCACAAATTCTGCCTGTACCAGATCAAAGGCACATGTTTCCGAAGCCATAACATAGTGGCCGTTGAGCTTTCCCAGGGCCAGGGGTCTGAATCCGTTGGGGTCCTTGATGCCGATCACCTCTCCCTTGCAGGTGAGAAGCACAAATGAGTATGCTCCCTTTATCTTGGCAACGGATTTTTTAAGGGCACCCAGGACATCTCCCTGCTTGAGGTTTTTTACAAAAAGATGGAGAAAAACCTCGCTGTCCATGGTGGTCTGGAAGATGGAGCCATCCTCCTCCAGCTCGTTTTTGAGAACATGGGCGTTTACCAGATTGCCGTTGTGGGCAACGCCGTAGGCCCGGCCCTTGTGCTGGACCACAAAGGGCTGGGCATTGGTCAGGGTTGAATCACCGGTGGTGGAGTAGCGCACATGGCCTATGGCACTGCCTCCACCCCCTTCAATGCGCTTGAGATCATCCATGGTGAATATGTCATGGACTAGACCCATGCCCTTGTGGGAGAAGATTCTGTCCTTCTCCCTGGCAACGGATATGCCCGCACTCTCCTGTCCCCGGTGCTGGAGGGCGTAGAGGCCGAAATAGGTCAACTGGGCAGCCTCGGGATGCCTGTATATTCCAAATACTCCACACTCCTCCCGGGGGCGGTTCGGGGTCAGTGAAAAAGCCCTGGGATTATTATGGCGGTTCGGGGTCAGTGAAAAAGCTCTGGCATTATTATGGCGGTTCGGGGTCAGTGAAAAAGCCCTGGCATTATTATAATAATGTCCGGTTTTTTGCCTGCCATACTCTCTGATTTCAACAGATTCAACAGTTGAACCACTGCCTGGGGAGTAATGCTTTTTCATAATCCCTGTGATCTTTTCAGGATGCTCATTTTTAAACATTGTGAAACTCCTGTATGGCATTGACGGTGAGAGACTCCTTCTTAAGGGCTTTGATGGCCCGGCAGATGGCCCTGGCACCGTCGGTTGTGGTGGCATAGGGTATCTTGAATCGTATGGCAGCACGTCTGATCT
>JADGBO010000291.1 GCA_015231465.1 Desulfamplus sp.
CGAGACCTTTTTCCTGATCACAGGCTGGAATTTATCTTCAATCCTTCCGGAGTACACTTCATTTCCGGTGATGAGTACTCCGGCCCTGGCATGGAACATGGGTTTGACCCGAAGCACGGCCTCCCCTGCACCGGCGGCCGCGGCCAGGGCGGCATCCACCGAGGAGCGGTCAATGAGAAGGGGAATGGCCCGGGTGGCAGCCACCTGTTCCCCCTTTTTCACCACTGTATTGGTGTGACGGGTGGCACACATTACATCCCCAAGATTGTTGAATTCAAATAGGGCTTCCACATCCACCTTGAACAGACCGTTACGGGTGGCTTTTATGGAAATTTTACCCTCCCTGGGAGCATCGGTCCAGCCCACCCCTTCTCCGCAGAGGGCATCGGCCATAAGCTCGGCAGCCTCATCTTCATGAAGTTCATTGCTTTCAGGAGTTATGACATAAAGATGGTCTTTCCCAAGGCGCCTCAAATGGTCCATGTCCCGGCAGGTAAGGGTATGACCCCGATGAAAGGCAGGACCTTTAAACTCTCCGGGACGGATTTCGGTAATATCATGGGCCAGCCTGCAACCCAGGGCATCCTCTACGCTGATAACTTGAATCATGGCATCATCACAATTTTTATTTTTTGTAAGAAAGTCCTTGCCGTTTAAGGCTCTCAGGTTTCAAGAACCTCATCCACATTTATGCTAAGTAATTGGGTTTAATTAACTTACCCAAGCTCCCATGGCAAGCCTGTAATAGGTGGCTGGGGATGAGATGAAAGGGCAAGTTATTAAAAATCAATTCCTTAGTTGTGACGGATCATAGGGTCGGTTCAGTCCGGAAGCATTTTGCGTATAACCTTGAAATAGCCGTGGCCGGCACAGATAGGACAAAGGATATCTCCGTGGATATCCAGCTCCTTTCCATCCCTCACCACCTGGGAGCAGCGGCTGCATACAGCATGTTTTCTTGGAGGGCCGGGCATTTCATGCTCCGGAAGATTAACCGTTACCTCATGAACGTCGAAAAGCTCCCTGTCCGGCATCAGCATGTAACCCTTCATCTGCTGTTTGTAATGGGAGGACTCTTCCGGGGCGTATTTTGAAACAAGCTCCCTGGACTCCTCGGTGGAAAGTATGCGGAAGGCCCTTCCGGTCTCAACATTGACAAATGTGGCGGCATTGATTCCAAAATCCTTGAACTTCAAGGATCTCCTGCCGAGTTTGCATCCGGTAACGCTTTCGATGGCATCGGTGGCACATCTGTCAATCTCAACATAGACAACCATTTTTTTGCACTGGTCATGGGACCTTGGATTGTCAATGCCTGTCAGTTTACAGCCGAGCATGGCCATGCGTACACCTATCACCTGGCCTGCACAAAGGTGGCCGTGTCTTTCCACGGACTCGGCCAGCAGTGCATCAAAATTTTGCATCTTAAATTTTGCTCCTGTCTCATATATGTTAACAGCTTTCATGCTTTGTTGTGGCAGATAAGTATGCCATGGCCGTTATCTAAAAAGCCTCTCCATCTCCCCAAACCTCAACTGTTCCTTCCCCTTCTCTTGCCGGGCAAGCTCCAGGGTATATCTTCCCATGATTTTATAAAAATCGGAGAAAAAGGGGGCTTTGCAGTCAATGTCCCTTATGTGACGCTCCACAATCTCCACATCCCCCCGGGCCACAGGGCCTGTTAATGCCCTGGCCGTACCCTGCTTTTTTATGTTGTCAAGGGTTCCCTGGATAAGGGGTTCCAGGATTTCATAGGCTTTTTCCGAAGAGATGCCGGCTTTTTTGAGAAGATGAAGGGCAAAATCTTCAAGGGTGACGAGATAATTGGATGCCGCCACCGCAGAGGCATGGTAAAGGGTCTTGAAATCTGTGGGAATGGAAAATGGTTTTGCCCCAAGGGACTCTATCAGCTCCAGGCCTGTTTTGACGGCTTCCGGGTCCCCCTCCACCGAAATATTGATGTTATTAAACGGCGAAGGACGACCCGGTTCATGGGGGACGAAGCTCTGGAGGGGATGAATGGAGCCCGTCCACGCACCCCTGGCCGATGTTGCTCCAAGTATGGCAGATGAAAGGGCACCGCTGCAATGGTAAAAAATTTTACCTTCCATATTAAACGCATGGGCATCGGGCATAGCGGATGTATGGATATCGGGTATAGCAGATGTATGGACATCGGGCATAGCAGATGTATGGGCATCGGGCATAACAGATGTATGGGCATCGGGCATAGCAGACAGATGGGCCCGAATCCCATGGGCCGGTTCTCCGTTTACAGCCGGGGCAAGCTCACCGCATATCTGCTCTATGATATTGTCCGGGGTGGTTATAAAGATTATCCCCCCTGCTTTTACTGCCCCAAGGGCGGTTGTGCAGACATACCCGGCACCTGCTGCCCCAGCGGTTTTTTCCGATGATGCGGGTGTTCTGCTGTAAAGCCCCCCAAGGGCATATCCGGCCCTGCTTAAAAAAACGGCAAGGGCGGTACCCACCCTTCCGCAACCTATGATGGAAATTGTCTGTCCCATGGTAATCAATCCCGCTCACCCATAAAAATGCACTATTTATATTCATAATCCGATGAAGGGAAGCCGCCTCTTTTAACATCCTCAATGTACTGCTTCAGGCCCAGGAGAGCTGCGGCATTCAAATCGGCATATTTTTTCACGAATTTGGGAAGAGGACGGCTGTTGATCCCAAGCATGTCATGGAGTACCAGTATTTGGCCGTCACAATGGGAACCTGCACCTATGCCTATGGTGGGAATGGTAAGGGTATCGGTGATCTTTGCGGCAATGGGTGAGGGAATTCCCTCCAGAACCACGGAAAAAGCTCCGGCATCCTGGACTTTCAGGGCATCGGCCATCAAGCGGTCTTCATCTCTCTGGACTTTGAATCCGCCCATCTGGTGAACGGACTGGGGCGTAAGCCCTATGTGGGCCTGGACAGGAATGCCTGCCGAGGATATTCCATGGATGAGTTCACAAACATCTGCTCCGCCTTCGAGCTTCACAGCCGAGGCTCCGGCTTCCTTTATGAATCTTCCTGCATTTTCCAGGGCCTTCTCCCTTGATACCTGATAGGACATGAAGGGCATGTCTCCCACCACCATGGCCCGGCTTGTTCCCCGCACCACCATGGCAGTATGATAGATCATCTCGTCCATGGTTACGGGCAGGGTATTTTCCCTTCCCTGGATCACCATGCCCAGGGAGTCCCCCACCAGAATCATATCCATGCCCGAAGAATCAACAATTCCGGCAAAGGGATAATCATATGCCGTCATGGCCGTTATTTTATCCTTTTCCTGTTTCATTTTTAAAAGTGCTGTAGTCGTGATTCTTTTGTTCATAAATTCTGGTGCAGGAAACCGCTATCCCTTCCGGGCAGCGGAGGAATGCACCCCTCCTTATTGGTTTGTTGTTAAAAAAAAAATTGACCTGTCCGGGTGCAACGCACAGGCAGAATGGATAATTCCCATGCAATACTGTTCCCTGGCAGGACGGGAAACATTTAAATATTGACTATTATATAGCAATTCCACTATAAAAAAAGTTTATTTTGCCATGTAAACAATATTTTTGTTTTCCAGTCAATGGCCCTAAGGCTCTTCTGTCTGGACTATAATTCTTCTCAGATGAATTGATACCATACACTAATAAGGCATGAGAGTATCAATTCATCTGCATATATCTATAAAACGGCCATGGCGGCCCGCCGCCACAATCGAAGTGATGAAAGTCCTGAAACGATGGGGACTTTCATATAACCACCATGGCGGCATTACCGCCACAATCGAAGCATGAAAGTAGGGGCGTATTGCAATACGCCCTTACTTAAAATATTGGGACTTTCATATAACGGCCATGCCCTGGCGGACACAACGAACAATGAAAGTCCCGGTAAGCTTTAAA
>JADGBO010000292.1 GCA_015231465.1 Desulfamplus sp.
AGGATATAATTCATAAAAAATATGAGATACATGCCATTATACAAGAAGATCTCATAAGGCAGGCCTCGGGCAGGGGCTGTAAAATATTTATCATGGATGACAAAAGCTCCATAAAAAAGGAGCTTACCTGAAAATACGTGCATCATCACACAATGACAAATATCACTTCAATTATGGCGGTGATGCCGCCATGTTGGTTTTATATGAAAGTCCCCATATTTTAAGACTCCCGGGACTTTCATGCTTCGATTGTGGCGGGAGTACCGCCATGGTGGTTTATATGAAAGTCCCCATATTTTAAGACTCCCGGGACTTTCATTTTTCGTTGTGCCCGTCAGGGCATGGCCGTTATATGGAAAGGGTTAAATCATGGGTTTAAAATTGGCAATAGGCGGCAAAGGCGGAGTAGGAAAAACCACCATAACCTCCCTTCTGGCAAGGTGCTTGGCCCATCTTGATCCTGAAAACAGGGTCATTGCCATTGATGCTGACCCTGTGGCTAACCTTGCCGCAGGTCTTGGCATTCCTGAGGATACCCCCATCACACCGGTGGCTGAACTCTCGGATCTCATTGCCGAGAGAACCGGTGCCAAACCTGGAACCATGGGCGGTTTTTTTACCCTCAACCCCAGGGTGGATGATATACCGGATCGATTCTCCATGGAGCGGGACGGGGTAAAACTTCTGGTCATGGGCACGGTGAAAAGCGGAGGCTCCGGCTGTATCTGTCCCGAGAGTACCATCCTCAAGGCATTGATGAACCATCTCGTACTCAATAGAAAAGATATTGTTATAATGGATATGGAGGCCGGGGTGGAGCATCTTGGAAGGGCCACATCAGGCTCCGTGGATGCCCTTGTGGCGGTTGTGAACCCAGGTGCGAGAAGCAGGGCGGCAGCCGAGAGGATAAGAAAGCTTGGTCAGGATATAGGGATCAGACGTATTGTGGTACTTGGCAACAGAGTCCGCTCCAAAGAGGATGAAATGCTGATAGCGGACTCACTGCACGATTTTGAGATCATCGGTTTTCTTCCCGAGTTTGACGAGATTGCCGAGGCTGACAGAAAAGGGGTAAGACCCTTTGACGACATTACCACCCTGCCCCGGGAGATAACACAACTTGCGGCAAAATTTTTGACATTGGGATAGTCTTTTTATATATTTTTCCAGATAATGAAATTGGCAGAAATACTGTAGGGGCAGTCCCTTGCGGCTGCCCCCTGGGAATGAATTTGTTCAAATATTTTTCTGGAAGTCTATATCAAAGTTGTCCGTAGTGGCGATTCATGAATCACCACTACTTTTATTCCATCACTTATTACATAATTGCATCAAATTTACATCTATCGTAACAGGACATGCACTTGATGCACTTATCCTTGACAATAACTGCAACTTCCTTCTTTTTCCATATAACGGCATCGGCAGGACAATCCTTAAAACAGAGGCCGCACCGTTTGCAAAGATCAGGATCAACCTCGAACTTGACAAGATCCGGACATGTTTTTGCAGGACATGTTTTGTCATGTATATGGGCTTCATACTCATCCCTGAAGTAGCGAAGCGTTGAGAGTACCGGATTGGGGGCAGTCTGGCCCAGACCGCAAAGGGAGGCGTGCATTACCACTTCCGACAGGGTCTCAAGCTGCTCGATATCTCCCGGTTTTCCCTTTCCCTTGCACATATCCTCAAGAATGTTGAGAATCCGTTTGGTGCCCTCACGGCATGGGGTACACTTGCCGCAGGACTCATCCTGTATGAAATCCATGAAATAGCGGGCCATATCCACCATGCATGTGGTATTGTCCATGACTATGGCACCGCCGGAACCCATTATTGCACCCACCTTGGTGATCTCTTCATAATCAATGGGAGTATCAAGATACTGTTCAGGCACACATCCCCCGGACGGCCCTCCAAGCTGCACAGCCTTGAATTTCCTCTTATCCGGAATACCCCCGCCGATATCATATACAAGGGTTCTGATCGTTGTACCCATGGGAACTTCCACAAGACCTATGTTGCAGACATCCCCTGAAAGGGCGAAAACCTTTGTTCCCTTGCTGCTCTCGGTGCCGACACCGGCATACCATTTCCCGCCGTTCAAAATAATCTGGGCCACGTTGGCCAGGGTCTCCACATTGTTCAAAATGGTGGGCTTTGCCCAAAGTCCTTTATGGGCAGGGAACGGGGGTCTGGGGACAGGCATGCCTCTCCTGCCTTCAATGGAGCGCATTAGAGCAGTCTCTTCTCCGCACACAAAGGCTCCGGCACCCTGGTATATATCCACATCAAAATCAAAACCCGACCCCAGAATATCCTCGCCGAGAAGGCCGTATTCCCTGGCCTGCTTTATGGCAATACCGAGACGCTTCACGGCCAGGGGATACTCGCTCCGGCAGTAGATATATCCCTGGCGGGCATTTATGGCTCTGGCGGCAATGATCATCCCCTCCAGTACTGAATGGGGATCCGATTCCAGGATGCTTCTGTCCATGAATGCACCAGGATCACCCTCATCGGCATTACAGAGGACATATTTGACATCTCCCTGGGCTTCCTTGGCAAAACGCCATTTCATACCGGCAGGAAAACCGGCTCCACCTCTGCCCCGAAGACCCGAATCCAGCATCTCCTGGATAATATCATCCGGAGTCATTTCGGTCAGGGCCTTGGCAGCACCGAAATACCCGTCCCTTGCAATGTATTCCTCTATCTTTTCAGGGTCTATGAGGCCCTTGTTGCGCATGGCCCGGAATACCTGGCTGGAAAAAAACGGAATATCATCCATCTTTGGGATATATTTTCTGGTTGCAGGATTTTTATAAAAGAGTCTCTCCACAGGGGTTCCGTTAAGAAAGTGGGACTCCACTATCTCGGCTGCATCTTCCGGCTGAATTTTCTGGTAAAAAATACCCTCGGGCTGCACCACCATTACAGGGCCCACGGCACAAAAGCCGTTGCATCCGGTAATGATAATGGATACTTCATCGGATAGCCCCTGTTTTTCAATTTGGGACTGCAGGGCAGCTCTAACCTTTTCACTGCCGGTGGCATCACATCCGGTGCCGCCGCACAGCATAAGTTCAATTCTGGTTTGGCTCATGACAATCTCTCTTATTCATATTTTTCAAGTATCTGAATCACTTTATCCGCAGAAACAGCACCATGGATATCCTTGCCCACAACCATTACAGGTGCAAGCCCGCAGGCTCCCAGGCAGCGTACACCTTCCAGGGAAAATCTTCTGTCTTCCGTTGTGCCACCCTCCTTAAGATTGTACTTTCCATAAATTCTGTTCATGCTCTCCTTGATCCCTTTCACGTAGCAGGCAGTTCCGGTGCAGACCTTTATGTTGTGCCTGCCCTTGGGGGTCAGGGAGAAAAATGAGTAAAAGGTTGCCACGCCGAACACCTGACTGACGGGAATGTCCATGCCGTTTCCTATATATGTCAGAAGTTCCGAGGGGAGATAAAGCACCACTTCCTGACACTCTCTCAAAACAGTAATCAAAGCTCCTGGAATAGCTTTCCAGTTTAAAATGATCCCATCAATGGTGTCCCACATCTCCGGTGTAATATCGGGATGGTCGGGACGAACGATATTTTTCATAGCCCTCTCCATAATTATTGTAAGTTTAAATCCCTTCAGTCCCCTCTAATTTACCCAATTATCATTTTTTTGCAACCATTTAAATTCTCGTCAGTCAAAGTTCTTATAACGGACATGGCGGCCCTCCGCCACAATCGAAGCATGAAAGTAGGGGAGTATTGCATACGCCCCTTAAAATATGGGGACTTTCATATAAAAGCAATCAGGCAGGGGTCTTTTTATCTATTGTGTAAGATAGTGAATAGTTGATAGCGGATAGTGA
>JADGBO010000293.1 GCA_015231465.1 Desulfamplus sp.
ATCTCAAAAACTTCATCTGCATTGAAATGATAGGCCATCTCTTCCCTCTCTCGTTTTTTTATATGAAAGTCGTAAATATTCGCCTTGGCCCTGGCTGACTGGAAAAAAAGCAATTCATTAATTGCCCCTACGCTGTTCCAATATTGACACTTTCATGGTTGGTTGTGCCGGTCAAGGCATGGATGTCATAGAGAATTGATTATGGGAAATTGCCTTGTTTTTGATTCTCCATTATCAAGTTTTAATTCTCAATTCTCAATTCTCCATTCTCAATTCTCAGTATTCCCTTGGTGTTTTGTTGATCTCATCCAGGGTAAAGACAGGACCGTCCTTGCATACCAGCTCCTTTCCGATGTTGCACCGGCCGCACATGCCGATGCCGCACTTCATGCGGTTCTCCAGAGACATGATAATCTGGTTGCCGGCATACCCCAGGGACTCCAGGGCGGGCTGGGTGAATTTAATCATGATGGGCGGGCCGCACACAATGGCAAAGGTGTCCGGGTCTGCCTTGGGAGCCTTTTCACCTACGACTGTGGGAACAAAGCCCACATTGTACTTCCACTGGGGATCATCGGTGGCATCCACTGTGATGTGCATGTTTATGTCGTCTCTTTTCTCCCACTCATAGAGCTCATCCCGATAAAGGAGCATGCCCGGGGATCGTGCCCCGTAGATCACATGGATGTCGCCGAATTTCGATCGGTTGGCAGGATCGAGCATATAGACAATGGATGATCTCAGGGTGGTGAAGGCAAAACCTCCGCCGATGATAACCACATTCTTTCCTTCAAGGCTCTCCCAGGGATACCAGTTGCCCAAAGGCCCCCTGATACCCATGATATCTCCCACCTTCATGTTGTGCAGATAACCGGTTACCACGCCGGTCTTGAACACGGTGAACTTTACAAAGCCCTTTTCCGTGGGGGAAGATGCAATGCCTATGGGAATCTCACCCTGGCCTGGAATGGAGAGTTCCGCAAACTGGCCTGCCTTGTAGGAAAAGGCCTCTTCATCTTCCTTGTTCAAAAAGACAAATTTAAATGTTTTAAGTGATTTATCCTCAGTTGCAATCTCAATCTCATCTATGCGAACCGGATATGGCAAATATGGGTTGACCATCTCTCCTCCTTCTATTTCTGCGGCTCATAGTTGTTCATGATATTGCAGACTTCACGGATATCAATATTGACAGGGCAGGATTCAACACACCTGCCGCATCCCACGCACATGGTTCCCTGGTCATATTTATCAAGGAAATATTTGAGCTTGTGCATGAACCGCTGTCTTACCCGCTGGGTCTTCTCTCCCCTTGGATTGTGGCCCGAGCCGTGGAGGGTAAAGAGGGGAAACATGCATGAGTCCCAATTGCGAAAACGTGTGCAGGCCTTTCCTTTGGTCTCGTCCTGGATGTCGAAACACCAGCATGTGGGACATACAAAGGTGCAGGTACCGCAGTTGATGCAGGAGAAGGCAATTTCATCCCAGAACGGAGCCTCGTAAAGCTCCAGTATCTCCCGTCCCCGCAGGGTATCTGTACCCACTTTTGCCGTGATCTTTTTTTCGGCATTGGCCTTGATATTATCCAAGGTTTCCCGGGCCGAAGGGTCGGCCTCGGCATTGAATCCGGCAGCCTCCATGAAGGCCTGGCCCTTGTCTGTGATGATCTTGGCAATATAGGAGTCCTGGTTATCCACCAAAAGCACGTCAACTCCGGTTTCGTCAAAGGGTCCCGATCCCATGGATGTGCTGAAATCCACCGAAGAGGGGCTGTTCACCCCAAGGGCGATGAAGGTGGTGGCCTTGTATGCGTCACACCAGTAGGGGTCACGGTAATCGTCGGTGTCAAAGTTAAGATTCATAAGGGTCAGGGCCTTGACATCGTAGGGACGTATGCCTATGACCGCCCTTGGGCCGTACTCTTCGGGAACCCTCTTCATGATATGGTGATCCGGCTGGGACGGATCCAGGGATGCATGGAGCATCTTCTCAGTCTGGGGAAAAATTATGGATTTGGGAGAGAGAACCGTATCGGCATGGGTCATGTCCGGAACCTCACCATGGGCCAGGGGTCCGAAGAGGTACTGCTCCTTGTCTTTATCTTTTACAGGAGAGAAGAGCAGATACTCCTTTTGGGCCCTCTCCATTCCCTGGTTCCACTCTTTTTTGTCTATGTGTATCAATTTCATGGTCTGGTGCCCTTCTTTTTGCGTTATCGGATAAACTCGTCGGGATCATCCGGATTAAATGTGTCTAAGGGAGGCCTTTTCTCAGTATCCAGACCTGCTTCCCATCCAAAAAGTTCCAGAGCGTCCTTGTTGAGCTTTCGGGTAAAGGCCCTGACATGAATATCCATGGGGCAGGCAGCCTCACATGCACCGCAGTCGGTGCATCGTCCGGCACAATGGAATGCCCTTAGAAAGTGGAATGTCTGTATATCTGTGGGATTTTGACCCTTGCCCACCCACTGGGGACCGGACTCGTCCACAAAGCATGTGGGGCAGTAACAGAGGGGACAGGCATTGCGGCATGCATAACAGCGGATGCAGTCCTTGATCAGGTTGTCGAAGTATCGGGCTTTGTCAACGGGTTCCATCTTTTCAATGGCTGCAACATCGGCAAAGGGCTCTTCAACGGTCTGCTCCTCAACAAGGGGGGCGGCCAGCTCATCGTATATTACGGGGTTTCGGTGGGTGCAGGTGGCACAGTTATCCCGAAGGTAATCATTTTTGTTAAGCTCGACATCACCATGGGAGGATGAGACGGTGAGTTTGTCTCCCTCTTCACAAAGGCCGGTTATCTCACCTCCAACCGCTTTCAGGATCGCTTTTTTGTCAACCATGCCCTGGCACGGAACTCCTATGATATGGAGCTGATCCCGGGAGATTTTATTTTCCACAATGTGGTTCACCACGTTTCTGGAGTCGCACCCCTTGGCAAAAAGGGCGATCTTCTCCTTTCTGCCGGTGATGTAGTTGGTTAGATTCAGGGAACAGAAGCTGTTCCAGACCAGTTGGGCTGCTTTATCACTCTCTGTGGCCAAAAATGGTCTGGATGTCATTGGAAGGGTTCCATCTGCAAACCCTATCACCATGTCAACCTTGCCATCCTTGAGAAGGGTTGATGCAAGCTCCCTTATCTTTTCAGTTAATTGATCCATGTAACTACCCCTTACGCTACTTTTTTTACAAATTTATCAATGGGACCAAGGGCTTCTACCGTATTTGCAACATCCGTGGCCACATCCACAAACTTTCCTGCTTCCGCAGATGATATCCATGAAAAGTGCAGACGCTCCTTTTCAAGGCCCATGTGTTCAAACAGATTGGCCATGAGTGCAAATTTTCTCCGGGCGTAATAATTACCTTCCAGGTAATGGCATTCACCGGGATGTCAGCCGGATACCCATACACCGTCGGCACCCTCCCTGAACGCGGAGAGGATGAATTTGGGGGTTACCCTTCCGGTGCAGGGGATGCGGATAACCCTGATATTTTCAGGGTACTGCATCCTGCTCACACCGGCGAGATCGGCAGCACCGTAACTGCACCAGTTGCACAGAAAACCGACCAGTTTTGTCTGTCTATTTTCACTCATTGTTGACTCCTTAAATATTGTTAAGTCTCCGTAAAATTATCTTTTTCAGGAGACTCTCTTTTTTCGTTTTTATATGAAAGTCCCCATATTTAAAGCTTCCGGTACTTTCATTGTTCGTTGTGTCCGTCAGGGTATGACCTTTATATGAAATGTGTCTAAAGTGGCAAAAAAGAAAGGAGATGATGAAAAAATTATCCCTATATTTGGACACTTCTATATGGAATTTTTATTTTGCAGAGGATGCACCTGAAAA
>JADGBO010000294.1:0-2978 GCA_015231465.1 Desulfamplus sp.
TCGCCACAATCGAAGTGATGAAAGTCCTGAAACGCCGGTGCATTTCATATAACGGCCATGGCGGCTGACCGCCACAATCGAAGCATGAAAGTAGGGGCGTATTGCAATACGCCCTTACTTAAAATATGGGGACTTTCATATAAAAAAATAATTGCATTATAAAGATTTTTTTTGCAGCAGGGTATGGCACTCCGCACCCTGGGGTTTTGTATTAGGACACAAAGGAGAGAATCATGTCAAATTCCAAGGGAAACAGGGATCGGTTCCCCGATGCTTCAACCACCGCAAAGGTTGACAACATCAAATTCATCCACAATGGTAACCCCGCCACTGCCTTGAACAATGGTGTTTCATTTCTGACCCTGGGAATGAAACTTCTCATTGGTGTCGGCCTTGTCTCCAATCTCTGCATAGCCACACTTATATTTGTCAACTGGCATGCCAGCCGTGAAATCGGGTACAAAAACGAAACCCTGGCCTCTTTGAGGGATTCCCTTAGTGAAAATCTCAGAGGCGAGATTGTTAATCTCCAGGATAAATACATGAAGATTCCGGAACATCTTGAGGTTGACACTTCAAGGGATGTTCTCAAATGGGTTGAAGAGCATCATCCTCCTGTGAATGAAAATATCCTGGAGGGAAGAGAAAGTTATAAATCAATCTTTTCAAGAACAGAGAGAAGGGATCTGGCCAACGGAAAGTTTGTGGTTCACATCAAGGATGGCTCCCTCATGCTCTCCCATAGTTTGCAGGATGATAACGGAGTTTTCCTGGATGCCGTCAAAATGATTAGCCTCACCAGCAGCAGCCCCATGGAAGATATTGAAAAGGTGTCCGCTGAAATAGAAGCTCTCTCCAATGGAGACAACAGTGAAAAATTGCATAAAAATATTGCATCGCTAAATGAGATGCTGGCCGATGAGGCCATCAATGCGGAAAAGGCCAGAGTTGAAATAGTGCATTTTGTCCAGAAAATTACCGATGAAGATGCGGCAATCAAAGAGTTTATAAACCGCAAACAGAGAATTTCGGCATCCATTGCCCTTGGAACTGTTTTTGTCAATATGGTGATTCTTTATCTTCTAACCTGGTTCATTGTGGAAAAACCCCTTCGCAAACTCTATAGCGTCATCAGCGGGATACAGCAGGGCAGGGATATCCACATTCCCTTTTTGCAGCGTCGTGATAAAATAGGAGTACTTGCCCGTACCATACAGAGCTTTAAAATTGCCCTGGATAATCTGAAGAAGGAGGATATTAGAAAACGGGAAGAGCAGAAGATGATACAGGGACTCGTTGCCATGATGACCGTCATGATTCAGGAACTCCAGACCAGAGCAAGGGACATGGCCCATGCTGCTTCCACTCTCCACGATCTGGCTTCCCGTACCGAAAAAAGGAGTTCCAGGGTAAATGATTCGGCCACCCGGACCGCTGCCGGAACAGATGTGGTTTCAGACGCTGCAAATCGTCTCAAGGCAGCGGTTGACAATATATCCGTCCAGATGGAGACCCAGCAGAAACTCATGGAGGATATAGCAGATGTGGCTGGAAATTCAAAAAATGAGATGCATGCCCTTGGCGAGGCTTCCCGGGAGATTGCATCCATTGTGAAGATTGTCAAGGATATTTCCCGCCAGACCAAACTCCTGGCCTTGAATGCCAATATCGAAGCTGCACGTTCGGGAACCCAGGGACGGGGATTTGCAGTGGTTGCCTCCGAAATACGACAGCTTTCCAGCCAGACCGAAACAGCCACGGTGGATATTGCGGGAAAGATCATAGCCATACAGCAGGCCGGTTCCGACATGATGGAGAGTATAAGGGATATTGAAGAGAAGGTCGATGGGCTTACCCGAATCAGTTGCCATATCCGGGATTCCGTTGGGGAGCAGAAAGCCGCAACAGGGGAGATCGCCGGGAATGCCAGGATGACATCGGATGAAACCATGGATGTATCCAACAGCATACGGGATGTCGAAGATGCTGCCCAGCAGACCCGGAACCTGTCGAGCCAGGTACAGGAACATACACGTAATATTTCCCAGGGCCTTGAATCCCTTTTGGGTCAGACCATGGAAAAACTTACCGGTATGGGTGTTAAGATGGGAGAAATTAACCCGTCTCCTGAATGGGGTAGTGGAAGGAGAAGGAGAGGCTTGCCCGGGTCAGATACCGGGTCAAATAGAGGGTCAGATGCCGGGTCAAATACCGGGTTAGAGCCAGTATCTGATCTTGGGTTCGTGGAACTCCAGGCTGTCCGGGATATGGCCCGGGCAGCATAGTCATTAATTTTTATACCATAGATAAAAATCGGGGAGGATCCCATGGGAAAACGAAAAGTGCTGTTTATCTGCGGACGGAACAGAGGCAGAAGCCAGATTGCAGAAGCATATCTCAACCGTTTTGGAGGCATCCGGTTTGAAGTAAGCAGTGCCGGTATGGAACCTGCAGAGCGTGTTCATCCGCTGGTCATAGAAGTTATGAAAGAGGAAGGAATCGATTTGACAGATAAAAGGCCCCAAAGTGCCTTTGAGCTTTTTAAAAGTGGCCAATTGTATAACGATGTCATCACATTATGTCCTCAAACCGAATCACGATGCCCTGTTTATCCAGGTATTACCCGAAGACAACACTGGCCCTTTCCCGACCCGGACGGAGTGAGCGGTTCAAGGGAAGAACAGTTAGAAAAGGTAAGGAATATAAGAGATGCAATAAAGGATAAGCTGATCGCTGAGTTCTCTTTAAATATCCATTAGGAAACCGCCGCCGAAAAGCAGTTTAACCACAAGGTAACAGGGATGAGAAAGTAGATGAAAATCATTCGGATACTGTGTTCCATCTCAAGCAGGCCATGGGTGGTAAAACGTATTTGATGGTTGGATTTGGACTTTTGGCAAGGGATAAGTCGCTCCACAAGAGACAAATAGGAGCCATCCTGGGGTGTCTAAATCTGCCATTTTTGACTGTTCATTTTT
>JADGBO010000294.1:3111-3826 GCA_015231465.1 Desulfamplus sp.
TCCTGGCTAATCTCAATTGTGGACTTATCCGAAAAAAAAAGATAGAATACATAATCCAGAGTTTACTACCTGTTCCATGAAAAGGGGGGTGCAAAAATTCATGAAATATAAAATTTCACACACCACAAGATACCAGTACGAAGATACGGCATCCCTTTCCCACAATGAACTCTATCTCACACCAAGGGAGACACCGGTACAGCACTGTATCGAAAGTGCCATCAATCTCTCTCCCCATCCCGCAGCCACGACCCGGAGAGTGGACTGTTTCGGCAACCAGGTCACCACCACCACCGTACAGACCCCCCACACTGTTTTTGAAATTTCAGCACAAAGCCAGGTGGTGATAAATCCGGCTCCCATGCCCCTGCCGGAAGAGACACCCCCCTGGGAGCAGGTCAAAGAGAGTGTATGGCACCACACTGCCCCGGATGATCTGGAGGCCTTCCAGTTTGTATTTCCATCTCCCATGATCCCGGTGTCTGAAAAATTTGCCAGGTGGGCCAGCAATCTTTTTTCACCGGAAACCCCCATTCTCAAGGCCGCCCTTGGTCTGACGGAAAAGATATTCACCATGTTTAAGTATGACCCCCAGGCCACAACCACCAACACCCCTGTGGAGGCTGCCTTTGATATAAAAAAAGGGGTATGCCAGGACTTTGCCCACATAGAGATAGCCTGTCTTCGATCCCTGGGACTGCCTGCCCGTTATGTA
>JADGBO010000295.1 GCA_015231465.1 Desulfamplus sp.
TTGTATCTGCAATCTTTTCTGCTGAATCACCAAAAAGATCCCTTATGGGGACAGTATCCAGCAGTGAGTCATCCCATTCCACATGGTCGGTCTCAAGGATTATGTCCTTTATGCGGACAAACTTTCCGCCAAGGGCTTTTATCTTACTGAGAAGGGAGACCTGCTCCTCCCGTTTAAATGCCACATTTATGGAAAGTAGATTTTCTATTACGCTGGAGTCGGGAGAGCTTGAAATTACCGGGATTACAAGTATGCTGCGGCCATCTTTTCTCCCTTTGCCGATATAGACATTTCCCTCCCTTACAATGATGTTCTTGGTACCCTGGAGTCGATGTTCCGTCTCCACCCTTGAATGTTCCCCGGCCAGGGTGCCGGTTTTTCTTATAACATCCATGCGGGTTTCAGTGGTTGGTTCACCAAGAAGGTTGAGTCCCGAGATTCTGTACAAAAGGGAGCCATTGACATGGGAGATGACCTCCTGGAGATTTTTGACAACAAGAACATTCCTGTTGGTGATCCTGGAAAGGTCAATGCCGTGGGATGCTATCTCATCAAATACAACACCTTGAAACTTGTCCCTTAAATCCACAACCCCTTCCTGGTCATCAATGCGGCTTGTTCCCACGGTAACCGTCTTGGCCTGATGTTTAATGGCATCCACGGGCCGGGCCATTGCATTGACTGCATCCGAGAGGGTTTCGAAAAACTGATCCAGCATATTTGCAGGGGTTCCCTTTTTGCCGAAATCAATTTCAAAGTCTGCAACCGGCAATCGTCCGGAAAGGTACTTGAGCAGCAGGGTAAGGTTTGTGGCAGTGCCGATGCCCAGTACATCCGGGAATCTGTTCTGCCGCCGGCGTTTTGTAAACTCGTTGTAAAAAGCCGCAATCTTCTCCCGGAAAGCATTTTCCAGGACAACCTCATAGATGTCCAGCCCCATGTTTTTATATTCGGTGATCATATCCGTTATCTCCTGGTGGAAACGGAACATGAACCCGGAACTCTCATGGATGGAGAGGGCAGCGTAGTATCCCCACAAATGCCCCACCAGGGTGTTGAGAACCGGGGCAAACTGCTCGCTCACCATGGGGACCCTGAATATATCGGCTGCGTAGCCGTTGAAACGCTCTTCACCCTGATCCGTTATAACCAAGGGTGTTGCCTTGTGGGCGTGAAATATTGCCGTATCCTTTACTATATCCTTTAGTACACTTTCACGGGTCCCGGCGGCACATACTATTACAAGGGGTTCCGAGGAGAGATCTATGTGCTTTTTATCCTCCACAAAATCCGATGAGATGGTTTTATAACAAAGTTCGCTGAGCTTGATGCGTATCTCATCGGCCGAAGTCTTGTTGAAGCCGCTTCCCACCGTGGCCCAGGAGGATTTGGTCACTGCGTGTTTCATGGCCGAAGCCTTGATGCTATCCTTCATCCCCAGGACTTTTACCATTTTCGAGGGCAGTTGGAAAAGTTCTTGAAGTTCACGGTCAATATCTTCCGGGGAGAGTGTGCCTGCCAGTTCAGCCACCTGAAGGCCAAGAAGGGCCCCGGCGGTTATCTGGGAATAAAAGGCTTTGGTGGATGCCACGGACATCTCTATATCCCGGCCCGTGCTGGTATATAAAACACCGTCCGTTTTAAAGGTTATATCCGAATCCCTCCGGTTCACAATGGCTATGGTTTTTGCCCCCCTGGCCTTTATCATGTCAATGGCCCTGTTGGTGTCTGTTGTGGTGCCGGACTGGCTGATGGCCACCACAAGATGATCATCCATGGCATGGGGGGAAGATTCACTACCCACCATGGAAAAACCTGAAAGCTCGGAGGACTTCATGGCACGGATATCAAGATGCCTGGCCCCCTGGAGATAAAGGGTGAAGATGGCTGCACATCCCTGGGCCGCAACCCCTGCGGTTCCCTGGCCTATAAAAAATATCCTCTGGATGGTTCTGTTTTGTATCCCAAGCCTGATATTCCCGGGAATCACCGATTCGTCCAGATTGACGATATTGAGACCGTTCCTGGCCGAGGGTCTCCATCGGTTGAGGAGGGTCTTTTCCACGGAAAGGGGAGATTCAGATATCTCCTTTAAAAAGTAGTGGGGAAAATGCTGCCTGTCAATGTCCCTTGATGTGATCCGGCTCTGCTGGAGATGGGAGTCGGATATATGAATGGGGTTTCCTTCATAATCCATGGAGGTCATTCCGCCGGTTCCGCCCGGGGAGTTCTGGTCAAGTATAACTATCTGCCCCTTTTTTTCACCGTTGAGCTTGATGAAGGTACTGGTCTCCTCCACAATCCCGTAAAGCTCGGATGCCGTTACATAGCATTCGGGTGAAATGCCTATGAAAATTGCCTGGCCGCTTCCCTTCTGGGCAAGAAAGAGTCTGCCCGGGGCAAGGTCAGAGTGCATGCTCACGGCATGGGAGCCCTCAAAATCGTTGAGGGCAAGGCGAAAGGCATTCTCTATGGCATTGCCTTTTTTAAGATAATGCTCTATCCGTAGGGGAATGATTTTTGTGTCCGTGGTTACATCGGGATGAAGGGGGTCAAATCTCGATTCATAACTTTTTTTGAGTTCCAGGTAGTTGTCGATGTCTCCGTTGAGACTGACATGGATGATACCGCTCTTTTTAACGGCCTTGTCTGTGGATTCGTTGTCAACGGGATGGCAATTGGCCTGGGTTATGTCCCCCACAGATGCCCATCTTGTGTGGGCAGATATGGTACAGGCAAGGGATGGAAACCTGATCAGGAGGTGAAGAATCTGGTCGTTTTTTATCTGGGTACGGACAAATTTCACATTGTCCCCCAGGGAACCTATGGCAGCCGCATATTTATACACAATGGCCAGTGATACATGGTGAATGCCGTCCATCTCTCCCAACCGGTCATGTATGGTTATGCAGTTGTTGACAAGCAGGGGCCTGTTGGTCCTGGCACGAAACTGCTCCCCAAGTCCTGCCCTTTGTGCCTCCTGCCTGAATTTGTCAAATTCGCCTTTTTCAAAGGTAAACATTATGGATATTCCGGCGGAATCCCTTCCCCGGACCTCAAGGCGGTCAATACTGTTGAGTACCGCATTGATCTGCTTTAAAATTGCTATCTCCGGGTATTCCAATTGGGATAAGGGATTCAAGGAGAGTTTTTCCATTGACTCAATATTTTTGAGTATCTCCATGGAGAGACACCATTGAATGTCTTTGAGGGCTTCAAGCCTTTCCAGGACGGTTCCTGCATCTCCCGGGTCAACCTCATGAAGGCGACCCGCCGTTGTTGCACCCTCTTTTTCCAGTTCATGGGCCAGGAAAGATGCCTGGTTTTTTATCCTCTCCCTTTGATCCCGGCTTGTCACAAGCTGGTAGAAAACAGGAGTGGTCTTAAGTGTGAGAACCTTATTCAAAAGTGCATTTAAGGCTCCTTCTCCCCCAAGGTAAGTTTCCTGGATGGATTGACCTCCGGATATGCAGGCCCCAAGGTTGAAGTTAAGTACTGATGAGATAAGCTCTGACAGGCGGTCTTCTTCCTGGTGATTTCCATCCATTAGGGACGATTCATGAATCGCCCCTGCTTCCGGGCCGGTACCTTTGAATGCCACCAGGGCAGAAATTCCGCAGCACAGTGTATGTCTCTGAAACGGTAATAGTATCAGGGTGTTCTCCCGGGCACGCTCCCGGGATATGCCGAAATTTATGTTTATATTAGACAGGGCCTTAATGCGTGAGAAGATTTTTCGTGCAACCAAACTAGGTAAACGGTAAAAGGATTTTTTCGATCCCATATAACCTCCATGGCGGCATTACCGCCACAATCGAAACATGA
>JADGBO010000296.1 GCA_015231465.1 Desulfamplus sp.
GATGGAACCGAGGCCCATAATCGGAAATTGAGCTTGAGACGGGCATACACGGTCAAGAATCATATACAAAAAGAGTTCGGAATTCCCGAATCTTTACTCAAGGCCGTGGGATATGGAGAGGCACTGCCCCTGGAACCCAACACTTGTGAGCGGAACAAGCAGATGAATCGAAGGGTGGAGGTTGAGAGGTGGTTGGAAGATTGATGGGCTGCCCCCTGTGGCTCTCCCTGGGAACGGATTTGCTGAAATATTTTTCTGGAAGTCTATATTTTCCACCATACCCGATAAAAAGGAGTTTTTCATGAAAAAAATTAATCCCATTAGATGTACCATCGCCCTGGTTATGCTCTTTTCCTCACTGTTCTTCCTGGGAGTCTTCCCGGTTATCGGGGAGACGGGGAGCCAGGAGAGCAACATAATTCGTGCCAAAATAGGCATACAGGTAATTTCCGGAGAACGAACCTTCACTGCCCGGGGCCGTCAGCCCCTCACCCCGGGGGATTTGATCCGTCTGTACATCCATACGGAAAAAGAGTGTTATATCTATGTTATTCATACGGATCATCACTCGGTGGAGCTGATGAACATCACCGAGCAGAAAATTCAGAGTTCCACACTGATTCTGCCCTCGGCCCAGACCTGCTATGCAATTGAAGGCAGGCATGACCGGCAGAGACTTACCATTATCTGTACGCCGGACAAACTCACCGAGCTTGCTGATATAGAGAGTAATCCCCCTGAATATGAAGAGTGGGTCTCCCTGGAAACCCGGCTGCAAAAGCGAAGCAGTATGCTGGTTACGGATGAAATGCCTTCACCCATAGCCCTGGGGGGTGCCACAAGGGGAGGCATGAGCCGGAAAACAAGTGAAGACCATGGAAATGTCAGCACTTTTCTTAGAGAATTACCGACCTTTTCAGGAAAGGGGCTGCTGATCCGCACCTATGAATTTCATATTCAGAAATAGACGACAGTCAAGGACAATGGTGCTTTTTACCCTGGTGCTTTTAATGGGCTGGGGATTGATATTTGCCCTGTATGAACCTGTTTGGCATAAGTGGGATTACAAGGCCCTGGATTATATATACAAGCTTTCGGTGAATAACGGGCACGGTCCTGAACCATCCTTTGCACCTGGTATTATCTACCTTCCCATAACCGACGACACCTATGATGCCTTCGGCACCAACCACCTGGATCGGGGCAAGCTGGCACCTGTCAATCTCGCCCTGGCTGAACTGGATGTGGAGGGTATTGTTTACGATATTATTTTTGCAAGGGCAGGCACACCTGATTCTGATGCTCTCTTTGCCGAGTCCATAGAGGCTGCGGGCTGTGTGCATCTGCCCTCTGCCCTGGCCAGATCCGATGATCCTGTTGGCTTTAAATGGAACGGCACCAATGCCCATGAACGGATTAAAAATGAGTTCAGCGGTGTTCCCGGGGAGACCAATATTCAAAGGGCCCGTCCCATTTACGCCAGCCGTGCTTTGACCCAGTACGATCCCTTTGCCGCGGCTGCAATCTCCACCGGTGATATTGCGGTTAATGCCGATGGAGACAGCATCTACCGCCATGCCTGTCTTTTGACCCGCATGGATGGCCGCTATTTCCCGACCCTTGCTCTTTCGGTATTTCTTAGTTGGTCCGGTGCCGCCATAGAGGATTTGGAGATAGCCTGGGGAGAGACTCTTACCATTCCTGCCCTGCCTCACACCCGCCTCCATAAAGATGTTGTGATTCCCATCGACAGCAGGGGCTGTACCTTTATTCCATATGTCAGACCCCTGGGCCAGGATTTCAGCCATATGCCCGTGCATCAGTTTATGGAGTATTTTAAAACACCCCATTTGAGGGGAAACCTCCTGGACTGGTTCGAGGGCAGATTTGTCATCATTGGTGATTTGGCAACCGGTGCGGCAGATATGGGCTATACTCCCCTGGAAGCCGATGCCTCTCTTATGGTTATTCACGCATCCCTTTTAAACGCTCTTCTCACAAGTACATTCTACCGGACCTGGTGTGGGTGGCAGGCCGGAGCCGTGGTACTTCTTACAGTACTTTGTATCGGAGTCTCCGCTTGCCTGGGGCCCGCTTATCCCCTCTATGCAGTGGGCATTCTATCCATGGGCATCCCCCTTTTGCTGGCCTGGACAGAGATGATTCAGTTCAGGCTTTTTCCAGTGACCACGGTGCTGGCAGGGGCTATACTCACCTTTGGGGCAGTGCTGGGATTTCGGGAGATATCAGCGTCCCGGGAGAGTGCCTTTATCAGAACTGTTTTTGGCCGATATGTTCCAGAAAAAGTTGTCCGCGTACTTCTCAATAAGCCGGAAATGGTGGTTCTTGGCGGGGAGGAGCGTGAGGTGAGCATACTCTTTTCGGATATAAAGGGGTTTACAGCCATATCCGAATCCCTTGAACCGGCGGTGCTGGTAATGCTGCTCAACGAATATTTTTCCGAGATGGCGGAAATTATTTTCCACCATGACGGTATCATTGATAAATTCCAGGGAGATGCTGTAATGGCGGAATTCGGGATGCCGGCTCCCTCAAAAAACCACGCGGATCAGGCTGTTGCCGCTGCAATCTCCATGCAGCATCGTCTAAACGAGCTGCGTGACTGCTGGAAGAAAAGGGGAGTGCCGGAACTCTTTTGCCGTATCGGCATTAACAGCGGCCCTGTGATTGCGGGTAATATGGGGGCCCGTAACATTATGGATTATACTGTTATGGGTGATGCTGTGAATGTGGCCGCCCGACTGGAACAGGCCAATAAACTTTACGGAACATCCATTATCATTTCCCGGGATACACGTAACCTTCTCACCTCGGGCAGATTCAACATCACCCTGCTCGATACAATTCAGGTAAAAGGGAGGAGTCAGTCCGTGACGATTTATGAAGTTAAAACCACCTGACACTGGCCTGGTTTCAGTTAACAGATAGGAATTATGAAGAATTTTTGGCATCCTTCATTTGCCGGTTTACACTTTTCCAATGGCAAAATAACCCAGCGGTAGAGACGCAATGCATTGCGTCTCTACTCCAGACAAGAAGTGTAAACTACTTTAATCTGATATGAAGGATGCCAAGTTTTTTTATATTTTGGCCTTGATCATTATTTCGGCCAGCAACGTAGGGGCGAACCTGTGTGTTCGCCCTTCACCAGGGCAGACACACAGGTCTGCCCCTACAAGATGGCTACACTGGCCGAAAAGATGATCAAGCCCTATATTTTGTTATTATCTCGGTGATTATTCCTGTCATTTTTCATTAAAGGTCTCCATATCCATCTCCCAGAAGATATCTTCCGGATATTCCGGCAGCAGGACAAAATTGAGTTTGAAGCCGAATTTATGCACATCAAAGGTAACGCAGTCCAGCATGATGCTTAAATCGGTCTCATCCACCGTGATGCCGGTGGTTTCAGAAGTATCTTCACCCTGGCCAGACGCACCTCCGGCGTTCTCGGAAAGCTGATCCCCGGACAAACCAAAGCTTCCAAGGTCAAATTGCCAGATTATCCTGGACGGATCCCGGTCATAGGGGAAATATCCGAGATCGAAGCGATAGGCCTCGGCCGAGAGCCATGCCACAGGAAAGTGCATGGTCAGGTCGTCCCGGGCCCCAATGCAGGAGCCCGGCAATATGGTGACAGCGGCCGATGCCCTGCTGCCGTTGGCATCGGTTACCTGCACGAAGAATATTCCCCTTACCTCCCTTTGATCCGGAGCGTCAAAACGATACCTGGCCTGGCCGCTCTCAAAAAGACTTCCGGGGAGTACACAGTGAC
>JADGBO010000297.1 GCA_015231465.1 Desulfamplus sp.
GAGTCCTTCTTTTCCCGCATCATGGCTCCCATGTCTTTACCTTTGAGGGACTCCTGGAGAAGCAGTTCAAAGGCTTCATCCCCATAATCTGCATCGCCATGAACCCTTGTTTCATGGACATCCTGGGAAAAGAGTTCCCCGGAATCACCCAGTGCATCCTGGGAAAAGAGCTCTCTGGAATCAACCGGTGCATCCTGGGAAAAGAGTTCTCTGGAATCACCCCTCACATCCTTGGAAAAGAGCTCTCTGGAATCAACCGGTGCATCCTGGGAAAAGAGTTCCCCGATATCACTTCGTTCATCAAGAAAAGCGATTCCGTTTCTGTCTCTTTTCACATCACCCCAGGGAGCCGGGGTGGCATGTTGCGAAACAGAACCGGTAACTCGTTTTCTGATTTTCCCTTTTTTTCCCTTTTTTCCAGCCATTTAATCATAATACCCAAGAGGGTTAATTTTTTCAAGGATAATGAGCTCCATTCAATTGACTTTACTGGTACATACTGATATTGTATCTGCTTATGAATACAGGAAATATTGTTGAATATATCGACCAGCAAAAAATCATATGTGCTGTGGTGCTGCAGATAAAAAAGCAGCGGTTGAGGCTTCTCACGGAATATAACAGGGAAGTGAATCTCTCCGAGGGGAGATTATCACATCTCTCCGGAGAGACCCTTGACATGACAGCCTCCAGGGACTCCCTTGTCCGAAGCCTGAAACAACGTGCCATAGAGAGGGAAGAACTTTCAAAAACCATTGATATCAAAGATTTATGGGAACTGCTCCAGGAAGAGCAGGAATCCATAGACATGGAAACAATGGCCTCTTTCTGTTTTGATCCTCCGGTTTCCCCGGACCATGAAGCATCTGTTGTCAGGGCATTCTTCAATGACAAACTTTACTTCAAGTTCCACAGGGACAGCTTCACCCCCAACACCCCGGAACAGATTGAAATCAAACTGAACATCACAAGGGAAGCTGAAAAGAGGGAAAAGCTCGTCCAGGAAGGTTCCCAATGGCTGAGGGCCATGGATAGCATGGTACCCGGGGATGGCCCCTGCCCCGCCCTCCCCTCGCCTGAAATTATCTCGACCCTCAAGGATTTCTATATCCACGACAGGGAGAGCCGCAACCCGGCCATTGCCAGGGCCATGATGTCCGGTGCGGGCATAGACTCACCCCATCAGATATTCAATCTCCTGGTAAAAGCCGGCATATGGACTCCCCATGAAAACATAGATATAATAAGGATGGACATTCCTGTGACATTTCCCCAAAGTGTCCATGAAAATGCCGATAAACTTATATTCAACCATGGAGATTTCCTGGATGACCCTAAAAGACGGAATCTGTGCCACATCCCCCTTATCACCATTGACGGCCACTCAACTCTGGACTATGACGATGCCATAAGTCTTGAAAAAGAGGATGACGGCTATACACTGGGAATACACATCATTGACGTGGCCTCATTTATTAAAGATTCCGATCCCATTGACCGCCACGCAAGACTCCGGGGCAGTTCCATATACATGCCCGATGACAAAATACCCATGCTTCCGGCAAACCTCTCCGAAGATATGTGCAGCCTCATGGAGGGCAGAACAAGGCCCGGAATCAGCACCCTTGTAAGATTGAACCGCTTCTTCGAAATAATTGACTGGGAGATTGTGGCCAGCATAATAAAAGTCCATCACCAGATGACATACACAGAAGCTAACATCATGAACGGTGAGGATGACCCCATCACTACCCTGCACCGCATTGCAACGGTACTTAGGGATAAACGCATCAAATCCGGTGCCGTACAGATCACTTTGCCCGAGGTGAACCTATGGGTGGAAGAGAGTGGAGAGATAGGAATATCCCGCATCGACCGAGAGAACCCCTCCAGGATGCTCATATCCGAGCTGATGATCCTGGCAAACTCGCTCATGGCCGAATTTTTGACAAAGAACGGCACCCCTGCCATATTCAGATCCCAGCCCGACCCCAAACAGCGGCTTTTCCATGGCATAGAACCCTCACTTTTTCTCAACTGCATGCAGCGAAGGCATCTCAACCGTGCCGTTATCGGAACCCGTGCAGAACACCATTCCGGTCTTGGAGTCAATGCATATGTCACGGCAACTTCTCCCATAAGACGATATTACGATCTTCTGACCCAGCGCCAGATAAGGGGTCTGCTCGGCTATGAACCTCCCTATTCCGAAGATGACCTGAAAAAAATACTTCAAACCGTTGAAACACCGGTGGGCAACACCGGACGGGCCCAGTTCCTGAGACGACGCTACTGGCTCCTGAAATATCTTGAGGGCATGAAAGGAAACACCGAAGAGGCCATTGTTCTTGATGCAAGGCGTGATTCATTCACCCTGCTTTTAAAGGAGTACATGCTGGAGTGGCGGATCCCCTCCTCCGGAGGTCTCAACCTGAGACCCGGAGATATGGTCACAGTTACCATCCAGCACGCCGATGCCCGAAGGGATCAGCTATCCTTGATGATGTGAATCGTTGAATCAACATTGGAAGGAATGTCCGCTGGCTTCCCTTTCGGTCGATCACAGATGTTTCAATTCCTTGAAACATCTTGATGATAACTGAAGAAAGTCCATTTTCACAAAGTTTAATGGATCTTACTTTTCAATACCGGGAGATTTATGGGGCGACCTTTAGCAGATAATGTGTATATGATTAGAAAGAAAACCTTTTCAAGTCATAATACAGAATCCTTTGTTGGTCTTCCTTATCTTTCTCCCACAACGGTTCAAACTCATTCTTATCATAAAATGGAAGGGCTTCACGGTATGCATCAACCGTTAAATACCGGCAGCCAGTCCTATTATGGGTCAAAAACAGATTCTTGATCATGTTCAAAAGAGACGTGCCAATATCTTGCCCTTGGAACTGTTTGGATACTCCAAGGCGACCTATTTTTACTGCGGGGAAAGAAGTATAATTTCTTTTTGGGTATGGGATGCCCTTCTTCAAGGACTTTCCGAATTTTTTCTTGATGCCTTGCCGCTCTTCCCTTGTAATTTCTATTCTGTCATTCAACAAAGACACCAAAGCCACAGGATAGAAAATCTCTCTATCTGTGGCTTCTTTTGGTTGGAAATAATATGTTACCGCCAATAGTTGTTCATGGTGGGCGTAAGCATCAACTTGAAAAAATTCGTTTAAATCATCCTTCCCACAGTCAAACCCAGCAATTTCTTCACTCTTGAATGTCTTTTCATCTGTTATCGGTATGAGGGAAAAATTGCCGTTATGAAATTCGTTTCTCTTTTTTGAGTGCATGAGCCATAATTGAGGTTATAGTAGCGTCAATGTGGGGTGTCTTTACCGGCCTTGATTTTTTCTTCAGGTTCCTGGTAACTCTTTCCAGAAAAATTTTAGAGGATTTTTCATCCAGAAGAGGGGTTGGTGCAATTGGTCTAGCCATAATCAAACCTCCCTTTGATAGGGTTTTCTTGTCATTTTATATGAAAGTCCCCATATTTTAAGGGGCGTATGCAATACGCCCTTACTTTCATGCTTCGATTGTGGCGGTAGTGCCGCCATGGTGGTTATATGAAAGTCGTCCGTAGGGGCGATTCATGAATCGCCCCTACGGGACTTTCATTGTTCGTTGTGCCCGCCAGGGCATGGGGGCTATATAGGAGAGCCTTGGCAGGTACTCCTTTGATGCTTCATATATTTATCTTTTTGTTTTAGTAGAGAGTCGTGGCCAGAGTAACCATAGAAGATTGTCTGAAAAATGTTCCGGGCAGATTCGCCCT
>JADGBO010000298.1:0-1491 GCA_015231465.1 Desulfamplus sp.
TGAGTAGCCGTGAACCCCGAACACTCTGCTGAAAGGAACCTTTTTGCCCAGGGTTATAACCATTGCCATATAACTCAGCCCGGATGAGATGAACACCATTCCCACCCCGTTTAAAAAAAAGATTGATCAGGATATCAATGTTGTTGTACTGGATATCAAAATGCCTGGAATGGACGGCCACGAGACCCTGAAGGAGATAAAAAAGAGAAAACCGGACATTCCGGTTATAATGCTCACCGGCCATGGTGATGAGCCTTCGGCAAGGGATGCCCTTGTTCAGGGTGCCTTTGACTACCTTGGAAAACCGTGTGATATTGATATATTGACGGAAAAGATCAGGGAGGCATGCCATTCATGCATTTTAAGTGATAAAACCGCTCCTTTGCAGGAACCTTCCGTGGCGGATGTGATGATACCTATTTCCGATTACACCACAATAGAAGAGACAAAAACCATCCATGATGCCCTGGTGTCCCTGAAAAAGTCATTCAGTTCCAAAATCGCCACAAGCAGCCTTATGGAGACCGGTCACCGCTCCATTCTTGTGGTGGATGGAAACCGCCAGGTTACGGGTATCCTGACCATAAGGGATATGCTGGAAATGCTGCTTCCAGGTTATCTTTTTGCCCCCAAACCTTCCCTGGCGGACACCATAGAGTATTCACCCATGTTCTGGAATGGGCTCTTTGCCCTGGGAACAAAACAGATGAAAGGTCTTCGCATCGGAGAGGTAATGTCACCCACCCCCAAAAGTATTGAAGGAAGTGCAAATTTGATGGAGGCTGCCCATCGTATGCTGCATACCAATGAACGACGTCTCCTTGTAACAATTGGTGAAAAAACCGCGGGAGTAATTCGTGAGCAGGATCTTTTTTTCCAAATGGAAAAGATCATGAACAGATAAGCCTGGGGTGTCTAAATCTGCCATTTGATTGTTCATTTTTTGACCATCTTGCCAATGGCAAAAATAACCGACCGGTAGAGACGCAATGTATTGCGTCTCTACATAATCAAGATTTATGCATCAAATTGGTTTTTAGACACCCCAGGTTTGGGGTGTCAAAATCTGACATTTTCCATTGCTCATTTTTGAACCATCTGTTAATCGCCACGAAAAATTGAACAGGTGGAGTGTATAATTCTCAGATTAAATTGACAGTTTCCAAAAAATATCAGATTAAATGGGCTTGATGTTTAGAGCCCTTTTTTATGCAAAAAAAGGCGGATTATGACAATTTTTATTTATAGATATCCTTCCGGTATCCCGCTTTGAATATGAAGAGGATAGTTTTATCGGATTTGAAGAGCAACCTTACATCATCCACCCTAAGCCTAAACTCTTTAGGATAAGGAAGATATCGCTTGATATCTAATCCATCCGTTTTGTTTTCAACCAAACAAGTAACAGCCTCTTTGACCTTCTTTCTTTTATCATCAGGTAAGGATTTAATAAACTTGTTCGCCTTGCTGCTAATCTTAAACGCTCTCTCT
>JADGBO010000298.1:1593-3780 GCA_015231465.1 Desulfamplus sp.
CATCTGAAAGAATTTCAATCTTGTGAACCTGCTGCAACCATACGTTAAAGGCTTGAATATCAATAATTGCCTTGTTTGGGTAATCAGCAATGAATGAGTTAAAAAAGGGTAATTTTTCAATATTATGTTTTGATATATCCATTTCATGCCACCTTTGATTTTTTTATGTCAATGACGTTTGACGGTTTTTCAGGAAGTCTATTGGATAGCTTAGTAGTGATGTTTTTTTATTTTGCCCATTATTAAGGAACTCGTGAGTGATAAGTTCTCCCACTGACAACTGCTGATAGTACTGTAACGCAATATATAATCACAATATATGGTATGGAATATGAGAACTTACAACTCTTGAGTAAGGAATTGATTTTTAATAACTTGCCCATTCACCTCACCCCCCCAAAACCCCTCTCCATGACTGGAGAGGTGGAGTTTGGGTAAGTTAATTAAACCCTATTACTAACATTAATTAGGCTTCAAATGCAAAACATAAAAACTTGATAGTTGAGTTACATTGATTGCGTTTGGCCAAGTGCCTGGCAACATGGTGTTAAGTCTCACCCTAAATGGACTTGATGAGGGGTGAAATTCTCAAAATATATTGACCAATTTGAAAAAAAAATCAGATTAAATGGGCCTTAATCAGGCCTTTTTTTATGCAAAAACATGGTTTGATTTGTCTAAATAAAGATGTACAGGATAAAAATTCTGTTCATCCTTCAAATCCTCTCCATTCCGGTTGGGACAATCCCCCGGCATTCCATCCCTCCTTCTCGTTATCATCCTTGCAAAAAATATCAATGCTTATTATATTGCAGTTATGAAAAAATTTATGACACGGATTCAGGCTCTCCGGAGAAACCTTTTCTAAATCTGTTGTCTATTATACCTTTACTCTCTTTTCTTCGTCATTATATGGTTGATTCCGAAGGATTTACAGGATAAAGAAGCTATGAATGCTCTGAATGCAGATACCGCTGAACAAAATTATTTTCCTCCTGCCAAATTTTCTCATACTCTTCTTCCGGTCGTGAACAAGACCGTCTTCCGTATGGGGATCGCCGGCAACTATGGCATTGATTCCGATGATATAAGATGGGCCGCGGACCATGGGGCCAATTACTGGGTCTGGGGAAAAAGCTACGGCAAGGTTACAGACGGAATTAAGGGTGTCATCAGGAGTGACCGGGAAAAACATGTGGTTGCCATGCTCGGGTGGGGATATTTCGGCTGGCAGGTGAGGCACAGTGTGGAAAGTGCCCTGGGGAAACTTGGCACCGATTACTTGGATGTTTTCAAGCTCGGATGGCTTGGGAAGACATCAATTTACAGTAAATCAATAATCGAAACTCTTTTGAAGCTCAAGCAGGAAGGCAAGATACTTAGCATCGGCACAAGCATCCATGATCGGAAAAGAGCGGGAAAGCTGGCATCAGATTCGGAGATTGACCTGCTTATGATCCGCTACAATGCCAAGCACCCTGGTGCCGAACAGGATATATTTCCTCATCTTTCAAAGCGAAACCCGGCGGTGGTCAGTTATACGGCACTGGCCTGGGGGCAGTTGATCAGGCCAGTGAAAGAGATCGTTATGCCTCCCTGGCCTGGTACGGAAAAATTGAATGTTCCGCCTCTCTCCCCGGAGCTTTGTTACCGTTTTGCCCTGACCAATGAAAATATACATATTGTGCTTACCGGCCCCAGGAACCGGGAGGAACTCAGTAACAATATGGATGCCATAAGGCAAGGGCCGTTGGGACCGGATGAAATGAACTGGATCAGGCAGTATGGTCAACTGGTCAAATCCAAAAAGAGACTCGATTACTTGAAGTGAACTACCCTACGAGGGATAGGGGTTTTACGCCATTCTTATAAATTAAATACCCTACGAGGGATAGGGGTTTTACGCCATTCTTATAAATTAAATACCTGAGCAGAAATGATTCGATAAAATGACCATGCCCTGGCAGGTATAACCAAGCATGATTCAGCAAATTCATTCCCCAGGGCAGCCCCTGGGGGCCGCCATTGAAATTAACAATCTTAAATATCATAGCAATACGATGGAGACCACATGAGTACTATTATTACAAGATTTCCTCCCAGCCCCACCGGCTATCTTCATATAGGTGGGGCAAGAACCGCACTTTTCAACTGGCTCTATGCACGAAAGACAGGAGGAAAGTTTGT
>JADGBO010000299.1 GCA_015231465.1 Desulfamplus sp.
ATATTTCGAGAGATAAGAAGAAGACAGCAGGTACCGCCCATGCCTTTTTATCCAACCTCCCCCCCATCGGGGGGGATTAGAGGGGGGGGGCTTGTGTTATACTCCAGATTAAGATCAACACTAAAATGGAGAGCACACAATGTCCCCAACCTGGCTTTTGTTCATAATATCACTGACACAAATGGCAATGAAGTATCCCCCTCCTGTGATCGCCTGCACGGAATGCGGAGAAAAGGATCTCTGTGAAAAGCATGGTAGCTATTCCAGATATGCGTTGGATGGCGAATCACTTATCAATATTCCACGCTTCAAGTGCCATAACGACAGCTGTCCACGTGTCACCTTTTCATTATTGCCCTATCCAATGCTACGGTATGTCAGGGCCAGTTTATGCATGTTTTATCAAGTTTTGCTGATGTATGAGCAAGGCACACCGATCCATGAAATAGCCGCATTTACCGGCAACAGTTGGGCGGTCACCCGACGATGGATAGATCGTGCCAAAGAGATTCAGGGGTGGCTGAAAAAAACGGCATCCTATGTTCCCTGGAGAGGCGATATTTGCAGACTCGGTAAGGATACATGGCACGAATTCATTCCACAATTTTCCTGGCATTTTTACCCTGCCCGGTATGGTAAAATTTCACCCACAGAACTATAATATTCAAAAAAATCAAATAGTTTGATACTGCTTCTCCCAGTTGGTCACTTTTTGACCTGCTTTATGATGTGACGTAACTCAAATCAGGAGAAGCCAAATGACTGAAAAGAAGAAATTTGATCTGGCAATCTGGCGATACGGTATCATAAGTCCACTTTTGCATCGAGATGCTAACGGTGCTCTAGTTGGAGAAGTCCTTTTTCGGATTGTATCGCAAAGCTACATTCGCCCGGACGGGAAACGTGTGACCTTAAACGAAGAGACCGTTCGAAAATGGTTGTACCGATATAAAAACCATGGATTTCCAGGGCTTGAGGACAAAACGAGATCCGATGAGGGGAAGTTCGATATCCCAAAAGAGGTTGCCGAAGCACTGTTCGAACTTCGGCAACAGCATCCCAGGTGGACCACAGCCCAGATGATTCGACATCTGGCAGCAAACGGCATCTGGAATGGAAAAAAGCCTTCCCGGTCGTCATTCTATAGATTTATACAGAGCCATAATCTCAACAGGGATCCCCACCTTGAAACCCATGCCGTCGTTAAACCCTTTGCCTTTGACCATTTCGGGCAGCTTTGGGTGGCAGATTTCATGCACGGCCCCAAAGTATGGACCGGTAAAAATAAGAAAAAGAGCATCCTCCACGTCGTTCTGGATGACAGCACCCGCTATATCGTTCAAGGCGGATTTCATTCAACGGAAACGGTGGATGTATTGCTCAACGATTTGATGGGAGCTGTCCGCAGATACGGGATCCCCCAGCGATTCTACACCGACAACGGCCCCTCTTATGCCAGTCGTCACCTTAAGATTGCCTGTGCACGGTGCGGGATCAACCTGATTCATACACCCCCTTACAAGCCCCAGGGCAGAGGAAAGGTCGAACGGTTTTTCAGAACGGTTCGGGATCAGTTTCTGGCACAAAAACGATATAAAACCATGCAGGAAATCAACGAAGGATTTCAGCAATGGCTGCATCAATACCATCAACGGATCCACTCCACGCTGGGGGTATCACCCCTTAAAATGAGAACGGTGGTTGAGAATCAGTGCCGGGAATTGCCCCCGCTTTGTGATATTGAATCGCTGTTCAGGATGGAACGAAGATGCCGGGTCTATTCAGACGGAACGATCCAGTACAAAAAGAAGAAGTACGAGGTACCCGGAGAACAGCCCAATTCACGGGTGACCATCTATTTCATGCCCTGGGGAGACCCTACCATATATTATGGGGATGAAATGCGCAAAGCCAGACCGGTAGACAGGTCGGACAACGCCCGGCGATTTGATCATCCCAACAGATAAAAAGGGTAGCGCCCTGGGTCTGCTCATGGAATCTTCATATCATATCAGCGGATTCAGGGCTACCCCAAAAAAAGGAGTCCTCCATGGCACGAAAACATGGCACTTCGCCGGCAGAGTTTTTCAGATGGAAACTGCACCCGTTTGCAGACACATATCCCATAAAAGTGCCCTATGCTTCCCAACGGGACAAATTTCTGCTGAGTTCTTCGGAGATGCTTCTGGCCAACGGCAAAAATTTTGCTCTCTTCGGCCCATCCGGTGTCGGCAAAACGACATTGATCCGGCATCTCCTTTCAACCCTTGATTCCAATTCTTACAAGCCGGTATTTATCCATTATGGGGGGCTTTTGAGAAACGGCATCCTCAAAGCCATTGCCGACCTGTTCGGGGTGGACACAACCGGAAGAAATATGCCCCTGATCATCAAATTGCAAAAACAGATAGGGAAGAATTCCCCTGACAGGTTATCCACTTTCCCGGTCTTGATCATTGACGACGCCCATCTCATGGAAAAAGAGTCCTTGATGGATATCTGCTCCCTTCTGGTCAATCCCCATGAAGACCAAATTGCCGCAAGCCTCATCCTGGTGGGAGATGAAAGCCTACCACAAAGGCTGAGATTACAATCCATGGCATCCGTGAGAACACGTTTGACAGGGCTTTTTGAAATGAAATCCTTGAATCACGATGAAAGTGTCGAATTCATCGAGTTCAGAATTCAAAACGCCAACGCTCCGGAAGATCTTTTTGATCAGGATACTCTGCATCAGATCGTTGCCCATTGTAGAGGCAACCGGCGACGAATTATGAATATATGCACGCTTCTTCTCAATGAAGCCTATTACCGACAGGAGAAAACGGTCGGAGCTGAATTGATTTTCAGCTGTGACCAGATACAAATTTCTGAGTGAAACGGAGACATACGAGGGGGGACCCCGATGTCAAGGGATAGCTCAGGGCGGTAGACTGGTGTCTACTCTTTAGAGCCCGGTATGTACCGGGCTCTTTTTTGGGGTTTCCATCCAGGTAAAATAGCTTTGGATTTTTGTGGGGTAATACTATGACAATCTACAGATAGGCTGTGGTGAAGTGTGCAGGTGCAGACGCACTGCACCAGTTCATCGACAAGAATAGGAATAGAACCATGTAGATCAGTAGTAGAGGTCAACATGATTTTTTTATAATGGCATTTTGAGCATGGGTGGGCGGAGGCAGTACGATCAGACCATTTTTGTGCATGTACAGCAAGGCAACCCACATCTATTGGGATCATGTTTGAGGCACAGAAATATCCGCCATACCTCTTCGCAAATGAATTGCCAGTGCAACTCAGGCAGTTGTTTGCGGAGGCATTGAATCTGTTCAACTTGTCAGTGAGGAAATTGCCATGCACGGTTTCAGGTCATGAGGTATCAAAATCGGGTGGTTTGGAAAGCATCAGTCGACGTGCGTCATCCATTTTCCAGGGAAGAAATGGAGATAAGTCTTCCGGTGGCTTACCATTGTTTTCGGCACAGGCTGTCAGATAAGATCTTACCCAATGACGGCAGTTGATACCCCATAACAGCAGGGTTTGAAAAATGGAATAGATGAACGCTGCCATCTGTGCACTCCATTGGCTTCCTGACCCGTAGAAGTTTTTGCGGCCTGTTACAGGATTACGGATGGCCTGTTCACCTTTATTATTGTCCATGGGAACCTGGGGATGATTCACAAAAACGGTCAGACCTTCCCAGTGGTTCTTCATGCTCGTCAAAATTTTGGATTTTGTTTTTGTCAGCAGATCC
>JADGBO010000029.1 GCA_015231465.1 Desulfamplus sp.
TGATGACTACCTTCCTAAGCCGGCATCTGCCAAGGAGATAACAAAAATTGTAAAAAGCCTGGTATCCTGATCTAAAATCAAGACACATCTATAGTCCAGGCCATATGACTTGAATATTAATAGAAATAGTATCAATTTATATGACGGGTACTATAATACCATGCCGGCATCTCCATGTGTCTCATCGCTCTATTCCGACTTACAGCTTTGAGACACTGTGAACAACCGCTAATATACAGCCCATGGTATGGCCATGTTTGACATGATTGTCAAGTTCCTCAATCAATCCCTGATGGCCATGCCCATGGCTGAAAGTTTACCGAATTCCTCTATTTTTTAACCGCTGCCATCCTTTCAATGGGTCCAAAATTGTCTGTACCTTAATTTGAATTATTAAACCTTAATGGTCGGACTGCGGCCATCCCTGATCATGAAAATGAAACAGGTATTTTCACGATAAAAGATTTCCATCCTCATCTCTTTCAGGAATCGGCCTTGAACACAACCTGCCCATTTTAAATCGGCCCTATGGTTGAAGGGCATGGCTTACCGTTTTTTAGATAACGGCCATGCCCTGACCGGCATAACCAACAATGAAAGTCCCGGGAGGCTTAAAATATGGGGACTTTAATATAAAAGAACTCATTCCTCAATCATGAAAACAGTCTTGACTTTCATGATCAAGGTTGCCTGTATCAGGCCACACAACATTCAATTTGACAGATAGTTCGGCATACTGTCATTATTCAATTTGACAGATAGTTCGGCATACTGTCATTTTATCCAAAATGGAAGGCACCATGAAAACTTTCTGCATTATAGGCGATGAAAGAGCGTTCCGTACAAAATCTCCTGTCATGTTTACCAGAGTGTTTGAACGTATCGGCATCAGTGCATCCTATATACCGCTCAAGGTATTGCCCAATCAGATAGGAGAGGCCATGCAAAGTCTCAAGACACTCAATTTTGACGGAGCCAACATCACAATCCCCCATAAATCTTCCGTGATACCCTACATGAATATCCTCTCAGAAGGTGCCAATATCATAGGTGCGGTAAATACTATCATAAGAAACGGCAATGAACTCAAGGGATACAATACCAATGCAATAGGATTCATGGATACCCTTGAGGAACACGGGTTTGATGTTACAGGCAAGAGAGCCCTGGTTTTCGGCTCCGGAGGCGGAGCCAGGGCAGTGATATTCATCCTCAACTGGCTTAGATCGGAATCCGTCGAAATATCAGGCAGAACCGCCCACAGGGTTGAAAATATAATCAAAAAAATTGGAGGAACCCCCACGGACCTGAAAACCCTTGGCAAAATCGGTTCCGGAGCCAACATTGTTATTAACACCACACCTATCTGTTCCCAGGATGACTCGCCGGAGTTTACACAATTCCTTGATGCTCAAAAATTTACGGACTGCGAACTTATTGTGGACCTAAATTACGGCAGGAAAAACAGCATCTGGGAGAATAAGGCTAAGGAGCTGGGTGTTCCGTTCATTGACGGCCTGGGTCCCCTTGCCCACTCGGCAAGACGAACCCTTCTTCTCTGGACAAGGGTTGATGTGGATTCATCGGAATTTCTCAAGGCCCTGGAATAGGGAGCGTGTCTCAAATGGGATGGCTTTCATATATAGTTTTCCAGATAATGAAATCGGCAACCGTACTGTAGGGGCAGTCCCTTGCGGCTGCCCTTAAGAATGAATTTAAGGAGAGATAAATAATGGAGAATTTAGACCCCGGAAAAATTCTGGTGATAGATGATGAAGCAAGTCTCAGAGAAGGAGCCAAGAGAATTCTTTCCAGGATGGGTTTTGAGGTTTTGCTCGCTGAAAACGGCCAAGCCGGCCTGGATGTCCTTGAAAATGAATCCACTGCCATTGTTCTTTTGGATATGAAGATGCCCGGTCTTGACGGAATGGAGGTACTCAAGAGGATCATGGCCATGCAGCGGGGTATCCTTGTTATTGTAATTACAGGATATGCAACCGTTGAGACAGCCATTGAAGCCATGCAGACAGGTGCCTACAATTTTATTCCCAAACCCTACCAGCCTGATCAGTTGAGAATTACAGTGAGCCGGGCCCGGGAAAAAATCGAACTCTCCATGGAAAAGGATAGACTCAAAAGGGAGAAAGAGCGTACCCTGGAGGATTTGCAAAACGAACAGAGCAGAACCCGTACCATTATTGACTCCCTTCCCAACGGCGTTATCGTCACCAACATCATGGGCAAGGTTGTGCTGATAAACCAGGCCTGTTACCAGCATATGGCCATAGAACCTGAAAAAGGCCCAGGACTCTCCATTGAAGAGTTCATTGAAAACCGTGAACTGTGCAATCTTATTTTGGACATATCCAGGGGGCGATACATCGACTACAGCGATATTCCTGCCCACGAGATAACCCTTTCCAATAAAAACTGCATGATGGTCCGATGCCGGCCGGTACTTGGTGAAAAAAGGGAGTGCCTTGGTGCAGTGGTAAATTTTGTTGATATCACCACCATGAAAGCCCTGGATCAGCTCAAGTCGGAATTTGTGGCAAAAGTAACCCACGAGCTGCGATCCCCCCTCTCCACAATACATGAACAGCTTAACATGGTTATAGACAACTTGTCTAATCATGCCGATGAGCAGGATCAGTACATGCTCTCCAGGGCCAGGGAGAAGACCAGGACATTAATTTCCACCATAGGAGATCTTCTTGATCTCTCCAGAATTGAAGCCGGCACTGCAGCCAGTGAGACAAAATCTGTCAGGGTTGATGAAATGCTAAAAAGCATAGGAGAGTTTCTTGATGCCAGGGCTTCGGCAAAAAAACAGACACTCACCGTAATAACTCCGCCAACCCCCATGCCGTCCCTTGCAGCCGATCCCATGGCCCTTGAAAGCGTATTCGGCAATTTAATCTCCAATGCCATAAACTACACCCCTGATGGAGGCTCCATAGAGGCGGCCTGTGACGTGGCAGGCAACAACATCAGAGTAACTGTAAAGGATAATGGATTCGGCATAGATGCAAAATATATGGACAAAATATTTGACCGTTTCTACAGGGTAAAAAACGACAAAACGCGGTTCATAAACGGCACCGGCCTGGGACTCCCCATTGTCAAAGGAATTGTGGATTCCATGCAGGGATACATCAATGTGGAGAGTGAAGTTGACAAGGGGACAACCTTTACTGTGATCCTGCCCCTTAAAAAAATATCTCCGGAGATCATCTGAGTTTCTATTCTGGGCAGATATTCAAGTTGACAAGAATTGTATTGTCAATGAGACGGGCCCTTCCCACCTGGACAGCCATTGCAAGGAGTGCAGGTTTATCAATGGTCTCCATATCATCCAGGGTCTCCGGATCGCAGATGCTTATATAGTCAATCTCCGTATGTTCAAACCCTTCAATGTACTCCCTTATATGCTCCTTGACAATGGAACTCTTCGTCGTTCCCGATGCCACCATTTTTTTTGCCTTTTCAAGTGATCGGGAGAGGCTGAGTGCCGATTCCCTCTCTTCCGGCCTGAGATAGGCATTTCTGGAACTCATGGCAAGCCCGTCAGTTTCTCTTACAATGGGGGCCCCTACTATATTAATTCCGAAATTCAGATCTTTGTTGAGCTGCTTGATAATCTGTAGCTGCTGATAGTCCTTGCTCCCAAAGACAGCCGTGTCCGGCTTTATTATGTTGAAAAGCTTTGTCACCACTGTTGCAACACCTCTGAAATGAGTGGGACGGGATATGCCGCAAAGATGTCCGGGAAGATATTTCAGGGTTACATAGGACTGATAGCCATTGGGGTATATCTCTTCTTTGTCCGGCATGAACACTGCATCGGCTCCAATATTTTCAGCAAGTTCCAGATCCCTTTCTATATTCATGGGATAGGCATCCAGGTCTTCATTTGCTCCAAACTGTGCAGGGTTGACAAATATACTTACTGCCATTCTGGATTCAGCCTCCCTGCCAATTTTCATAAGGGAGAGATGCCCATCATGAAAGTAGCCCATTGTGGGGACAAGTGCTATGGTCTCTCCGGCTTTATGCATGGCATTTGACCACGCTCCCATTGATTCATTATTTTTAAAAATTTTCATTATTCCCTTCTTTTATAAAAATGGCGTAAAACCCCTATCCTTGGCAGAGTAGCGGTAGTTCATTTTATGTTAGTACTAACCCAGGGAAAAAAAATAATCAAGTCGGCATGTTTAAATCCAGATTCATGGGGATTTTAGAAACATCAATATTAAAAAGGAGCATATAATGATAACAGCAGATGATCGGGAAATTGAGTGGAGACCAGGAATGACCATTAAAGATATTCTTGAAAAAATTGATCATACACAGTTTTGTGCAGCAGTTCGAATGAACGGAAGGCTGGTCTCATCACCATTTTTTGAAATCACGGAAGTGCCGAACAGGGCGGTCATATATCTTCTGCCTCTCATAGCAGGAGGATGAATCTTAGACAGCCATCTGTTTTCCACACACTATTATTCATGACAAGCCAAATTTAGAATTGCTGGAAGATTGTCATTGCTATTGCAAACCCAGGGCATAATAGTTAAAATTACAGATTTTTTGGGCTTGATCATCTTTTCGGCCAGTGTCGCCATCTTGTAGGGGCAGACCTGTGTGTCTGCCCTGGTGAAGGGCGAACACACAGGTTCGCCCCTACGTTGCTGGCCGAAATAATGATCAAGGCCGATTTTTTTAAATATAGTTTTCCAGATAATGAAATTGGCAACAGTAGGGACCGCCCCCTGTGGCTGCCCTTGAAAGAATGGATTTACTGAAATATTATTCTGGAAGTCCATATGTCGAGTGATAAAAACTCAAAGTCGACACCTATAATGCCGTGAGGCTTGTCAATACTGTCTGAATCAGGATACTCAGGATTGAAAGGATTTACAGGATAAACATCCTGATCATCCTGTAAATCCTGGCCATCCTGGTTCAGACAAATACCCGTATGTCATGGAAAACCAGACAAACTGTCGTTTTTGAGTAAAAAAATGATGACAAGGAAAATGTCATGGAGCCAGGAGATATATATGAGTCGTTTTGAAAAGTTTAAATTGCCGGTGAACAAAATCAGGGAGTATCCCCTTGTTTTTGAAGCTGTGGTGCCCGATGATTGCAGTCTGTTCCAGGATGTCCGGAGATACCAGAGTGTTACTGCCCATTTGGATGTCCGGGTAATCAATGTCGAGGGCAGAATTGAGCTGGAACCTGGAATGGAAATGGTCCCCCTGGACAAGCTCTCGGGCAGTGCAAAGAGGGAGTTCATAGAGTATTTGAGACTTAGAATCACCCGGGGCGATAACATTGGCTCCCACTGGGTTTTTTTCAGATCCGAGGATAAAAAAAAACCGGTGGCGGCTTTCGGGGCAAATGTTGTCAACAGGAACTCAACAACCGGACAGGCCCGGGCCATACACCTCCTCACCGAGCTGCAGAAAATGGGACCAGGAGCAGGCCTGATGATAAAAATTTTCATCGTCTTTGCGGCGGCTCTCATTGCCGCAGCCGGAGCCTATTACGGCTACCGACACTTCATTGAAGGAGTACAGGATGGGAAGGGATTCTCCATGGATAGATATCTGCCGGGTTCCAGGTCCCCTGAAATGAGCTTCTACGAAAAGGTTTTTCCTGATATTTATGCATGGCTTGGCTCTGAGGTTGTGGACAAAAAGATGGTTGCCGGAGAGCTTCTCAATCCTGAATACATCAAAGATATTATGACCGGCATGAACCAGGAGTTTCACAGGGACTTGAAAAACAGTGACAACCCCAGGGGGGATCGTCTCATCCTCTTTGTCTATTTCAATTACAACGAGCCTGTCCAGGAGACCCTTAAAAATTACCGGTACAAACTTGAAGGAACCGAATTCATCCGTCTTGCCGGTATATACTCATGTGTTGAGTCGGGATACTCCAGCAACATCTTCTATTTCAAGGTTGGCGACCTTGATGTGAAATATCCGAGAATCAATCAGTTTCTCACCGAAAACATGATATCATACAACGATTACACCCGTATCAGGGACAGCCAGGGCTTCTCGGAAATGCTGGAAAAGGAGACCATAAATTTCCGCCTCCAGAACTTTCTTGCCGATGTCTATACATTCACTCCCCTAAAGGTCGCTGCCCCTATTGACAATATTGACTGGTATCTCCTGATCCGAAGGGATAAAGGAGGACAAATTAAAGGGGGTCAAATAAATTTTGCAGCCTTTTTCCATGCCGGAGACTCCACACTTGTACCAAGGGAGATCAGCCGGAAACTTATGGAAAAAAAAATCTCCCCAGGCCTGACCGGGGATGAGTTCACCTGGTACCGGATTGATTATGACCAACAGAGGTTATTGAAACTAACAAGGAGTTCAGCAGGATATTTCGGGGATAAAATAGGCCAGAATTTCAAGCTGGAAATTATAAGCGACAAAATAGAGGAGCTTGGACTCCAGGCCATTGGGGAAGAGTTCCCGGTTGCCGTCCATCGGGAGCTTCTCATGGAGGACTCCAAGGGCAAATACGGTATTCAGTGTTTTGATCCCATAACATCCCTTGTACTCTCCAATGTTATAGATAAATCCTCCTTTGAAAAGAGTAGCAACGTAAGTCTCAAGCGGGATCCCATACAGATCAACACATCCCTGGTCCAGCTCTCCAAAGATGACAGTACTTCGACCCAGGCCATAAATATCACCCCGGGTAAAACCGATGTTGTCGATATGTTCCGGGATGTGGAGCAGTTCAGGGGTACCCTTGCCAACGGAGAGAGCGTGCAGTTTGAAAGGGCGGATGCCAATCTTTTCAACCCCTTCTCCTTCATGGTCCATGACGACAGCATCACCTTCAGTTATCGCCATGATATTGGAGATATGGAGTTTTCCATCAATAAAAAGATACTAAAAATAGTAAAGTCTGCCGATGGCGGCTATCAGATTGTTGAGTCCAATATCGTGAGATAATGGGGCCCACCGCAACTCATATAAACGGCCATGCCCTGGCGGGCACAACTAACAATGAAAGTCCCAGGAGCCTTAAACTATGAGGGCCTGGTTCTAACGTTGGCCACTGCCAAAATGTCCAAAACAGGACCAAACCCAAAATACGATGCACTTTTATGCTAAAAATCGGTTGTGACACCGGTAAATATTAAGAAACGGATAGACTATAATGAATCTTAAAGAAGATCGCATTATGCGGTTAAAAGAAAATATTGAGAAGACAATTCAGCGGCTCATGGATGTACCAGGGGAGCATGGGAGTGTATCCCTTGACAATGCAGTGAAGCTTTGCAGAAAATGCCTTGCATCGGTACCGGCCGTTGACTCTCCCGTATATGTCCATATAACGGGAACGGACAAGTCATTCAAGACAAGCTACCTTATGGATCTCTTTGACCACGACGACCTGAGAGACCTTTTTTCTCTTAAAATGAACAACACATCGGAAAACACAGCGGTTCCCTGTCTTGTGGAGCCATCGGATGTTACCAGGATGACAATTCATAAAAGATCCATCAACACCAGGGAGATAGTGGCCGGGGATATCTCCCGGGATGAGTTTGGGAAGCTCTATGATCTTTCCTTGGGTGCTTTTCCCGGGGATTATCTTCTCCATGTACTTCTGCCCTGGGATGAGACCCCCATGAACCTGCCGGTGATTGAGTACCCGGGCATCAAGGAGGGGGCAGATGCCGCAGAGTCCCAGAAAAGGCTCCATGAAATCTTCCAGGACAATCTGATCCAATGCCTTGGAAAATTTCCCGGCATTCTCGTTGCCTGTTTCCAGCACAAGGTTGCAGTGCCCCAGGGTCATCCCATGGACATTATCCTCAAAAAATATGGAGAGATTCTTAAAACAACCTATTCATCCCATAAACTCCCCCTGGTGATTTCCCTCCAGGGAGCCGGTGCCGTCACTGGCTACTGCGGCAATACCAATGTTGAAAAGGATATTGCCGCAGATTTCAAGAGCTATAGATCCTTTGATACAACCATTCAGCTCATCAATCCTTTTAACCGCATATATCCGGTAACCTTTGGTCAGCCGGGTCCCCATGTATCATCCTGGATCCGTCATCTGAGCCGGTACAAGGATGTCCATGAGATACGTTACAATATCGAACTTGACGGCGGCATAACCTGGTCCAGAAATCTTCTTGGGGATATATGCAAAAACTCCCATATACAGGATGCCTTGGACAACATATTCCTGAAACCCTGGATGACAGAGGCCGATGCCGCCCTTGCGGCTGCCCATGAATGCCTTGACGAGATTGAGAGCTATGACGAGGTCAGCGAGATACGGGAGAAGATGAGGGTTGCCATAATAAACGGCCGTTACCGGGATATCAGGACTATCTTTAAAAATGAAATTGCCATCCGTACTGATGGTGCTGTGGAGAACCACGAAAGGTTCTGGACAGGCATCTTTTTCCAGTATCTTGTCCAGTTTTTTGATGGAGATGATAAAAGATGCACAGTAATATCCCGGATACTTTGGGACAACCTTGTAAAACGCCTGGATGAAGAGGAAAAGAACTTCATCGGAGCCAGGGAATCCGATATTCCCTATATAATAATGAACATTGCAGCCCTCTACGTTCCCAATGCCCTCATGAGGGGTGACGGTGATATTTTCGGAACAAAATACAACGGAACCCCAAAGGGGCAAGAAGAATAGAAAAATTGGCCTTGATCATTGTTTCGGCCAGCAACGTAGGGGCGAACCTGTGTGTTCGCCCTTCACCAGGGCAGACACACAGGTCTGCCCCTACAAGATGGCGACACTGGCCGAAAAGATGATCAAGCCCGAAAAATTTATAGACGCAAATTAAAACTACCCAAATCCTTAACAGGCAAAATCCGGTAATATTAAAAAAAACACTCGAACTAATATCTCAATATCAAGGAGATAGATAATGCTGTTCAATATTTTCAAACGCAGAAAAAAAGAAGAGAATGAGTTTCATCTGGAGCTGGAGGATGACAACCGGCTGTATTATGAAACCATTGCAGGAAGAACCCCCCGGGACCCCAACAACCGTGAAGAGTACATTCTGTTCATAGATTTCGGCTCCTACAGGACATCGGTTCTCTGCTGGCCCTGCTCCTACGGAAGAGAGAAGATTACAGATACCTGGAAATATGTGGTACACCACAAAAATGGAGAGGGTGCGGAAGGAGGATTTCCTTCAGCCTTTATCAACCCCCCTTCAGGTGATGAGCGGGACTTTGCCTTTATAGACACTTTTGATGATTTAACTGTTTCAAACAGTCAGATTGTAAAGAGTGCCAAGTCCGTTTTTGCATCCAGGTTCGCGGCTTACAAGGGAAACGTACCCCAGTTTCGTCTTTATATTAAAAAAGTTCTGGAGGAGAGCTTCAGATATATTACGGAGCCAAAGGAGGGCCGTCCCTGGAACGGGCCTGCCATACCCGTTATCACCGAGATCAGGGTGACGGTGCCCGATCTTTTCATAGAAAATCTCAGGGCCGGTTACAGGGAGAATATATATTCCGTATGCATTGAACTTCTTGGCCATAAAAGATGGAAACAGATGCTTCCCAGTAACCTCAGAAGTCTCAAAAAGACATTCATAAATATCTCAGCGGATGAGAGTGGGGCCTGCGAACTCTATTTTTTGAACCTTATAAAACTTATGCCCTTCTGGGCCCTCTCCTCTGAAAAGGACAGAATGCCCGATCTGAAGGAGGTGGAGTTTCTCTTTTCCCATAAAAAAAGGGAAGGGGATATGAAAAGTGCCCTCAATTTCGTGGTATGCCATGTGGATATAGGTGGACTGACCACCGATGCCAGTATCCTTCTTATGCGATCCCATGCAGATGCAGACCTTGGCATAACCACAACCCTGAAGCGCAAGGAGTCCTTTTCCGAAAAAAAAGCCGGAGAGTATTTTTCCGATATATTCAAGGAGTTCAGACAACCCGGTGATGAGGATAAGTGGTGGGAGTGCCACAGATTCCTTGAAAAGGAGTTTGGAAAATTTCTGGAGCTTCTTTTCGGCAAACAATATGGCCTTCTCAACGAATGGCGCAGGGAAAAGAGCCTTGACGGAATCTACTTTCTCATATCAGGCAGACCAACTAAATCCCCCGGGATACGCGAGATCATGGCCAAATATATACTCAGGATATTTAACAGGGAGTCCCTGCTGCTGCTACCGGAACACTGTCTCTTCATGGCTGATTATTACCATGTGGGGAAAAACGATGAGGGGGAACGCTATGCCAGAAAAATTGAAAACTTTGAAAAGCTCATAACCATCCTCGGAAATGTATATACCCTTTATGACGGCTATGAGATTGATTTTGACGAACACCGTTACTATGTCTCCCTGGACATGGATACCAGGGGAGTCACCAGAATGGAGATACTGCCGGCCAAACAGTACAATATGGAGGATTTTGAATCCTATCAGAAAGCAGCACAGCGAAACAATGTCCTCCATCTGGCCTTTACCAGGATTCCTTCCGGAGAGAACGGTACTCGTTTTCTTACTGTGAAGAAGATTGCCCGCCAGAGTGCCTATCCCATCATAAAGATTGCGGATAAAAACGAATTCGACGACCAGGCATGGATCACTCCCTCCCTGATCATCACCAATCTCAACGACCATGATCAGGCCTTTGATCTGGCCTGGGCATCCCATGTATAAAGCATCCTATGTGCAAATCGTTCCATGTAAAGCATCATATGATTAGAGAAAACAACGCCGTTACATCGCGGATGGAGGGATGCATTAACCCTCCTGCATCGCGGATGGAGGGATGCATTAACCCTCCTGCATCCCGGTCTGAGAGAGACATTAACTTCGAAATATTCCGAGTGGTTATTTTTTTTGCAGGATTGGCACTTCTCTTTTGCGGCCTGATTGTGTATTTGATATTAAGACCTCCGGAAAAAGTCTGGTTTCTCACTCCATTTTTAAAGTGGCTGGCCACTTTTGAGCTGCCTGGGTTGGAATCAGGTTTTTTGGGAGGTGTGCTGCCCTCTTTTTTTCATACATCGGCATTTTCATTGATGACAATCTCTTTTTTACCTCCAGCCCGATTTAATTCTATCCGGTTTAACTCTATCCGGTTTAACTCTATCCGATTTAACTCTATCCGATTTAACTCTATCTTGATCTGTTCGGTATGGGTTTTCATTAATACCCTGTTCGAACTTGGGCAAAAGTATCATGAAATTGTGTTCCATATAATTCCAGGCAGCTTTTATGAAATTCCCGTTTTAAATCAAATATATCCCTATTTTTTCTATGGAGTTTTTGATTTTTGGGATATAGTGGCTTCTTTTTGTGGAGGCATCGCAGCTTATTTGATTTGTTTATGCACATACCATAGAATGGGATGATTTAAAAATACGATAGATTTAAATTTTTTTAAGCTCTGTCCAAAATTAATTTTTCTGGATATAAAATAAGCGAATGGGGAGTTAAATCTATGGAATTTATAGCTGATCTTCATATTCACTCCAATTTCTCCAGGGCAACGGCAAAAAACCTTGACCTGGAGCATATCTACCAGGCTGCCCAGCTTAAAGGCATAACACTTGTGGGTACCGGGGATTTTACCCACCCTGGATGGTTCAATGAACTGAGTGAAAAGCTTGAACCGGCCGAAGATGGTCTTTTCAGGCTGAAGCCCTCCATTGCCAAGGGCATGGATGCATCGGTTCCTGAAAATTGCCGGGGTACGGTAAGATTTATTCTCCAGTGTGAAATCAGCTCCATTTATAAAAAGGATGGCAGGGTCAGGAAAAATCACAATCTTATATACCTGCCCGATATGAAAAGCGTCAGGCTCTTTAATGAAACATTGGACAGGCTTGGCAATATCACATCGGACGGCCGTCCCATTCTTGGCCTGGATGCGGAAAAACTCCTTGCTATAATGCTCGATACATCCGAGGATGGATTTCTCATTCCTGCACATATCTGGACACCCTGGTTCTCCATGTTCGGATCAAAGTCGGGTTTTGACTCCATAGAGGAGTGCTTTGGCTCCCTCACGTCCCACATTTTTGCCGTCGAAACAGGTCTCTCTTCGGATCCCCCCATGAACTGGAGGGTTCCCCAATTAGACGATGTAACCCTCATTGCCTGTTCCGATGCCCACTCCCCCATGTACATGGGCAGGAATGCCTCCCTTTTTAACTGTGATCTCTCCTATTTATCAGTACGTGATGCCCTTAAACAAAGCCAAAATAATTCACAGAATAAAAATAGTTCATTGAATGAAAATAGTTCAAGGGATAAAAATAGTCCATTGAAGGAAAATAGTTCAAAGGATCAAAATAGTTCGTCGAGACACAATAGCTCTGAAAGCCAAAAACCATCCTATCTCGGCACCATTGACATGCATCCGGAAGAGGGCAAATACCACTATGACGGACACAGGAGTTGTAATGTCGTTCTCCATCCGTCCGAAACCAGTGAATATGGCGGTATCTGCCCTGTCTGTAAAAAAAAACTGACCCTTGGTGTACTTTACAGGGTGCAGGAACTGGCAGCCAGGGATGACCGTTATGTCCCGGAAAATGTAGCTGGTTTCAGCCGGATCATACCCCTTTCCGAGATGCTTTCGGAGATATGCCGGGTCGGTCCAAAAACCAAAAAAGTTACGGAACTTTACAACAAAACATTGGAAAGACTTGGCCCTGAACTTCATATTCTTTTAAAAAGTGATCATGATGAGATAATGGCCTCGGGCATACCGCTTCTTGGTGATGCCATGGAACGATTAAGGCAAGGCCATGTCAATCTAAATCCTGGATTTGACGGCGAGTTCGGCTCTGTAAAGCTCTTTGAACCCCAGGAGATTGAAAACCTCCGGGGAGAGTATAGGATGTTTGATCCAGGCATATCTCTTGGAGGGGCTGTAAAAAAAAGTGTCAAAAAAAAGAGAAACGCTGGTCCCTCAAATGATCTCCCAAATACTGAAACAGAAAAAAGTCATACCCAAAGTCCGGCTTTAATCCTTAATCCTCATCAGCAGAGGGCAGTAAACATACGAAATACTCCCCTTTTGATGGAGGCAGGTCCGGGAACCGGAAAGACGAGAACCCTTACAGAGAAAATCGCATCCCTTATAATTGATTCCCATGTAGAACCCGCATCAATCCTTGCCCTCACCTTCACCAACAAAGCCGCCATGGAGATGAAACATAGGATAGAGAGCCGGTTAAGCCGTCACGCGAATGTATCTGCCCAAAACACCGATGCACCATTTGACAACAACACCGATGCACCATCTGACAACAACACCGATGCATCATCTGACAATAACACCAATGTGCCCGTCCAGGGTATGGAATCCGGGCAGGAGATGGAATCAGTACGGGACATGGAAATAATGGAATCAGTCCGGGACATGGAAATACCGGCCAAAGGCCATGGAGGTGTTACGGCAGCCACCTTTCACAGCTTTTCCCTTATGGTTTTACGGGAATATGCAGGTTTTGATGGTACCATTGCAGATTCGGAACTTGCTGAAGCATTATATGAGCATGCCCTGGATTTAGCCCTTCCCGACCTCAAGGCTTCCACCAAAAAAGATCTGGTAAAATCCTATAGCGGCCCTGGAATATCACAAAAAACTTTGGATGGAGCATTGCGGCACCAGAGCATATCACAGGAATGGGCTGATAAGATTGAACGTACCCATAAAAAACTGATGTCAAGATACAATATGCTTGATTTTGACGGTGTCATTGCAAAGGTGGTGAAACTCCTTGAAAATGACGATGAAGGAAGTCTCACCCGCACCCTTGCCAGGCGCTTTTTGTATATATTTGTGGATGAGTACCAGGACATCAACAGGGACCAGTACGATCTTGTGAAATACCTTGCAGGTGATGGAAAAAGACTCTCGGTCATCGGGGATCCTGATCAATGTATCTATGGATTCCGGGGTTCGGATAACCGATATTTCAAAAGCTTCACACAGGACTATCCAGGTGCCCAAAGGATTGTTTTCAGTCACAATTACAGATCCGCCGAAGCAATACTTGAGGCCGCTTTCCAGTTGATCAGCCAAAAAAGTGCATGGAAAAATATTGATGACCTGCCCCTGGAGGAAGGAGGGCATCAAAAAATGGGCATAAAAGTTCATAAAAGACTTTTTTCTAACATTCAAGGGGATATATACATACATATCCTTGAATCGGCATCAGAGATATCCGAGGCCGTAATGATAGGCAAAACCATTGAACATCTTGTGGGTGGACTCTCAATGTTCTCCATGGATGCCGGCAAGGCAGACTCAACCATTGCACATGACTTCTCCTTTTCCGATATTGCGGTTCTATGCCGTACCAGGCAGCAGATTGAAGTTATCTCCAGGCAGTTCCAAAGTGCGGGCATTCCCTTTCAGACGGCGGATACAGGCAATCTCTTCATGGAGCCGGGTATCAGGGAGATTATATCCTTCATCAGAATGGCTTTGAATCGGGGTACTCTCCACGACCTTGAAATCCTATTGAGTCATATGGATGTTATTTCCCTTAAATCACAAATTAAAAAATTGAGAGTATGGTTCTATGGGAATCAATTTTCATGCATGGATGCCCTCTTTTTCCTCGCGGATAACCCGGAGATAATGGGCAGACAAAGTAAAAAAACAGCCAAGGGGTTTAACAAGATACGAAATATTTTTTCCGACTTATCCCCATGGCAATCAAATCAAGTTCAATCAAACCCGGCTCCTTCGTGCCACACGCCTTCAACCCAGACCGGTCAAAGCCGAATCAATAGAGATAAGCCTTTTAATCAATTCTATACAAGCAGCGATTTAATCCTCCATGCCGTTGAATCTCTAAGTTTAAACACTCTCCTGAATGAAAAAGATGAGAGGCAGGCACTTTTTAAAAGGATTCTTGAAGAGAGCCGGATGATTGAGGAACCCCTCCTGTTTTATGAGCACCTTGCCATGAAAAGGGACAGCGATCTTGCATATGAAGGGGCCGAAAGTGTGACCCTTATGACCATGCATGCATCCAAGGGCCTTGAGTTCAAAGCTGTTTTCATTGCAGGGTGCGAAGAGGGGTTTATCCCCTTTTATTACCCTGGAAGGCCCTGCATGGATATGGAAGAGGAGTGCCGCCTGTTATATGTTGCCATGACAAGGGCCAGGGAGGGACTCTACCTCTCCTATGCCAAAACAAGGAAAAGGTATGGAAAAAAAATCAACACAAAAAGATCGCGTTTCCTTGACAGTATCCAGGAGAGCCTTAAAGAGTACCAAAGGAGAAGCCCTCCCAGGCCCAAGGCATCTTCCCCTGTTGATCCCCAGATGGAGCTTTTTTGAATCCGATGCTGATGTCGGGCCAAGAATGGGCAAGTTATTAAACATGCCACTATATATTGTGTTTTCATTTACTTTAAAAACACTTTTATCACCAGCCCAATTTTTGCTTATGATTGCGGTGAAATAGTGCGGGATGGAGATCATCCATTAAACGGATATTTTGCTAATAACGGTGGTTCTCCCTATGAAAAAAATGATGATGATAAAACAGTGAGAGCTTCCTGGAGGGCAGGCCCCACGGTTTTCATGTGGATAAGTGCTGCCCTTGATGCGGCCATGGTCAATGGGTGTTTGCAGAAGGTGCCTCCAAAAAATATGACCTCTCTCCCTGGCACGGATTCATCTCCGTAATTCCATAGACCTCCATCAATGGATTTCATGCAGCGGTTAGAGCCGGCTACAATGCCGATGGGCATGCCCCCTGCCACGGCTTTTCCATAGGTAACCATGTCAGCCCTCACTCCGAATACAGCCTGGGCACCTCCAGGATGGCAGCGGAAGCCGTTTATCATTTCGTCAAATACCAATATTATCCCCAGTTCCTTTGTCAAGGCACGCAGCTCATGGAGAAACTCCCGGGGCTGGAGGCCAGGATTACGGCTCTGGACAGGTTCCACCAGTATTGCGGCCAGTTCATGGGCCTTTTCCCTAATAATGGCAAGGGCTGATTCATGGCCGTAACGAAGGGCCAGGGTATCTTTTATCACCATATCTGCATTGCCATGGAAGGAACCTGTAAAAAGTGCGATCCGTTCCCTGCCGGTTACGTTCTGGGCAACCCTAAGAGCCACCATTACTGCTTCACTGCCGGTATTGCAGAAGGCAACCCTCTCCATTCCCGTTATCTCCGAGATCAGGGCGGACACCTCACCTACAATGGCACTCTGGGGTCCAAGTTCCATCCCTTTTTCAAGCTGCTCCTGGATTGCCCTGGTGACGAAGCCTGGGGCGTGGCCAAAGAGGCTTACCCCATACCCCATTGCCATATCTAAGTATTGGTTACCGTCAATGTCCCATATCTTTGATCCGGCGGAACGGGAAGTGACAATGGGATAGATGATTTCCTTGATGCTTCTCCTGAAGCCAAGGGTGTTGATCCAGTCCGCGAGAAAAGGACGATATTGACCGGCATACTCTTTGGAACTCCTGGTGCGTTGGACATAGGCCGGGATAAGGTCATTGACAAAGGCCTGCTGGGAGGGTGTGAGCTGATCCGGGTCAAATTTCATGGAGCGAATGTCTGAAATTCTGGGCTTTTCAGGAGGTGGTTGAGGCGTAGATGCTCCCTTGGGGTGATGGGAAGCGGAAATATGAACCTTTGATGGGGCGGCAGCATGATCCTGTGACGGGACAACGGCATGGGCCTTTGATGGTGTGGAAGCATGAGCTTGTGATGGGGCAGCGGCATGAACCTGTGATGGGACAACGGCATGGGCCTTTGATGGAGCGGCAGCATGAGCTTGTGATGGGGTGGCGGCACTGGATGTCTGTCCGGGGGCTGATGCATAGGCGGATGTGCCGTAACTGCCAAGTATATCAAGCTGTTTGTGCATGAGTTCCGACATTGCCTGCATCTGGTACGATAGCAATTTTTCCACGGCTGAAAAATTTTCTTTCCTGTCTGCCAGGCTTTCTCTAAAAAGTTCCTGGGGAGGTAAATGTTCCGGGGGAGATGATGGATAATCCCTCGGTGCATATCCTTTTATGGCAGAAGTCGGATGGGTTTCCGGGGATGCCTGGTACAGGGTAGATTCCGGGGATGCCTGGGGCAGGGCAGATTCCGGGGATGCCTGGTATAGGGCAGTATCCGGGGATGCCTGGGGCAGGGCAGATTCCGGGGATGACGAAGGCAGCGGCGAGGAAGTTGAAGGGGTATCCATTTCTCTCCACCCATGAGGCAGTCTTTCTGTGAGATAGTGCAGAAGACGTTCCAATGAGTCCAGCTCTTCATAGTAAAGCCCGGCATCAATTTCAATGTTGAACTGCTTACGAATCTCTTGATCTATCCGCACCACCACAAGAGAATCAAAACCAAGGCTGAAGTAATCTTCTGTAATATCCACCTGGTTCATGTCAACCCCGGAGGCATTTTTCACAATCTCTGCAAGTGCATTAAATATTTTATTTTTCATAGGACTTGGCAATCTCCCTGGAATCCATGGTTGTAATGTGACATTGTTATTTTTGACGTTCAAGCCAGCTTGGCGGGAAAAATCCTTTAATCTCCTGGCCGATTTCCTTTTCCCTGGCAAGTTTCAATGCAAGCTCACCAAGGGCAAGATCCAGAAGACCCATACCAAAGGGGCTGAATATGGGTATTTTACCCGATACCCTCGGAGGCTGGGAAGCGTCAAGGAGGTCAGCCAGGGTTCCCCTTATGAAATTCCTGTTGCCGGTCTGCTGTTCCAGGAGATGCAGGGATGTGTTGGCTTTTAGAACATGATCCGGATCATCCACAATGTTGTCGGCCTTGAGAATAACCTCCGGGGTGAGATCACGCAAAGATACATGGAGAATCACGGCATCATCGGGGCAGGCAGATATATCACCCAGCCATGGAACACCTGCTGTTGTGGAAAATACCGTAATATCTCCGGAAGCAAGTACTTTTTCATGGCCTTCGGCAAAGATAGTCTTAAGATGGGGAGTTCTCTCCATGCATTTTTCGGAAAACTGCCGGGCCCGGGCAATGTCAAGGTCGTACAGTACAAGTGTGTCGATATCAGGCTGCCTTGCCTGGAGGAACCTTAGAACCTCAAAGTTGATGGGCCCGCACCCAATGAGTCCGATGGTCCTGGCAGGCTTTTTGTCCCTTAAAATATCTCCGGCAATGGCAGCCGAGGCAGCGGTGCGCCTGGCACTTATGATGGAACTCTCCATGATCGCCTTGGGCCTGCCGTTCTCCATGCTGTTCAAAATAAGGACAGCGGATGCCCGCTCCATGCCCCTGTCCACATTTTCCGGAAAGGATGCTATCCACTTTATACCCGCGGTGTTGAAGCTGCCTCCCAGGTATCCAGGCAGGGCAATGATGCGATCCCGTTCCCGTTCCGGGAATCGCACAAAACTCGAGTGGGGCAGGGCGGCATCGCCCTGTTTGTGGACAAGTGCCGCTCCGGCCACGGCATCCATTATTTCCATTTCCCGATTCTGAAACAGGGTCAGAATCTCATCTCCGGTCAGAAGCAAAATTGGTTGGTCATTCATGTTTTTATTTTCCTTTTCTTGTTGTGTCAGGCCATTTGACATGATCGTCATTAGTTGTAGAGACGTTCGAAAGCGATGTTTCTACAAACAGACGTTACAATGCAACGTCTCTACGAACAGTGTAAAGGATTATTTATTTTCCCACAGGTGGGATATATCACCAAAATTTTTCTCAACCCACTCATCGGTGTAGATGGTGTCCAGATAACGATCCCCCCCATCGGGAATGATGGCAGCCACCACAGAGCCGTCGGGTATCCGGGGACTGTACTTTTCAATGGCCGTGAGTACCCCGCCGGATGACCCACCTGCCAGTATTGCCTCGGTGTGGAGAAGACGGCGGCATCCTGCAATGCAGTCGATGTCGGTGACATGGACAACGTCATCCTGGAGATCGGGCTGCATCAGCTCCGGAATCCTGGCGGCTCCATGGCCGGGTATGATCCTTTTTACAGGAGGGTCGTTGTAGATGGCACTGCCCCGGGCATCCACTGCAATCACCTTTGTATCCATGAGTCCAAAAAACCTAAGATATTCACGGCATCCCCGCAGGGTGCCGCAGGTACTCACCGTGACAAACAGATAGTCAATTTTACGGTCAAGTACCTGGATGATTTCATGCATTGTCTGGTGGTGTGCCCCGGGATTGTATGGGTTTGCATACTGGTTGGTCCAGTAGGAGTTGGGTATCTTCTCCTTGAGTTCCTTAACCCTTGCAACTCTTGCGTGGAGATACTCACCGGTCTGGGGATCCGGTTTGGGCACCATGTCGATCTCGGCACCGTAAACCTCAAGCATCTTGATGTTTTGTGATGTAGTTTTGGGATCCACCACACATATGAATTTCAGGCCGATGAAATGGCATACCTGGGCAAGCCCTATACCGAGATTTCCGGAGCTGGACTCTATGATGGTGGTATCCTGATTGATTTCACCCTTTTCAAGGCCCCTTTTAATTATGTTCAAAGATGTACGATCCTTGATTGAACCCCCTGGATTGAACATCTCGAGCTTTACCCACACCTGAAACGGTGCGTCTTTAAACATCCGGTTCAGCCGAACGGTGGGTGTATTGCCGATGGTGCCCAGGATTCCGTCACTTTTCATTCTCTTTTTACTCCTTGATTGATTTAAAAAGCAGTATGTTGCTGTATCCTTAATATCATAGCCTATTTTTTTGATTTAGTAATTGGGTTTAATTAACTTACCCAAGCTCCCATGGCAAGCCTGTAATAGGTGGCTGGGGATGAGATGAGTGGGTAAGTTATTAAAAATCAATTCCTTAGTAATCTAACAACGCAACAAATTCCTCCATGGTGGTACAGACAAATACCTTCTCAAAAAAAGATTCCAGTGTTTCCAATGAATTGATACGGCTCACCTTTTCTGAAATCGTATCTGGCACCGTTGTGAATTTCATCTTCAATGATTTCAAAAGCATTGACTGCAACGTCTCAACGCTACCCTCTTTTATCCCCTCTTTTCTGCCCTCTTCTCTGCCCTCTTCACGGGCAGTATCGAAACTGTTTTTCAAATCACGATAATACTTAAGGCTGTCTTCATACTTTTGAAGCTCTTCACGGTCAAAATTGGCAATCTCCGCTATCTCAAAAAATTTATCAAATATCGCCTCTTGCAACGGATCCGGGACATTCTCAAGAAGATGGAGATTCTTGATGGCATAGAGCCATTTTTCAAAATGTGTTTCAAGCTCATGTACCTGTTTTTTAAACTTGGGCAATGAGAGATAAATATATGTCAATTTATCATAAAAAACCTTGTTCGTTTCAAGCTCCTTCAACTTCACATCATATCGAAACTTGTCCGGATAGGCTTTGTCTTCCTCAAAAACAAAATCAAGAATACCGATGGTATAGACCGCCTTCAACTGGTAGTCCCAGTCGCCCCGTTTGGCCTGTTGCTGAATGGGAAAGGATGAGTAAAACACACTCCGATCCTTGAAATAGTTCTGTTTTGCCTTTTGGAGTTCTACGATAAACCGCTCCCCCTTATCCGTGATGCAGTATAAATCAAATATCGCTTTTCGATCCAGGATCGTGCTACCCAGATTCTCATCCTTGAGATAGGTCAAATCGACAATCTCCCCCTGATCTTCACTTAACAGTGCATTCAAAAAATCCATCAAAAGGTCTTTGTTCGGCTCTTCACCAAACAGCCGTTTAAACCCATAGTCTGTAAAAAAATTGACATAGCGATCGATTAAATAGCTCATATATTCTCCCCTTTTTTCTGAGCCTTG
>JADGBO010000002.1 GCA_015231465.1 Desulfamplus sp.
GTAAAACATCTGTGAAATCAGATAATGCCGATACAACAGAAATAACGGCTACTGTGCTGGACGGTTATCATGTTCCTGTTCCGGATGTAGAGCTTTCAGTCCGAGTCGATGCAGGCCAGATTTCAAAGCCAAGGTAAACGACCCGGACCACAAGGGGACGGGTTTTCCTGCACATGATTCTATGAAAGGAAAAACATCATGAAACAACGAAAAGGGACACAAAGAAAACCAGGGGGATACAAGGCAATGGTAAAATATCTTTTCATGGATGGTTCCATGGTCATCCAGGGGCATCGGGCTTTGGGGTTTCCCCGGAGGATCATGCTGTCCTGGGTTCTGTTGCTTATTATTCTCCTGTTGTATTCATTGCCTGCACATGCCGAGATGTACCAGTATAAAGGGGATGACGGCAGGATGTACTTTACCGATGACATCAGCCGTGTGCCTCCTGATCAGAGGGATGCCATAACCTCAATGCCGTCGGTTAAGGGTGCAGAAGGTGTTTCATCGGCCGTTCCCGGGGATAATGGAGTCGCCCAGGAAGCTCAGGGGCAGGGGATAAAAGTGAAAAACATCTCCCCCGGGACCGCTTATGGCACATGGGATGAAGAGATGGATAGAAAATCCCGGGAGCTTGACGGCACCAGGGAAGCCCTTGACATAACCTACAAAAAACTGATGGATCGGAAGGCGGCACTCATGGAGAGTACCCCAGAGGGTAAGGTTTCACCGGACAAGATGCGTGAGTACCGTGAGGCTATTGATATACTCAATGCCGACATTGCGGCCTATCAGGTGAAACAGAGGGCATTTAAAGCAGATGTGGAGGCCTTCAACGCCCGCATTGCCGGTCAGGCATCCTCTTCTGCTCGGGCATCCTCTTCCGCTTCTCCTGAATAAGTATAAAAAGTGTCTGAATCAGGATTACAAGGATTTACAGGATGGAGCTGGTGTGCTTCATGGTTTCATGGGGGATTGAAGCTTGATGCTATTGGTTTTAAGTTCCGGGACGGTCAAGCATCATCCTCCGGTTCCTGGGAATCCATCCTGTTAAAATTCATCCTGGTAAAATCTATCCTGATAAAATAATCATGGCAGATAAACCAGGTCCGGGTTCAGATCATATGTCCAGGGGGCACCGGAATTTTTCCATCCGTTTTTCAATCTTTTTCCATTGTAATAGCTCTCCCTGTCCCTTACTTTATCACCCTCAAAACCATCAATAATATTATATACATTGGTGAATCCCTCTTTTGCAAGGAGATTGACAGAAGCAGCACTTCTATGACCGGATCGGCACATGATCATGATGGTATCGTTTTTATCAAACCTCTTTTTGACCTGTTTGCCGAAATCTGGATTACTCCTGAGTTCATAGTTTCTCATCGCTGCATTCCACTCTCCTGTCCATACTTTTGAAGGGATGTTGTAAGCCATTTCCGGGTGTCCCACAAAGGTGTATTCCGCTTCTGTGCGACAATCTATAATTTTGATTTTATCCGGATTTGCCTTCCACATCCCGTAGGCCTCCAATGATGTTGCATACTTCCCGATCTGTGTGCGTTTGTTGGGATCAATGGTCAGTGAATCAATGGTCAGTGAGCCTCCGGCAGTCACCGTATAAATAAAAGTCAATGTTGGAATAATGATTGCCAAAATTACAAAAATGATTTTTTTCATGAAAATATCCCCTTATGAATGAAAATATCCCTTTATGAATGAAAATATCCCCTTATGAATGAAAATATCCCCTTATGAATGAAAATATCCCTTTATGAATGAGAATGTCCAGGTCATTAATAAGAAACCCGGCTTTTCCTAATATTAACCGTAAACAGATGCCTTCATGGTCAGGTGGCTCCAGCCGGGGTTGTGATTCCATAGGCATAATGGCCATCATCCCTTATTGCAAAGCAGTGACGGCGGATTTTGACCTTTTCCTTGGGTTCAAACTCCTTGGGTTCAACTTACTCATTACAATCTTTTATGAAAAATTGTGTCAAGGAGCAGATGTAACTGTAACACTAATGGTACTCTGAGTAATGATACCCTTGGGGGTAATAACTTTAACAATAATGGTTCCGCTGCCCGCACCTTCTTCAGCACCATCTATTGACAAAGCAAAGTCTGTATCACCATCGACTGTGTATCCATCTCCGCCTACAGCAATAGTAAATAAGCTGCTTGTCGTCTCAAAAGAGACCGATGTCCCTTTGGGCATTGGATTTTTATTCACATCTTTTATGGTTACATTATGATTTGCGTATCCCTTCTCACTCACAGATATGGAACCGCTGCTTATCGTGGCTTTACTTCCAGACATGTAAATCGAAAGGGATTTTCTAACATGAACAAGCTCGGTGGTACAGTGATTACCACCACTGCATAAGGTGCCATTATACTTGTTATTGCCTTTAGTATGAATACCGTCGTTGTTCAGATCAAAAAACTCCTCGGTGGCACTGTCGTACACCTCATTATCGTTAATATCCAGAAAAGCTTCACCAAGGTCATCACCCAATGTGTCACCAGGGTCATACAGACCGTTTCCATTCAAATCAACAAAACTCTCTTCTCCAATAGCTGTGGCAAGTATCCTCACCTTTCCATCGGAAGGTCGGGGATTCTGACTTCTCCAAGTAACAGTACATGCACCACTGGTGATTGAACATGATGGATCTACACTGCCACCTTCGGCTGTAAAATATACTGCTGTGCCATCCGGTACGGGATTGTTGAAATGATCTGCTGCACGGACAGTCAGTTTAATTTCTTCGCCATCCCAATTCCAGGCTTCGGGAGTAAAATTATCCGCAGCAAGTGAAAAGCTGTCCTGATCCGGCATCCCCGTACTGATTACCAGACTGTCAGACATGGTTATTAGGGTTTTATCATCTTCTTCCAGTTTTACAGTGGCCTTGACCCTTACATGGGTTGGTACTGTTCCTGAATTCACGACTATCTGAACAACTCCGGCCGAGTCGGTGTAAGCTTCCTCCCTGGAAATGGTTATACCACCCATCACTGTTGTAAGCTCAAAACTCACTTTGACAGATTCAATTGGATTTCCAAGGGTATCTTTCACCTGAAAAGTGACTGTTGAAAAAGAAGGAATAGTCACGGTTGCAATTCCAGCCAATGCAATCATTTCCGGCTGGGCAGAAACAAACTCAATGGAGCCGGCATCTGATGATGCATCGTCTGGATCCGGTGTATCGCCGACCTGGGCCAAATCATTGAATGGGGAGCTGGGCAATAATTTTTCCTCACCAATGGCATACGGCAATCTCATTTCGAGAACAGATTTGGTTTCGCTGCCTGCAACGATAGCTGTAGCCCTTATTTCTGATTTTATCCAGACTGCATACTCCTTTAAATAGATCAATTCAAAAGATGCAAAACCATTTTCATCTGTTGTAACAGTTTCCGGTAAACTTCCGGCTGCCGTATTTGGAGGAGTTACTCTACCATCTTTATTTGTATCTTCTCCCTTATCCAGAATCAAATTTTTATTTCTGTCCTCGTTTTCATAGGTACCTGTAGTCTCAGGTATCCATTTATCCTCTCCAGCCTGCACCCATTCACCTGTATAATAATACAAAGGCCAACTGTTAAGAGATATTTTCTGATTAGCAACCGGATGTCCACCTGCATCTGCAACCAGAACTGACATGGGCATCTTGTAGTAGGTATTTGTGGCATCAGAGGAAATATCAGTACTTCGGCCAATGACAATTGATCCTGGAGTCCCTCCAATGACAATTTTGACACTGTCGGTTATATCTGAAACATCAGCATCAAGAACTTTGGCCACAAGCTCCACACCATCACCTCCTGATGTCAATGATCCTGATTTGAAGGTTGCCCTGGCAACACCGGAGCTGTCTGTCTGTATCCACGATGGAGTAACGGTTTCACCACCTCCGGTTGGATTATTCAAAGTAAATATAACCGTAGCTCCAGCAACCACCTGATCCTCCTGATTCTTTACAGTAACTAAGACATCAGACACATTATTTCCACCGCCTGTACTCGGAGAGACAACAGTGGGAGCAGCTTGAATGGATATTTGGGCTGCCTTTTCAGGTGGTGATGCAATTGTTGCAGAAAGAGAGTCATTCTGTACAATATTATCAACATCATAAGCATAAATTACAGCCACCCCAGCACTGTCTGATTTGTAGGCAACGACTATTTCAGATTGTGCATCCATGTCAAGGGGATGAACCCAGTTGAGCGGCAGCACAGGAGTATTTATCCCATTATCGGACTCCACAGTTCTACTCAATCGACCTAAAGTGGAAATAAAACGAATTGTGTGCCCATCTTGAACTAATTCATCAGGAACAGCTACCTTAATAACCTCATAATAGGTTCCTTTACCATTTTCCCGTTCCGTAGAAGCATCATTATTATAAATATACAGGGATACAGACTCCTTCTCAGGATAAATGATCCGAAGTGCTTCCCCCTGTGAATAGACAGAATAGAACTGGGTTGCGGTAATTCCGAGAGATTCAACGTTAAGAGTCAGATCTCCCTGAACAAAAGCCTTCAATGGAATTTCAATGTTTCCGAGATAATCTGTTGTACCCTGAAAAGGAATATTTTCCACAAAACCGGACTCATCGGAATACATGGAGTCTGAGTTTCTGGCATAATCGACTTTTACATCGGCTCCTGAAATCGGATTGCCTGATGCATCTTTGGCTGTAACCCTAAAAGTTGTGGTATCCCGTCCTCCGATTTCAAGATTTGTGATCGGTCCCGGATCCACAGTCAAAGTGGAGCCGGACACAATCACAGGAATTTCAGAGGATAAAAGAGGAAATGTTCCGTTGATACTTATCTTGACCATTATTGATCCATTATTTTTCTGTAAGCCGGAAGAGAACAGGATAACAGCCTTACCATTTTCATCTGTTACAGGAAAGGCATTTGAAATCTGGCCTGCATCGACTCGGACTGAAAGCTCTACATCCGGAACAGGAACATGATAACCGTCCAGCACAGTAGCCGTTATTTCTGTTGTATCGGCATTATCTGATTTCACAGATGTTTTACTCAAAGACAGGGATATGTATTTTGGTTCATCAGAAGGCTGCTCAGTTGAGGGATCAATATTTTCTGCATCGTAAAGTGTTATGTTATAATTATCTTTTTTATAATTTGGAGGAGAAGGGCAGAAAACAACAAGGTAGTATGTTCCGGCAGAAGTAATAACGACAGTGCCTTGATAGGAATCCTTTTTTTTGCCAAAATCAACTGGAAAACCTTCAATTATATTATTAGAAGTATCTCGAATTTCCAGATAGAGTGCATTTGATACTGTTTCTTCTTTTTTACTGTCTCCATAGACTACCGATAATTTAAATGTTGTATTTCCATCAACCTTGAAGGAGTACCAGTCATAATCCAGGGCATGCCACATATTTCCCACAATTTGTGTGCCAGGAGCACCTATATTGAGGGCTTTTGCACTGGTATCATTAAACTCCTTTTCATAAAGCACTGCAAAACTGTCAACAACGCCGACGACGATTATCAAAAAAACAATAACGGCAATATTAAACGATAACAGTACCTTTTTCATATTTCCCCCTGTATATGTATATGCTTACGAAATTAAATTCCAATTATTTGAGGTATTGATTTCACTGTTCGATTTCCAAAATCGAGTCCCTTACAAATAAATTTACAGCGATAATCTCAATAACTTAAGGAACAAGTCCTCAATAATATGCCCATTTGAAAATTGGGACACACCGTACTTCAACTTCTGGCCGTTCTGAAATGGGCAAGTTATTTCATACCCATTCCTAAATGATTTAAGCCTTTTCAATAAAGGCAATGACGGCATCACCGCCACAATCGAAATGATGAAAGCCTTTGAAAGGAGGGGACTTTCATATAACCCCATGCCCTTTCGGGCACAACGAAGCATGAAAGTCGGTACTATTCCCCCTCTCCAGTCATGGAGAGGGGGCCAGGGGGTGAGGTAGACTTTCATATAACAGCCATGGCGGCATTTCCGCCACAATCGAAGAGATGAAAGCCCTGAAACGACGGGGACTTTCATATAAAAAAAAGTATGAATCAGGATTTACAGGATGAAAGGATTTACAGGATACAAATCCTGTAAATCTGATTCAGACAAACACCAACATACTTTTGAAAAACAACATACAAACATCAGCATACTTTGGAAAAGAAAGCAAGATGTCGTTTTTGAGTTATATTGCCTGACCCAGACAGATCAAAATGAAATGGTATAAGTCTGTTCACTGCCCGAGCATCCGGCACCTCTATCATCCCCTTCCCCGCACAGGGGAACATAGGTCAAGGTGATCTCATCCCCTGATCCCACAAGAGCCCTGTACCTGTAAGGATTGTTTGTATAGGCATTGCCAGGATCCCTGTAGGTTCCCCGATAGCTGTATGTGTCGGGATAGGTCAGATCGTCCCAGTTATAATCCTCTCCTGCGGACTCGCTGTGAAAGGTGGCACTGTAGGTAGAGCCGGCAATGGGTGGATTGCCGTTGACATCCTGGATGTAAACGTTCAAAAAGACCAGGTTGTCGTATTGAACAATCTGATACCACAATCCAGCTTCTCCTGAGAAGAGTACCGGAATCCTTGCCATGATTGTGTTGGAAAGCCCAAGATTACTCTCCACCCATTCTGGAAGTCCGGCAGAGATTGCAGACGCCCTGTAAAAATTAATACCCTCACCGCCTGAATAGATCTCCCTTGCCTGGTAAGTATCGTCAATGGCAAGGGCATACAGGGCCCCACCGGAAAGCCCCCGGGAACCATCCTGCCAGACAGAATCGGCAGGCAATGTGTAATCCTGATTCAAATCAACCACAAGCATTCTGCCCGTGGCACTCTCACGGGGTGGATACCATGCAACTGCGTAAAGCCTGTGGTTATATCTGTCCAGCAATATATCCCTTATGTTCGTGCCCTTTTCCATGCCATCGGAATATTGTATCCAGGTGATGCCGCTGTCGGAACTGGTCCATACCCCTGCATTTTGTGTACCTGCATATAAAATATCCCTGCCCGATGAAGTGTCATGGTAAAAATCAAGACATGTGATAAAATCCCCGGTGAAACGGCCCAGACCATCCCAGGTTTTCCCGCCGTTGCCGCTTTTATAGATACCAGTTGTGGTGGCTGCATAGAGTACCGCATTGGGGCCGTGGGTACCGGGCACCTTGACAAAGTCCCAAACGCTCCAGCCATGGGAGATCTTGCTTGCCGTGACCTGCAGCTTGAACTGATCGCCGTCACTGAATGCAGCACCTCTGTTTTCAATGGTAAAACCGATCTCGTTGTTGTCTGATGTGTACACCTGACCTGTCTGGGCTACGGCGGACTGCATTCCAGATACAGATCCTTCCACTGTCCAGTATGCAGGTTTTGCCTCATAGGTCTGAAAAGTAAAGAAATCTCCATGGCTGAAGGGAACTCTGCCTTCAACTATGGTGAATCCAATTTCGCCTCTGTCCGAGCTGTAGGCACGCCCTGTTGTGGCATTGGCTGCCTGGGGACCCGACACAGAGCCGCTTACCTGCCAGTAGGAGTTTTGTACAGTATCGAATTGAATAACATCCCCCACAACGAAGGGAGCCTGACCGGTTATAATTGTAAAGTCGATCTTTTCAGAAGTATAAGGTGTGTTGAGCCTTGCATCGGCCTGGCGACCGCTTATGGAACTCTCCACAGTGAAAATAGCGGCTGCATCGCCAAAAAGAGGTATGGCATCAATGTCTACATGGATACAGGTAAGGGTCCAGGTCTCCATATAAGCATCTGAGCGGGACTCAATGTCTATGACTGTGCCTTTACCCTCTCCGGCCTTGATGTTTTGTATCTGGATACCTTCAATAATATATTTAGCTGTCCATGATTCTGTTTTTGTGGAAGACGAAGTGGAGAAACTTCCAATCCTTCCATCTGTATCTGGATTGGATGCTGTCAACACCGGCGGAGGAGCATAGGGATCATCGTCAACCACCACAGGATCAATATCAGTAAATATGGAGGGAGCGTTGACAGTTGCCGTGGGAACAAAACAGGTGAGTGTCCAGGTTTCATTCTTTGCACTGTATCCCACCCTCGGAGATGTTATTTGACCTTTGCCGGAGAGAGATGTCACGGAAACAGTACCCCCTGACGGCTGAAAATTCTCGCCGTCCTCGGCATAGAGAATACCCTGGCCCTCTGTGCCCATCCACACATAATCACTTCCCCCGTCATCACAAAGAACGCTTAGAACTGCGGTGTTGGAGTTGTAAAGCCCGTTCCACTGTTCAATATTATTGCTGTTCCAGTTCATTCCGCCGTCAAAGGATCTGAAAATATTTCCCTTTCCAAGGTATCCGGTGCCCACATAGACGGTATTGTGATCATCCGGATCCACGGCAATGGCACTGTTGCCTTTTATGTAGGGATCGATCCAGTTCTGACCTGCCCTTGGATTGAGGGTGGAGCGGCTTATATTCTCCCAGTTACGGCCGCTGTCAGTGGATTTATATACTCCCCCTCCATTGGTTCCGGCATATATGATGTGGGAGTCGTAGCCCGGGGTCACTGTAATGGCTGTGACATGGGTTGATGGCCCGCCGTCTGTCTCTGCGGTAACGGAAACCATGCCCTGGGCAGGAGCGGGGCTTGGGGTTGTAAACAGGGTGCTGTATGCTGTTCCAGGACCATGGATGGTGGATTCATCAATCATGCCCCCTGTCACCGCCGTGTCGGGATCGAAAAAACCGCCGGTGTTGTAAGTTTTAAAGCTCACCGGAACCCCGTCCTGAACAGCGTTTCCATACTCGTCTCCAAGATGGGCCCATATGGTGTTTTGAAGGCCAGCGATCCAGAGGCCGGACAGGTTGTGATATTGCACAGACAGATCAAAGGCTTCGGCAACAGGAAGGCCGATGTTGTCATAGTGGAGGAAATCCACACGGATGAACTGGGTCACACCGCTGGATTCGCAGGTTATCTCGGCAAAGCCCGGCGAAGATGGTGCAATAAGGGAGACCACGGCTGTACCTGACTGATCGGACGTGGTTACCGTGTAGGTCTGGGAGCCGTTCCTGAATCGACCATTGGTGGTCTTGAAACGAATATCCGTATATTGTGGGACAGGCACTCCGGAGCTGTCTGTAACAGAGGCCGTTATGGCAACCGAGCTGGCACCGTCTGCATATATGGATGCCGCATTGGACGACATTGTTATTGATGCTGTTTCATTTAGTGATCCGGAACCTCCGCATCCTGACATTACAACCGCAAAAAACATGGAAAGCAGCATCGCCGCCGGGACCCAGGCATTGTGGAATTTCATTCAATATCCTCCAAAAATATCTATGAATAGCTATAAAACGTTATTTCTCTGATCTAATTGAACAATGGTTGGCGTGATAAATATCAGCAGCTCATTTTTTCTGTCGCTGCTGATATCCGAACGAAAAATATGTCCCAGATAGGGGATATCCGAAAGCAGGGGAAATCCGGTACGGCCCTCGGAAACATTGGTCTTGACAATACCACCGATGACAATGGTGTTGCCGTCGTTTACGAGAAGTTCGGTCTGGGCCTCATTGGTGGAGAGGGATGGTATGTTGGCGACTGTGCCGGACACTTCATTTTTTGAAATTTTCACGGTCATGGCAACCCTTTTGTCAGGGGTAACCTGGGGAGTCACCTCAAGGGAGAGTTTCACCGGCTTAAAGGATATAACCGGATTGCCGTTTTCGTCCACGCCGCTCTGGTAACCATACTCAAGACCCTGATCAATTTTGGCTGTCTTGTTATCTAAGGTAAGAATCTTGGGAGATGATATGATCTTGGAATCTCCGTTCAGTTCCGAGGCTGTGAGCCTTGCATCAAGGAGCAGGGATGTGCCGGCAAGTCTGTTGAATGTATAGCCTATGCCGTTACGGGTGCTGGAAGGGTAATTCATGGCAACATCAAAACCATAAAGGCCGCCAATGTCGTCACGATAGACATCCTGACTGGCAATATCCCAGTTCACCCCCAGCTCCCTGGAAAATTCCTTGTTAACTTCCACGATCCTCGCTGAAATCATTATCTGGGGTGTTACCTTGTCAAGTTTGAAAATCAACTTCCTGGCCTGGTCAATCTTCTCCTTTACATCGGTCAAAATTATCATGTTGGTTCTTTTGTCCACACTGATCTGTCCCCTGTCAGGGGTTAACAGCTTTTCAAGATGGGGCCTGATATCCCCATCGGCACTGGAGTAGTTGATGGCAATATACTCGGTTATCAGAGGCTCAAGCTCCTTTTTCTGCTCTAATGCCCTTTTTCTTGCCGCAAACATCTCCTGACGGGCTGCCTCCTCCCTTTTAAGAGTTGCCAGGGTTGCAATGCGGATAATGGAGCCTTCCCTTACCTTTCCCAGGTCATTCATTTTCAGTACCAGATCCAGAACCTGATCCCATGGTACCGGCTTGTCAAGGGCAAGAGTGACATTACCGCTTACATCCTTGTCAATGGCAAAGTTGTCTCCGCTGACTGTACGCAGTATTCTGAAAACATTTTTTATATCCGTCTCATAAAAATCCAGGCTTATCTTCTCTCCTCTGTATACAGGGGCATCGTCAAAAAGGCTGTCCGTCATAAAGGATTCCGTCTTTTTAACAACCCCGTCATCCATGTTATCTAAAAATTCCATTTCTGAATCAACAGGGAAATCCATTGGAACATGGGAGGGTTCCCGATCTCTATCCATGGCTGGTTCCTGCATGGAAGAGCCATGTCCTCTGGAGCTGGAGGATTCCCGATCTCCGTTCATGGCTGATCCCTGCATGGAAAGCCCCATGCCGCTGGAGAGGTTTACTGGTGACGTCATGGCAGATGAAGCGACTTTTATCGTTGAAGGTTCAAGAAACAGCGTAATATTGGCTCCTTCCTGCAACAGATGGTAGGGTACGCGATCCCTGAGCTGTAAAAAAATCCGGGACGGTTCAGAATCCCCGATCCTGTTCACAGGTAAAATTCGATCCACGGCAGAATCAAACTGGGTGGTTACAAGTTGTCCACGGTGCTCATCTGGTATTAATGTGTCAAACAGATTCAAACGCAGTTCATGATCATTCAACCTGCTCTTCTCTATCTTGTAATCAACCTGACGAGAAGTTTTTATCACAATGGATGTTTCTCCATCCCTGCCGGTGTGGAAATCAATACCCGTCAAAAAGGCATCACCCAGATTGGATAACTGATCATTTTGAGAGACAGGATTATTCTGGAAGACAAGATCATCTTGAGAGGCATGATCATTCTGGAAAACAAGATCATCTTGAGAGGCATGATCATTCTGGGAGAGAGAATCCTTTCCATATGCAGAAGCGTTTGCAGAATCCATTTGACCATGTCCCATGGCCATTGAATTACTGGAATCAAAGGATACTGCCTGGTTCAAAAAATCCGACTGGTTTCTATAGAAGGAAATGCGTAAATCAGACCCCTCTTCACGGACTTCATATGGTGCATCCTTCCGAAGCAGAATCCTGACAAGAACAGTCTCCTTTTTTTCATCCATAAAGGATGATGTAACCATGGAGATCTGTCCACCGGAAAGATTATCTGGAGAAGCATACTCCCTGGCAAATGAAGCACCATGGAGATATACGTTTACCCCCAATGGAAAATCCTCCTTTAATGCAGAATATTTCATCTTGCCATTACCCTTCAATATAACATCAAGGGAATCAACATTCTCCTCAAGATAGATCTGACGAAGTTCACTTTTTCCTGAAAGATTATCCACACCTGGTACCCCACTTTGCTTTGGTGAAGGAGTAATGCAGCCCGCAGTAGAAAAAAGAAATAACATCAGGGCCATACATGCAATGGCAGATTTCAATTTGACAAAAAGTAAATGAGACATATCAACCCTTATCATCCAGTTTGTTGAGTTTCATTTCCTGGAAACGGTCAGTAACTTTTCCTTGATAATCCTTGACCTGTTCCTGTATTACCAGCTTATCCTTTTCTATCTTGATTACCTGGCCGGAATTTCGGCCAATATATGTACCAACATTCACAAGATATCCCTTGCCACCGCTCTCCTGAACCATTGCCACGCTTCCCGAATCACGGCTCAAAACAGCCACCAGCTTCATCTGGCTGAAATCCAGCTTTTCAAGGGGTGTTAATATTCGACGGGGCACTTCCTCTTCAACCACAACCTTCTCTTCCGGAGCATTCGGAGTATCTTTTATCAGGGGATCAAAGGGGTCAATCTTTCCTTTACCCGTATAATACTGCTTCTCATCATCCACCATGATAAGGCTTTGAAATGCCTCTGAATGGATATCCATACTGGTCAAATCAAAAGTGGAAGTTTCATCCCGTTTAGGGGAAACTCCGGAGCCGGAGAGTATTACTGATTCAGGGGAAATGCCTGAATCAGGAGAAACGACTGGACCGTGAGAGATCTCCGGATCAGAAGAAACAACTTGATCAGGGAAAATGTCTGGGTCGGAAGAGACGACTGGCGCTGGGGAAAGATCTTGATCGGGAGAAATTTCTGATCCGGTCTTTTGGCCTGCATCACCCAGGTTAGACTGTTCTGTGGAGGTTGCCGGCACTGCATCCCTTACTTCTTCAACCCCAGGCCCATGAACTTCAGTTGAAATTTCAGTGGAAACAACGTTCCCAGGTACCTGGGGTAAGGGATCTTTTTCAATCCCAATCTCCTTGTAATCCTTGTCACCTGTGTCGTCTGTGGAAATTTTATTTTGATCCATGGAGGGAAACTTAAAGGAGAGCACTTCCTGCTTGACAGGTTCAGATGCTGTTTTGGCATGATCACAGCCAGTAAAGAAGATTGTCAAAAAAATTAAAAAAATAGATAACAACGCTATTTTTAGACAACCCATCACTTCCTCCTCTTTCGTTTATCTTCAGCTTTGGCTTTTTCGCCGGTATCGCTTTTTTCCACAAACATGTAAGTTACAGCTCTGCAGGAAACACTCAAATTGCTTCCCTTGGCCGCATTAATAACAATATTCTGGATATTGACAAGGCGGGAGAGCTGGGCAACCCTGTCAAAAAACTCGGCTATTTGATGATACCCGCCTTCAACCTTGATGGAGACGGGAATTTCAGCATAAAAATCCTTCTTGGCCTCGGATTCCGGTTTGAAAAGTAGAAATTCAAGTCCCGCATCATTACCGGATTTTGAGACTGCTGTAAGAAGAGAAGGAATCTCCTTTTTATCCGGCAGAGCCATGAGAGCTGTGTAAAAATCCGACTCGGCAGCCTGCAATCTATTTTCAAATTCGTCAAGGGATGCAGCCTTTCTTTTATAAGTTCTGAGCCTTTCGCTCAATGTGGCATGCTCTTTTTCCAGAGAAGTTATTCTTTCAAGGCGGGGAGCAAGTAAAAAATAGTAGTAAACACCTGTCAGTACTGCAAGAGTACCGAGACATATCAGAAGCCGCTGCTTTCTTGACAAATTGCCTATTTTTTCTATAACAGGGGCGGTTTTCTCGGTGATCTGTGCAAAGAGAGCTTTACGCTTGTCTTTTTCTTCTTCTTTCATTTTTTCTTATCCGGCTCCTATTTTTTTTCGGGGGGCCTTTTAGTGCATACGAGTTCAAACACCCTGAGCTTTGCACCCTTAACAGTCTGAAGTTGAAGACTCTTTAAATCCGATGCATTATAGTAGGTTGAGGTTTCAATGTTTGTCATGAAATCAGCCACTGTCTTATTGTCAAAAGCAATGCCCTTCAAGTTAACTGTTCTGTCATCCGCACTTAGATGGGTTATCCACATTCTCTCGGGAACAATGAGCTGTGTCATACTCTCCATAAGAATCACAGGCTCCCTCCGGACCACCTTCAACCCATCAATCACACCAAGTTTCTGCTCCAGTATTTTTAAGGCCTTTTCAATTTGGGTGACCCTGTCAGCCCTGGCTTTATATACCACAATCTCCTTATTAATATTGGCAATACCCGTTTCAAGTTCCTTTATCTGGCGGTTGAAATGGAGAAGGGAGTACCACAAAGCAATCATCACCAGAACAAGAAGCAAAAAAAAGATTGAAACCTGTCTGCGGATATTCTCCTTTGCCCGTGCCGCCCTGAAGGGCAGTAAATTTATTCGTATCATTTATCATCCACTTTTCTTAATGCAAGCCCAAGGGCTATGGAGGCAAAGGGAGCTGCCATTTGAATGAACTCTTCGGAAAAATCCTTTGATTTCAGTTTAAATACATCAAAAGGATTGAATATGGAGATAGGAATGGAAGTAGTACTCGCAAGGGTATCGACAAATCCACCAAGGAGAGAGCCACCTCCACAAAGGAAGATCTTTTTAACATCACCATGGGTTGACTTTGTTTGAAATGTTTTAATCACATTCTGGATTTCAATGCTCCACATTTTGGAAAACCCATCGCTGAACTCCTTAAAATTTTCAAGGGGCATGGATGTGGTATCAACTCCGGAGATAATGTTATCAGCCTCGTCAAAGGAGCAGTTCAATTCGGAAGATATCTGCTCCCTGAGTTGATTAATACCGGATGAAGAGTCCCTCATCATAATTGATTCTGAATCTTTGACAATATTTAAAGATGTTTTATGAACACCGATATCAATAAGCATGTTGAGCTCCCCATCCTTTCTGGAAAAACGCTCAAACACATTTTGAAAAGCAAAACTGTCAACATCAATAACGCTTACATTCAGCCCTGATCTGTCTGTCAACTCAATATACTCAGCAACAAGATCTTTTTTAACAGCCACGAGAAGTACGTTCATCTGATCTGCGGAAAACTCGCCATCCCCAATGATTTGAAAATCAACATTCATTTCGTCAATATCATAGGGAATATACTGCTCCGCTTCAAAACGGATGGACTCAAGAAGGGCATTCTCCGAAACAGCGGGAACGTTGATGTTTTTAATTACAACAGACGACCCTCCTGTGGAGATCGCGACATTGTTGGATTTGATTCTGTGGGTTTTAAAAATGTTGCGTATAATCCGGGACAATTCATCCATATCAAGGATCTGTCCCTCTTCAATCAAGCCGGAAGGAATAGGGGTCATCTCGAATTTTTTCAATTCAATGTCCTTACCGGATGATTTAACTTCAGCTACCTTGATAACTGCTGAACCAATATCAAGCCCCACAAGGTGACCTTTTTTATTAAATAACATATCTCTCTCAAATACCTTCCATATTTACTCTGAACATGTGGACAAAGCTTAATAAAATCAAAAGTCAATATTCAATATTCATGTAATTCAGATTAGTCTAAAGCCTGTTTAAAAATTCCACCATCTGATAACGAAAATTTCCAACGTTTTTTATATGAAAGTCCCCGTCGTTCGGGGGTTTTCATCAATTAGATTGTGATGCAATGTGCATCATGGCTGTTTATATGAAAGTCCCCGCTGTTTAAGGACTTTCATCGCTTCGATTGTGGCGGTACGCCGCCATGGCCGTTATATGAAAGTCTACCTCACCCCCTGGCCCCCTCTCCATGACTGGAGAGGGGGAATACTACCGACTTTCATGCTTCGTTGTGCCCGAAAGGGCATGGCCGTTATAAGGCATTGTCGACCAACACGCCCGTTATCAACTGTAAGAGCAGAATCTATTTCTGCACCATTTTGGACGGATATGGAATCCTCCCCTACGCTCCATTAAACAGATTAAAATCAATGGATTTCAGGAAGTGGATTGTACACTTGCCATGGCAGGTCATTGTGATTATACTTACAAACCCATGGATTTCAGGAAGGAGCTTTATTTGCCATGGCAGGGGCCATCTTTATGATACTTACCATGTACCTATATAAGTACTGTTATGGACATCAAGTCAAGTATTTTAATATCATTTAGCAAAAAAACATGGGCATGATTCATTCTTCAGTTTAAACTTTTCCGCTCTATTCCATATTTTAAACAGGCTCCTGTCAACCCGAAAACACATGAAATAAAAAACATTTAAAAACTACCACAGGCAAGACAAATGAGCATCAAATCCATCAAAGAAAAAAAACCATTCAGGCTTGTAAAATTTTTCACCTTTTCCAGTCTCATTGTAATGTTTGCAGCAACAATTATAATATCAGCCATGAATGCCCACTGGGTAAAACGTATTTTGCAGCATAAAAGTGAGGAGTATGCCAGGCTGCTTGTGGACAACCTTAACCATCAGGTCTTTTTGCAATTCATAATACCAACCGTTTTACAATACGGCAAAATAAAGTTAAGGGAAAAAGATCAGTTCGAAAGAATGGACAGAGTTGTCAAAAGTACCCTTCACAGCTTCAATGTGGAGATGGTCAATATTTATGACATGAAAAACACCATCTCATACAGCTTTGACGAGTCAAAAACAGGAACAACGGATACCGGAGGAGATGGATATAAAAAAGCTCTCCAAAACATATCAAGCACCCTTGTGACACAAAAAGGGCATCCTGTTCAACTTTTTTTTGGATTTTCTCAAACCACAAAGATAACCACATTTGCACCTCTTCAGGCAGAAGAGCCACTTTCAGCCATTCCCGGCGCTGTTCTGGGGGTTGTGGAGATCATTCAGGATGTATCCGAAGATTATCGGAATATATTCCGCCTCCAGCTCCTTACCATTTTAACCTGCTCCCTTGTAATGGCCATCCTGTTTTTTATCCTTTTATTTGTGGTACGTCAGGGAGAACGCATTATTGAAGCCAGGGCCAGGGATCGACTCAGGCTGGAAGAGAAACTGCAACGATCAGAGCACCTGTCGGCAATTGGAGAGATGACAGCAGGGGTCTCCCATGAGATCAGAAATCCCCTTGGAATCATTAAAAGTTCGGCAGAGCTTTTGAAAAAAAAGATGAGAAAACTGGATCAGCCGACAACCATAATAGACATTATTGTGGAAGAGTCCATAAGGCTCAACAATATTATCAAGGATTTTCTTGATTTTGCAAAACCCATGACCCCTGTGTTGAAAAACTGCACAATGGAGCCCATCATTGACAAGTTAATCCACTATCTATCCCAGCAGATCATGGATGATAATATTGTAATAGAAAAACGCATACATCCATACATCCCTGAAATCATGGCTGATTCAGAAAAACTGTACCAGGCGTTCCTCAATATTGCATTGAATGCCCTTGAGGCAATATCAGGAAAGGGGACACTGACCATATCTGTTTTTCCGGACAATCAAAATAACAGACCCCAACCCCATCCCATAATGTCCCATGGGCTAAACCCAAATAATAATCATGGATTAACCACAAAGGGAAACCATGAATTGAATCTAAATAGAAACCTTGGCGTTACCATTATCTTCCAGGACAGCGGAACAGGCATATCCGAGGATGCACTTAAAAAAATATGGAATCCTTTTTTCACAACAAAAGATACAGGTACCGGCCTGGGACTTGGAATTGTGAAAAACATAATAGAGTCACATAACGGAGAAATTGAAATTTTTAACAGTCAAGCAGAAGGCGTAACAGTTAAAATTGCACTGCCTTCAATGGAGAGCAATACAACTAAACCCTAAGACTGGGGTGTCTAAAAACCCGCCTTGGGGGCAAATTTCTTTGCTCGGTTTTTGGGCATATCAATATTGACCACAGCAATTGCCCTAAGACTGCTTATCAATCACCACACAATATGAAAAGCTGATGCATTTTCACAGTAGAGACAAAACATACTTACAACCAAAGGTTATAACATGAAAACCGTCCTCATTGTTGATGATGAAAAAAATTACCCCAGAATCCTGGCTGAAGTTATCGGTGAAGAGGGTTTTTCAGCCCTTACCGCTTCCAGCGGACTTGATGCAGTTGAAACCCTTAAAGCAAAGAGTGTGGACCTTGTTCTGACCGATGTCATGATGCCTGGCATGGATGGTATTGAGCTTCTGGAGCAGATCAAAAAAGAGAGCCCTGATATGCCGGTCATAGTAATGACAGCCCACGGCAGCGTTGAAAAGGCGGTGGAGGCAATGCAGAAGGGGGCATACACCTATATTTTAAAGCCCTTTGACAATGATACACTCATTGCCCACATTGGGAAGGCCATATCCATTCACAATATTGTCAAGGAGAACTCCATTCTCAGGGAAGCCATAACATCAAGGTATACTTTCGGAAATATTGTCGGCAAAAGTCCTTCCATGCATGATCTTTACAGCGTGATCAAAAAAGCGGCTCCCACCAATGCCACCATCCTCATTGAAGGGGAGAGCGGTACAGGAAAGGAGCTGGTGGCAAAGTCCATCCATTACAACAGCCTCAGAAAAAATGCACCCTTGATATCCGTCAACTGCACAGCCTTTGCTGAAACCCTTCTGGAAAGTGAACTCTTCGGACATGAAAAGGGAGCGTTTACAGGTGCCACATCACTTAAAAAGGGTCGCTTTGAGCTGGCACACCATGGTACGCTTTTTCTTGATGAGATTGGAGAAATTCCAATGAACATACAGGTAAAGCTTTTGAGGGTACTGCAGGAGAAAAGCATTGAACGTGTTGGCGGCACCACCTCTGTAAATGTGGATTTCAGGTTGATTGCCGCAACAAATCGAAACCTTGAACAGGAGGTAAAAAAAGGCAAATTCAGAGAAGATCTCTACTACAGGCTCAACGTGCTGAAGGCCGTTATGCCTCCACTGCGGGATCGCCAGGAGGATATTCCAGTATTGATAAACCATTTTATAGAAAAATTTGCAGAGGAGAGACACGGCAATGAAAAATTGCAGGGAGTTGCCCCTGAAGCAGCCAGATTGCTGTTTGACTACCCATGGCCTGGAAATGTAAGGGAACTTGAAAACGTCATTGAAAGGAGTGTCATTCTATCATCAGGGCCAAGGATCATGCCATCTGATCTTCCACCCAAAATAAGAGACGGGATAGGCAGCCAACTGGATCTGAACGGAATCCCTGAAAATGCAGGTTTATACGAGACCCTTGCAGCCATTGAAAAAAGAATGATTCAAAGGGCCATGGCCATGTCGGACAATGTGCAGACAAAAGCGGCCGAGCTTCTCGGCATAGGAAAGAGCGGGCTTAATCAAAAACTTAAAAAATATGGAATTCCGTAGATAAACCATCATGATTCTTAACAAATCACCCTGTAATATGAAAAGCTTATGCTTTTTCACGGTAAAAACATAATCGTTTTCACAGTAAAAAAACGGGCAACCACAGGGGGTTGCCCTCTACGAAAAAACATTCCACTGAAGCCCATGCATCAATTTAATTAATCATGTATCAACAACTCAACAGTCATAAATTATTTAATATTCCACTATAAACTGGTAAATATTCGGTAAACCACGTATTAGAAGAGAATATGTTGTATTGATGTGTTAAAAATCAAAGTTACACAACCATATATTGTATGAAAAACGGGTTTTACCGAATACTTACATAAACTGTGTTAGCTGGTACAACTCAACAGTCATAATTTATTTGATATTCCACTATACTGTGTTAGCTGTTCGACAAAAACACACCATGTAGTATTTAAAATAAAAAGTTATGACTCACGAGATCAATTATTTCGGGCAATAATTGCTTCTGCCATCTCTCTATACATGGAATCGCTTCCTTGATCTTCAATTTTCTTCATCAACTCAATGCCCTTTGATGATTCACCTCTTTCAATGGCAAGCATACCTAATTGAAAAATGCCATCCAGCCTCATCAACGATGACTCCCTGCCGGCAAGTCTTGTGAAATACTCCTCTGCCTCCTTGTTCATTTTCAGGGCCTGGCAGGTATGACCAAGGGAGTACAGCACAATATCCCTGATCACAGGATCACCATCATAATGTCTCAATGCTTCCTTGTAATGATCGTGGGCAGACTGGTAGTGGCCTGCGGCATAACAGATATCTGCAAAACGGATGGTTGCCATGCGCCCGGATGTTGTATTTGGATACTCATCAAGCATTGAATTGAAGGTCTCTTTCACAGCCTCGTACCCTTCAACGGGATTGTTATTGTCATACATGGCCAGGGCCTCCGCCAGCATCACAGATGCCCTGGCATCAGAAGAACGTATGGCAAAAACAGTCACGGAAACAATACACACGATTGCCACAAAGACACCGGCCGTCAATATGAGTTGTTTTTTATATTCCTTTACCCTGGCAATGCCTCTATAAAGGGACTCAAGAAATGGGTCCGGCTGCTCAAGCTCCTTTTTACGATCCTTTGATATTCTTGCCTGATTTATCATGGTTTCAATTATTTCCTTCTTGATATTGTTTAGTAATCAGCAGGGACAAATATTTATTTCCCCCTACAGCACACCCTTAATTTTACAACATGGCATTTTTATTGTTACAATTCACATAAGGAATGGATTGTTAATAAAGTGCCCACTTCCGATTAGAGCGCCGTTGAATGGCGGTCTATGTCATTTTAAAAATGGGAAAGTTATTACTCAAGAGTTGTAAGTTCTTATATTTATCACTATATATTGTGTTTTTGATTTGTTTTAAAACACCCTATGTGGTAGTTGTTTGGAGAACTTATAACTGACAAGTTATTAATACCCATTCCTAAGTGCTCAAAAATCTTTGTTCATGCTCACTGCTCATGGTTCATTGATCATTCTCAATTTTCCATTCTCCACTATCAATTTTCCACTATCAATTCTCCACTATCAATTCTCCACTATCAATTCTCCACTCTCCATTCTCCGTTATTCACCAGACAAGGGTATAATATATCCAACCCCTGTCCCCATCCTCATGTTCAATATTCAACCAGTTATCTTTTTTTTCAAGAACCTTGAACGGGACACCCCGCTCCACTGTAAAGGCAACCTGATAGTCAGTACCCGGCCCCTCCCGAACATTACAGTTTTCCTTGATGGTTATCACAGACTCGGTCTTATCCACAAGGGTGGCATATATCCATGCCACATCACCTTCAAAATCCTTGAACTTTAACCATCCGGATTTTTTCTCCAGAATCATGATGGGATGATATTGTTCCACCTGCCAGAGCACATCGTTCTCAATACCAGGGCCTGATCTGACGTTTGCAATTTTTGAGTTTACCGAGAGGCGCTCCTCAGCGAAAAGATCCACGGGAAAAAGCATGAAAGAAATAAAAAACAAGAGAACCAGGGCGGGGTAATACACAATCTGTCTAAGATTCTGCACAGGCAGGCTGGGGTAATCCAAAATTAATCTCGGGTAATCCAAAATTAATCCGAGGTGCTGCACAATAAGTTTGGGGTAATGCACAATCAGGCTGGGATAATGCATTCTAAAGAATATGCCGGTCAGTTGGGATGCACGCCTGATTTCCGATCTGTTTTTATTCACAAAGCACATTCTTCCCTATCTCCTCCTTGATCTTTTAATTGTTCAAAATTAATGATATTCTATACATCAAAGTCGACACATTTATAGTCTTAAAAGCCTTGTCAACACTGTCTGAATCAGGATTTTCAGGATGAAAGGATTTACAGGATACAAATCCTGTTCATCCTGTAAATCCTGTCTATCCTGATTCAGACAAATTCCCGTATGCTTATAAAAACCGGTAAGTTGTCGTTTTTGAGTATAACTGTCATGTTGGTGAGCCATCACAACGAATGAGGAAAGTCCTTAAAACCAACCAAAAACAGGGACTTTCATATAACAGCCATGCCCTCTCAGGCACAACGAAGCATGAAAGTCGGTACTATTCCCCCCTCTCCAGTCATTGAGAGGGGGCCAGGGGGTGAGGTAGACTTTCATATAAAAACTTTAATCGACAATTTGCCATAACCTATTACAGACAAAAAAGAATGTCAACAATCCCATGACACAACCACTACCATCAACTACACAGCCATTCTCATCACCATTACCACACACAGAAACAAATGAACAATCATTGTATTCCATGCCCAAACCCCATCTTCTTCAAAATCTGATGATGCCCATTACCATCAGGGGCAAAGAGATCCCCAACAAATTTTTTCTTGCTCCCATGGCTGGCCTTGGCCATGTGGCTTTCCGTGAGCTTGTGGCGGAATTCGGCGGGTTTGGCCTTCTATTCACAGGCATGTGCAGTGCGCGGGCCATTCCCTGTGAAAATCCCAAAATTTCAAAGGTCTTTACGTGGAGAGAGGAGGAGTTACCCTGGCTTGTGTGCCAGATATTCGGATCAGACCCCGCCAGCATGGCAGATGCTGCACGCAGGGTACAGGAAGAAGGATTCTTCGGAATTGATCTGAACTTCGGCTGCTGTGCCGCTGCCATATGTAAAAGGGGAAGTGGTGCTGCCCTGCTTAAAAATCCTGATCTGGCCGCTGAGATCGTATTTCAGGTGAGAAGTGCCGTTAATATACCACTTTTTGTGAAATTCAGGACAGGATGGGATAACGCCCCTGAAAGCTCTGCAAGGATGGCAACTCTATTTGAAAACGCAGGAGCAGATGCACTGGTATTCCACCCCAGGGTTGCCCCGGACCGCCGTGCCCGTCCCCCAAAATGGCAGCACATCCGATATGTGAAGGATGCCGTATCCATACCGGTATTTGGAAACGGAAACATATTCAATGCACGGGATTGCCGAAAAATTACCATGGAGAGTGGTTGTGATGGTGTATCCATTGGTCGCATGGCAGTTGCAAAACCATGGATATTTGCCGCCCTGACATCAGATGATGGGCACCCCAATTCAGACATGAAAACCTGGGAAAAAAGCACCCAAAGCAAATTTAACACCAACCATGGAGAATCTCCCAACATATATCATTACACTGCATCACGGATAGTGGATCTTCTTCTTAAACACAACGACGAAAAAACAGCAGTGAAAATGTTTAAAAAATTTGTACCCTGTTTTGCCGCCAATTTCAAATTCGGCCACAAAATTTGTCAAAGGCTGCTGAAGGGAGATGATCCCCATGCAATATATGAAATAATCCATGGGGCCCTCCATCCCTTGCCGGAGACAACAGCAGTGCCAAATCTTAACCTGTTCTCATAAAACTCAAGAGTTGTAAGTTCTCACATCTACCACCATATATTGTGTTTTGATTATTCAAATCAATACTGATGAACCGGTAAAAAGTCCGATTTTAACAATTTTTCAGCCGTAACCCACTGAAATCACTAATAGCTGTTTTGGTGTTTTCGACTTTTTACGAGACCATCAATACTATTTGTAGTAGATATCAGAGAATTTATGACTGACGAGTCATAAAAGATGCCTTTTTAAAACATAATATACGTTCATAAGGAGAAGAGCAGCTGTGCATTCTCCCCCTGGATTTTCCTTTTATCTTCAATGGATATTCCCGACTCGTTCATATCCTTAAAGTACCTTCCTGGCCCCAAAAGGGGATAATCACTGCCGAAAAGTACCTTGTCAATCAAACCGACTTCCCTGACTACCCTGTAGATAGCCGGATCATAAAGAAAAGGGGAAGCTGCCGTATCATACCAGATATTTTTAAGCACATCCTTGGCATCCTTCTTGAGAAGATAATAGAAAAAGATGCCGCCACCCCAGTGGGCCAGGAGAATTAGATTATCCGGAAAGGTACGGGCCAGCTCGTAAATTTGCTCCACCGTGTTTGGGGTTTTACCGGGATATGTGTGCCCAACAGACTCGTTGGTATGGATCATCACCGGCAGATTACCAGCTTTAAGGCAGATATCCATAACCGGCTCCAGCCTCAAAAGAGCATCCCCATCAATGCCGGACAGATAAAAGGCAAGCTCTCCCACACCGCAAAGCCCTCCACGGATACATCTTTCCACCTCCATGGGTGCGTCCTGCCACTCCATGTCAAAGCAGGCAAAACCTTTTAACCTGTCGGGAAATCTTGATACGGCATCCATAATATAATCGTTGTTCCTGCGGGCTGTCTCCCCACTTTTCCAAGGAAAGCCAAATACCATGGAAGTGGATACACCATGGGAGTCCATGCTCTCCATCAGTTCATCAACACCTGATATCTTTGCAGCAGGAGAGCTGTAAAGGAGTTTAAATGCCTGTTCATTGTGAAAATATTCTTCACGGCTGTTTTTAATGTAATCAGGAAAAATATGTGTGTGACAATCAACTATCATAAAAAGCCTCCAGGGAGCAGTATAAAAAAATAACGGTCAAATTCAGCACATTTAACGTGAAAACGCATCAGCTTTTTCACATTATGGGACGATTAATACGCAATCATGAAGATTTATTTAAGATGCAAACAAAAGCATCAATATCACAAGTCCAATTATATATTGAAAAACAGGCTCCATTTACTCTATAATACAATTTTTTTTAAGACAAGTCCTTACCACTCCTTGAGAACTACCCCTGCCCTCAAGGGGCAGGGCATCAGGCGTAGTGATAGATTACCAGGCTTAATTTTTACTCAAGAATCTTAAGTTCTCAGGCTTACCACTATATATTGTGGTCGTGGCTTGCTGAAAAATACTATCTGCTGTAGCCATTCGGAGAACTTATGACTGACGAGATTTTTAAAAAAGGGTTTTAAAAGCCATGCAATATTACCCTGTCAACCTTAACATCGCAGGCAAAAACTGTCTTGTGGTGGGTGGTGGAAAAGTGGGAGCAAGAAAGGCCATAACACTTATCAAAGCAGGAGCAATGGTTACGGTCATAAGCCCTGCATTTTCCCATATTTTTTTTCAGGAACCCCTTAAATCCCATACCAGCCGGATAGAGCGATCCTATGAATCAACTGACATGGAAAACGTATTTCTTGTATTTGGAGCAACAGACAATCCCAGATTGAACAGCACCATTGCAGAAGATGCCCTGAGCCGGGGGGCACTTTGCAACATAGCGGATAACCCTGACAAAAGCCACTTTATCCTGCCATCCATTGTACAGCGGGGAGAACTTCTCATAAGCGTTTCCACATCAGGCACCAGCCCTGCCCTTGCAAGGATGATCCGGCAGAAACTGGAACAGGACTACGGGGATGAATATGCACTTTTTCTTCTTATAATGGGAAAAATAAGAAAAAAGCTTCTGGGATCGGGACATGCACCAGACAAACACGCAGTGATCTTCAGGCAACTGGTAAACTCGGATCTGCTGGAAAAAATTGCCGTGGGAGATACCTTAGGCATGGAGCATACATTACAATCAATTTTTAAACAAAACATCTTCAATGACCAGAGAGAGCCTGACACATCCTGGCTTACCCATGATCTCAAACATATATATGATGATCTTATCACAAACAGAACCCGATCTCAGCTGTCCATAGATAATAATAATATTTCCAATGACCTTATCAAAAACACAACCCCATCCTGGCTGACCAGCGATATTCATAATATTGCTAATGATCTCATCGAAAACATCACCCCATCCCGGGAGGACTCCCAATGACACCGGAAAACAGTGCCCATACCCTTTTTCTTACGGCAACAATTGTTTATGCAGCAGCAATGGCCGCCTACTTTCTATATCTCTTCAAACAAAAAGAGACTCTGCAAAACCGTGCCTTCGGCCTTGTATGTGCGGGCACTGCCCTTCACTTTACAGGTACGGCATTCAGCACATTTGCCATGGGTGCCCTGCCCGCCCACAATCTCCAGCAGACACTTCTTACGGCTGCACTGGCCCTCTCATCGGTCTTCATTATCCTCAAGCAAAAATTCAACCTCAAAATTCTGGGACTCTTTGCAACCCCGCTTATAGTACTTATGATGTCCTGGGCCATGGTGCTGCCCGACACAGCACCGGCAGGAGATCCTTTTTTAAGAGGAACCACCTTTCTCAAAGGTTTCTGGCTGACATCCCACATTGTGTTGATATTTGCGGGTGAAGCAGCCCTGGCCCTGGCATGCGGGGCAGGCATTCTCTATCTGATACAGGAGAAGGCAATAAAAGAAAAAAAGCGTGGTTTTTTCTATAAAAGACTCCCCTCCCTGGATCTGCTGGACAGCACAAGCTACATTAGTGTTATCACAGGGTTTACCATGCTCACCATGGGCCTAATAACCGGCCTGATCTACGCAAAAACCGTATGGGGATCCTTCTGGCAATGGGATCCCAAGGAGATATGGTCCGCTGTCACATGGCTTATATACGCAGCACTTCTCCATGGCAGACTCACATCTGGATGGCGTGGAAAAAAATCGGCAATGATGACCATCCTTGGGTTTGCCGTGCTGATATTTACATTTTTTGGAGTTAACATGCTCATAGGAGGCCACCATCAGACCTTCACAAAATAACGGCCATGTCGGAAAACCGTCACAACAAACCATGAAACCCAGGAGCTGACCTGTGTGTCTGCCCATTTAACAGGATAATAATGTCTGACATTACACTCATTGGAATCAACCATAAAACCGCATCCGTGGAACTCAGGGAAGCCCTGGCCTTTACCGATGAAGAGATCCCCCGGGCGCTGATGGAGCTTAAAAGATCCGGTCACGCAAAAGAGGTTCTTATTTTTTCGACATGTAATCGAATGGAGATACTATTCATTCCCGGCCATCAAAATGGCGTGGAAGCTATCATGGATTTTCTGGTACAAACCAAAAAAATACCTGGGGAAAAATTCAAACAAGCCCTCTACACCCATAAAAACCACCAGGCCGTAAAACACCTTTTCAGGGTGGCATCAAGCCTGGATTCAATGATCGTGGGAGAGCCCCAGATTCTTGGACAGGTAAAGTCTGCCTACCGTAAAACCGTCGAATGCCGATCATCCGGTGTGATCCTAAACCGCTTGATGCACAAGGCATTCAGCATTGCAAAAAAGGTGAGGCGGGAGACCGGCATAGGGGACAGTGCCGTATCCATAAGCTATGCCGCCATAGAACTGGCCAACAAGATATTCAGTGACCTTAATCAGCGATCCGTAATGCTGCTCGGAGCCGGAGAGATGGCCGAGCTGGCCATTGAACACCTCATATCCCATGGTGTGACACAGATATTTGTTGCCAACAGAACCTTCAAAAATGCCGTTAAACTTGCGGAAAAATTCAATGGCGTGGCTATCAGCTTTGAAGAGCGAATTGATCTCCTTGCAAGGGTTGATATTATTGTCAGCTCAACCGGTGCCACAGATTATATTCTCACGGCAACCCATGTCGGCAAGGCATTGAAACTGAGAAGATACCGTCCGCTTTTTTTTATTGACATCGCAGTACCAAGAGATATTGATCCGGCAATAAACAAAATGGACAATGCATATCTGTACGACATAGACGACCTTCAGGAGATTGTCAGTGACAATATGGATGAGAGGAAAAAAGAGGCAATGAAAGGCGAGCGGCTGGTGGAGGAGGCTGTCATAAAATTCCAGGAATGGCTGGACAACCTTGATCTGGTTCCCACCATTGTGGCAATCCGTAATAAAATCGAGACTATAACCGAAATGGAGGCATATAAAACCCTGCACACCCTGAATCTCAAAACCGAGGAAGAGGATGCCATAAAACGCATGCTCCAATCCATTACCAGCAAAATAATGCATGACCCCATCCGGTTTCTTAAAGATACCGGATGCCACAGGAATGACTCCTTTTACATCAGTGCTGCAAGGCATATTTTCAATCTTGACCCTTTGAATGGAGAAGATGCCCACTGAATATGGAAAGAAGATACCCACTGAATATGGAAAAGTGTTCCAAAGAAAGGGTGATTACGGTGGGTTCCGGAAACGATCTGACATTATCTGGTAACGTGTTAAAATGATAAATGATTATTCACCAGAGCACAGATTGATGATGTTGGCCCAAACAAGAATAAACGCCTGCTTTTTAACTTTACATTTACACATTTAACATGTAGGATCAAAAACTTTTTTCTATAACGGCCATGGCAGCATTACCGCCACAATCGAAGTTATGAAAGTTCTCATTATTCCCCCCTCTCTCCAGTCATGGAGAGGGGGCCAGGGGGTGAGGTAGATTTTCATATAACGGCCATGCCCTTTCGGGCACAACGAAGCATGAAAGTCCTCAATTTTCCCCCTCTCCAGTCATGGAGAGAGGTTCAGGGGGATGAGGTAGACTTTCATATAACGGCCATGATGCACATTGCATCACAATCGAATGGATGAAAATCCCCAAATGGCGGGGACTTTCATATAAAAAAATATTAAGTTCACAGGCGATATCCTGCCAATCATAAGTGAGGGATAAAAAATGGAACAAAAAGATATTGAATTTTTTAAAAATCTTTTGACAGAGAGGCTCAGCGATCTTCTTTCCCATGCGGATTCCACAGTCACAGGAATGACTACTCCCAAGGATAATTTTGCAGATCCAACAGACCGGGCATCCCATGAAGCCGAAAGAAATTTTGAACTTCGGATAAGAGACAGGGAGCACAAACTCATAAAAAAGATAAAGCAGGCCATGACACGAATTGAAAACAAAACCTTTGGAACATGTGAAACCTGCGGAGAGGACATATCTATTCCCAGGCTCAAGGCCCGTCCTGTGACAACCCAGTGCATTGATTGCAAAACCCGTGAAGAGACTATGGAAAAGGCTCTCGGCATTTAAGCACAATCAGACACAAGAAGGAAACACATCAATCGTGATAGATCTTCACATCCACTCTTCAGCTTCCGACGGCTCTCTTTCGCCCTCTGAAATAGTACTGCATGCCCATGGTACCGGCCTTTCCGCCATTGCAATAACCGATCACGATACCATTGACGGTGTAAGGGAAGCTGTTGAATCAGGAATCCCCCATCCCATGGAGTTCATTACCGGTGTGGAGATCAGTGCCCATCCACCCGATGAATATGCCGATGCAGGCTCCCTCCATATCCTCGGATATGGCTTCAGCATCTACGACAGAGATATGACACAGACCCTGGAAAAGCTAAGAGAGGCCCGGGCCCTGAGAAATCCAGAAATTATAGAAAAACTTAATCTTCTCGGCTTCCCCATAACCATGCAAGGGGTATGCAGAATCTGCGGCCAGGGGCAGATGGGAAGACCCCACATTGCCATGGCAATGGTTGAAAATGGTTATGTTTCATCCTTTGACGAGGCATTCGATATCTACCTTGGATCGGGGAAACCTGCCTATGTGGACAAGTTCAGGCTATCTGCCAGGGAGGCAATAGAGCTGATAATAGAAGCCGGAGGTGTCCCAATACTTGCCCATCCAGGCATCATAAAAGGCACCGCAACTGAGAATCTCATATCCCGCCTCATGGCCATGGGGCTTGCCGGCATTGAGGTTTACCACACGGATCACACACCGGAGCAGACCCTGTTTTTTGAAAAACTTGCCAGAAAAAAGGGAATTCTCATGACCGGAGGCTCTGATTTCCACGGTATCATGAAACCTGAGATCCTCATGGGAAAAGGTACAGGTAACCTTAACATTGACCATGAAATATACAAAACCCTCTGCCTTCACATTGAAAACAAAAGGCAAGAAAACCATGCCATTGGAAAACTTGAGGCAAGTCTCCAATATCATTTCAAAAACAGATCCCTGCTTTACAACGCACTGTACCACAGCTCCTATGTCAACGAACTCCACAATCCTGACATTACGGACAACCAGCGCCTTGAGTTTCTGGGAGATGCCGTACTGGGACTTGCCGTGGGACACATCCTCATGGAAAAATTTCCAGACATGAAGGAGGGCGAGCTTTCCAAAATCAGGGCATCCCTTGTCAGCGAACCAGGGCTGGCAGCAATGGCAAGGAGAATGGACATGGGCAGATTTATCTGCCTTGGCAAGGGAGAGCGTCTGTCACGTGGCTCTGACAAGAACTCAATCCTTGCCGACACCTTTGAAGCGGTCATTGCAGCCATTTATCTGGAACATGGATTTGAAGGAACATACCGGTTGATTGCCGGCTATTTTGAACTCCAGATATCCCAGATAACAAAAAGAAACGAAACCGAAGATTACAAAAGCATGCTCCAGGAAGTTGTACAGGAGATGGGAGATTTTACCCCATGCTATACGGTTTCAGGAGAGAGCGGCCCTGATCATGAAAAAACCTTTGAGGTGACACTCAATGTGTACGGACTGGAGACCCGGGGAGAGGGAAAAAATAAAAAATCAGCTGAACAGAGTGCTGCATCAAAAGCCCTGGAATTTTTGAAAAACCTTGAAAAAACAGCTTAAAAAAACAATTCCCACGCCCCTGTTTCTTTGGAGTACAGGATAAGATCGTGATTCGGCTGACGCCTCACGCGATCTATCCTTTTTCGTTAGAAAACCACAGACTGGACAAGAGTTAATTGCTTCGTACCAACAGCACAGGCCTTGGTTGGCCAAACCCCAGTAATGACGATTAGAGATTGGAGTAGATAAAATGCAGAAGCAACTTACAGCATTTATTGAACGTGAAGGGGATTGCTATGTAGCACTTTGCCCGGAACTTGATATCATTAGTCAGGGAAAAAGCCTTCCTGATACAACGATTACAGTGCCAGTTCCAAACCACCCGAAGCTTCGGATCGGTACACTTCAATCCATCATCAGCCAGTCATACCCAAAAGCGAGTTCGAATCTTGAGCCATAGCCCCTCCCCTCCCCTGGTAATCCCAATTTTCATTCCCCATGCAGGATGCCTCCACCAGTGTGCCTTCTGCAACCAGAAAGCCATAACTTCCTTAACCGGCATAACAATGCCCGACTCCCATGACATTCACAAAATAGTCAATGCTTATTTACTCTACAAAGGGGCACGGGAACAGGTGGAGATGGCGTTTTTCGGCGGTAACTTTCTGGGGCTTTCCCGACACAAGATGACAGCTCTACTGGATACTGCCCGGAATCTTGTAAAATCAGGCCAAATCCATGGAATAAGATTCTCCACAAGACCCGATACAATCACTGAAAAAAATCTTGAAACAATAGCCCACTACCCTGTCTCCACAGTGGAACTGGGGGTTCAGTCCATGAATGACCAGGTTCTCCGGGCTGTGGAACGGGGACATACAGAGAAAGATACCATAAAAGCCATGCAACGCTTAAGGGAGTTCCTTCCTGTGTGTAAAACAGGAATCCAGATGATGGTAGGTCTTCCTCGGGAGAGCGAGGTCATGGCACTGGAAGGGGCCCGAAGAGCCGCTGCCCTCGCCCCTGACTTTGTGAGGATATATCCCCTGCTGGTACTGGAAGGAAGTTTGATGGCCAACTGGTATCGCAAGGGTATCTATACCCCCTTAAATCTTGAAAACGCTGTAACCAGAGTAAAAAAACTATATATGATATTTGAATCGCAAAACATCAAGGTTATCCGAATGGGCCTCCAGGCATCCGATATAATGGAAGATAACAAAACCGTGCTTGCCGGTCCATGGCATCCGGCATTTGGTCATCTTGTCCATTCGGAAATTTTCCTGGATATGGCAGTGACGCAGATAAGGGATAAAATTGAAAATTTTCCACTCCATAATGACCGGTATATGGATGCTCCGGCAAAAAGCGGTGCCAACGTTCATCCCACGGAATTTAAAAACCCTTTGCAAACTCCTGCCTCCCAAGAGATTTCCATCACCTTGTCGGTTCACCCCTCTTCCCTCTCAAAGTTAAAAGGGGATAAAAACCGAAACATGTCAGCACTAACAAGGATTTTTCCTTCCATCAATATCAATATCAACGTGGATAAAAAACTTGACAAAAACCAGATTTTAATTGAGCATCTGTAATAATGATTTTCGGCAAGATATCGTCACCTGATACCAAATAATAGCCTGAATTTTCAAACAGACTCACCCAATGATAAGGCAATGATGATGGGCGTTTTGATCGACAAGGTCTTACAAAACCCTGGATATGTCCGTTATCAGGGGCCACGAGACATATAGTCCTGATGAAGAAGATAGTAAGGTCTTACAAAACCCTGGATATGCCCGTTATCAGGGGATGGATTTTTTAAACAGGCTCTAACATTGGGTAACAATAGGTAACAAAAAAATGAATAAGATAACATTCAATGCATTCTCGTTTCTTCAAAAAAAACTGACAGAAAATGGATTTCCCTTTGCCAATGCATGCCTGGAAATTCCAGAAAACATATCGGTATTCCAACTCATGGAAAGACTTAAACTTGCCGGCAGCGATGTGGAAGGTGCTTTTGTAAACGGCCTCATCGTACCTTTCCACACCATTATCCAGAATGGAGACAGGGTTGGACTGGTCCCTCCCGGCACACCTGGCCCCTATCGAGTAATGCTGGGAATGATAAAAAAATAAAAATGTGATGCATTGTCATGGTAAACCTTCATTGCCGGACTCCGGCCTCCCCCGATTATGAAAATGATGAGGGGTATTTTCAAGGTAAAGATAATCCTAACCGAAAAAGGAGTGATCATGAAAAAAATTCTATCCACAACATTACTTTCCATGGCAATTACATTGCTGATTGTCACGATTCTGGGGTTTCACCATAAGGCCATGGCCGGAGAAAAAGTTCTCAGAATCGGAATGGCCAAGGAGCCTGCCAAACTGAATCCGGTTCTGATTCCCGGCATTTATGGTGAAGCTGTGGCAGGAAATATCTTTGACACCCTGATCTCATTCAAGGAGGATTCATCCATGCCTGCCCCATGCCTTGCCTCTTCCTGGGAGATCTCCGAGGATGGCATGGAGTACACCTTTCATCTGAGAAAGGATGTAAAATTTCATAATGGGGATGCCATGACTGCCCAAGATGTGAAATTCACAATTGAGGCTATTATGGATCCTGCCAATGCATCTCCGAGCAAGGAGTTTTTCGAGCCGGTTGAAAAGATTGAATTTCAGGATGATTATACAGTAAAAATCCACCTTAAGACTCCCTATTCCCCCATGATGCTGGCCCTGGGAAGCCATACAGCAGGTATCATGCCGGCATCCCATGTTAAAAGCGTGGGCATGGACAAGTTTGACAGCCATCCCGTGGGTACAGGGGCTTTCATGTTTGTGGAGTGGCTGCCGGACGAGCGGATTGTCCTTAGAAAAAATCCCCACTATTTCCTTACCGAGCCTGCCATTGACCAGGTGCTATTCCGGCCAATACCCAAGCCGGAAGTCATGGCTGCCGAAATTGAGTCAGGCGGCATTGACATGGCCCAGAACCTGCTGCCCCAGGATGTAAAACGCCTTGGCGACAACGACCGACTAAATGTTATGACCATCCCGGGCCTTGGTAACTCATATCTGGGATTTTCACATAAAAAATCACCCTTTTCCGATGTCCGTTTTCGCAAGGCTGTTTACCATGCAGTGCCCTTTGACGCTGCCATAAAAGGTATCTGGCAGGGTGTGGGAGAAAGGGCTTATACCTGGATTCCCCAGGGAGTCTTTCCCAATGATACAGAGTATATGAAATCCATGGCCCTGCCCCATGACAGGGCTAAGGCAAAAGCCTACTTTGACCAACTTAAAAAAGAGGGGCTCATAAAGGATGGATTGGAATTTTCAATCTATACATCACAAAACCCCCACAGGGTAAAGATAGCAACCGCTGTTGCAACCGAACTTAGAAAATATAACATAACGGCCAAAGTGGAATCCCTGGAGTGGGGAACACTCTTTCCCATACTTAAAGATACTCCAGGGTGCTATATAATGGGCTGGGGCTCTGTGCCTGACCCGGATCGATGGACATACAAGATCTTCCACAGCACATCCACCATGAATTTTTCCAAATATAATGTACCCGAAATCGACGAAGCACTGGAGCTGGGTCGTACCCTTGTCAACGTCAGGCAGCGGGGTGAGCAGTACATGAAAATCATGAGAAAGACCCTTGCCGAGGACTACATACACATCCCGCTGGTATTCCAGAATGTCACCATCGTAACTGGTAAGAATGTGGAGGGCTTTACCCCATCCCCCCAGGATTACTTCCATCTTGTTACTGAAAAACGGAATGTCTCCTTGAACTGAACCTTGTTAATTTTCAGTAAACCCCATTTTTCATACAATATATAGTGTTCTTTATCAGACCATCGGCTATTGAGGTCTAAATAATTTACCCTCCCCCCTCTCCAGATATGGAGAGGGGGGGGAGGTGAATGGGCAAGTTATTTACTCAAAGTCGACACCTTTCGAGTCTTAAGCCTTGTCAACACTGTCTGAATCAGGATTTTCAGGATGAAAGGATTTTCAGGATACAAATCCTGTTCATCCTTTAAATCCTGGCTATCCTGATTCAGACAAATGCCCGTATGCTTAGAAAAACCGGAAAAGTGTCGTTTTTGAGTATTTAGACACTGTTTCTAAGGAATGAGTTCTTTGCTCAACTACACCATCAGACGTATTCTTCTCCTTATACCCCTGCTGTTTTTCATATCAGCCATGATCTTTGGAATTTTAAAACTCACCCCTGGAGATCCTGCTGTGGTACTTCTCGGAGATAGGGCCACCGAGGAGTCCATAGAGCTGACCCGTGAAAAATATGCCCTGAACAAACCACTGCACATACAGTATATGAAGATGATGGCCAATTTCTTCACAGGCGAACTTCAATCCATCTATTACAAAGAGAATGTAATCATGGTGGTATTAAAAAGAATGATCCCCACCCTAGAGCTGGGTTTTACAGCCCTTATCCTGGCCCTTGTGGTTTCCATACCGGCAGGGATAATATCTGCTGTAAAACGCAATTCTATTTTTGATTACGCATCCATGACCACTGCCCTTTTCGGTATATCCATACCGGTTTTTTTTACGGGGATTCTGCTCATATACCTGTTTGCCGTAAAGCTTAGAATCCTGCCAGCCTCGGGTTACGGAGGCAGCATGTTCACCCTTGACGGGATAAGACACCTTTTAATGCCCGCCTTTGTACTCTCATTCACACTCATGGCCTCCACCACAAGAATCACACGATCATCCATGCTGGATGTCCTTAAGGAGGATTACGTGAGAACCGCCCGGGCAAAAGGGGTCAAAGAGTCAACCGTTATCCTTGGACACGCCTTTAAAAACGCTCTCATGCCCATAACGACCAATGTTGGCAATCAGATTGCTCGCCTCTTTGCCGGTGCCGTGCTCACGGAAACCGTATTTGCCTGGCCCGGGGTCGGCCGTCTTGCCGTGAATGCCATTTTCAGGCGGGATGAGCCCCTGGTTTTTGGATGCGTCCTTATTCTATCGGTGATATATGTGGTGGTGAATCTCATGGTGGATCTCTTTTACGGGTTCATCAACCCCAGGGTGAAATATGAATAAAATAATCATATATATGACAATCCTGCCTGGCATTGGAATCTTCTATCTATTCATGCCATCTTCCCTTTTGCTGCTCCTGTTCCTGCCAAAGGCAGATGAAGATTTAATATCATACGGTGCCTTCGGGACTTTGACAGCCATTCTGTTCATCATCTCCATTGCCATGGCACGGCACAGGCAGCAGAAAAAATCTCTTCAGATGAGAGGAGCCTGGGAACTCATGTGGAGAAGACTTGCCCGGAACCGAACAGCCATGGCATCCATGATGGTGCTTATTGCTCTCATCTACCTTGCAATCCTCGCCCCTTTCATAACTCCCCATGATCCCCTTGAGTCGGACTGGGGAGCCCTGTCCCAGGGGATCTCCTCCACCCACTGGCTGGGCACCGACGACATGGGACGGGACATATTCGCACGCAACCTGTTCGGCATAAGGGTGGCAATGGGTATCGGCATCACAGCGGTTTTTCTCAATACCATCACAGGAACCTTTTTCGGAATTGTGGCAGGTTACTACGGTGGCAGAACCGACAATGTGATCATGCGACTTCTTGAGATATGGAACTCCATCCCCTTTATACTCCTTGCCATTGCCATCATGGCTGCCCTGGGTACTGGAATAGGAAAACTCATCATCATTGTGAGCCTCTCCAACCTCATGGCCTTTGCAAGAATCATAAGGGGATCCGTCATGGCGGTAAAGGATCTTGACTATGTATCTGCTGCCAGGGTAATAGGCATCAGTGATACGGTTATCATAGTACGCCACATCATTCCCAACTGCATCTCCCCCATACTGGTACTGTCAAGCCTGAGCATCGGAGAAACGATTTTAATCATTGCCGGCTTATCTTTTCTCGGTCTGGGAATCCAGCCGCCCATGCCAAGCCTTGGGGGAATGCTCTCCAACGGACAGCAGTTTCTCCATGAAAACTTACTCATGTCGGTTGTTCCAGGAGTGACGATACTTATGATCGTCCTCTCCTTCAATCTTTTCGGGGACGGTGTAAGGGATGCCCTGGACAGCCGGCTTGACAGTTAAGACTTGGAAAAGCCGGCAGTATGTGTTTTTTAGATTATAAACCGTTGGGATTATAACCTGCAAGAGAGGTTCCTGTATTATGGGAGAGACAGAACATCTGCTGGAGATCAAAGATCTCGAAACATTTTTTTACACGGAAGATGGCATCATACGGGCCTGCGATCGGGTCAGCTACACCATGGACAGGGGTGAAACACTTGCCGTGGTTGGAGAGTCAGGTTCTGGGAAATCGGTTACAGCCATGTCCATACTGAACCTGATTCCCGATCCTCCAGGTAGAATCGTGGGGGGTGAGATACTGTTCAAGGGGAAGAATCTTGTAGGTATGCCTTCCCATGAGATGCGTAAAATAAGGGGCAATGAGATTGCCATGATTTTCCAGGAGCCTATGACCTCACTAAACCCTGTCATGACGGCAGGAAAACAGATCAGTGAAAGTCTCATGCTGCACAGGAACATGAACAATAAAAAGGCCATGGAGAAGGCTGTGGAGATGCTGGAGATGGTTGGTATTCCGGCACCGGCAAGCCGTGTAGATGAGTATCCCCATCAGATGAGCGGAGGCATGCGCCAAAGGGTTATGATTGCCATTGCCCTGGCCTGCAACCCTTCCCTTCTCATTGCAGATGAACCCACCAGCGCACTGGACGTAACCATCCAGGCCCAGATTCTGAGGCTCATCAAAAAACTTCAAAAGGAGCTGGGCATGTCTGTCATACTTATAACCCACGACATGGGTGTAGTGGCGGAAACAGCAGACAGGGTGGCTGTAATGTACTGCGGCACAGTTGTGGAGTATGGAAACTCCAGGGATATATTCTTCAACCCCATGCACCCATATCTCAAGGCCCTGCAACAGTCTGTTCTCACCATTGAAGACAAACCAATGCAGGGTGCAAACTGCCGTGATGATGAAAAAGACAAACCAATGCAGGGTGCAAACTGCCGTGATGATGAAAAAACCCTGTATATAATCGAAGGAGATATTCCCGATCCCCTGAACCTTCCTCGCGGGTGCAGATTTGAACCTAGATGCCTACAAAGAATGGAGATTTGTAAAACAGTGAAACCTGAACCTGCATATATGGAAAATGGCCATTATGCCTGTTGCCATCTCCACAGCAATACGTAAACACGACGTTATAATCAGGGATTTGTGCTCTCAAAAATGTAAACTATTTTTCAGAAGATATATACTCAAAGTCGACACATTTATAGTCTTAAGCCTTGTCAAAACTGTCTGAATCAGGATTTTCAGGATGAAAGGAATTACAGGATACAAATCCTGTTTATCCTGTAATTCCTGGCTATCCTGATTAAGACAAATACCCGTATGCTTATAAAAACCGGTAAGGTGTCGTTTTTGAGTATGTAAGGATGCCAAATTTTGTAACATGGGAGGTATGTTATGTTAAAAAAATCTATTTTTTTTAACATAGACTTAATGTTCAGAGAGATAAGACAAAACCCCATACTATCGGTAAGGAATTTGAAGGTGCATTTTCCGGTAAGAAAAGGGATATTCAAAACAGTTGCAAGTCATGTAAAGGCCGTGGATGGCATCTCCTTTGATCTCCATGCCGGAAAGACCCTTGGACTGGTGGGAGAGTCAGGATGCGGTAAAACCACTGTGGCAAAGGCACTTGTAAAACTGGTACAGGCCTGTGAAGGTGAGGTAATCTGGAAGGGAGACTCTGTTAATTTCGATACAGATCTTCTGAATGCACCATCGAAGAAACTGAGAAAACTTAGGAAACACATCCAGATGATCTTCCAGGATCCCTTCTCCTCCCTGGATCCCAGGATGACTGTTGGAAACATCATAGGTGAGGCTGTCAAATTCCACCATCCAGGCAGCAATATGGAAAAAATTATACTGGACTACATGGAGATGACAGGGCTAAGGCGGGAATATTTTAAACGCTATCCCCATGAGTTCTCCGGAGGCCAGCGCCAGCGCATCGGTATTGCCCGGGCTCTGGCAACGGAACCTGCCATAGTGATTGCAGACGAGCCCGTCTCAGCCCTGGATGTGTCAGTACAGGCAAAGGTGCTCAACATTATGAGGGATCTGCAAAAAAGGCTTGATGTATCATATCTATTCATCACCCATGACCTTTCGGTGGTACGGCACATATCCCATGAGATTGCAGTGATGTACCTGGGGGATATTGTTGAGATATTTCCAACCCAAAAGCTTAAGAGCGGTACAAAACACCCTTACACCCGCGCCCTTATATCCAGCGTTCCGGCAGTCTTTCCAGGTCAAAAGCGGAAAGAGATAATTTTAGAAGGGGAGATTCCCTCCCCCATGGATGCACCGCCAGGTTGTAAATTTCAGACAAGATGCCCTTACAGGACAAAACCATGTGAGAGCATAAGACCCATGCTTAAACCTGTTCCGGACAGAGATGAAATTAACTCTGACAACAGGGGACAAAACCATGGTGCCAGGATATATACCCATCGGGTAGCCTGCCATAACCTTGGAAGACTCCCTTTTTAACCAGAATAAGGAAACTGCAATGAAACCGGTCATAGGTATAACCACATACTTGGACAAAAGCCCCCAGAAAGTCTATGCAGGGGTCAGCAACAGCTATATACACTCAGTACTTGCCGCAGGTGGTCTTCCCGTGCTTCTGCCAGTGGTGGATGATCAGGATATGGCCGCATACTATCTCACGGTCATTGACGGGCTGCTTCTCTCCGGTGGCGAGGATGTCTGTACAATGGTCTATGGAGAGAATCCCATAAAGGAGGTGGAGATGTTCTGCCCCGAGAGGGACAGCTTTGAAATAAACCTCTTTTGCGCTGCCCTGGAGCAGAACGTGCCGGTGCTGGGCATATGCCGGGGCCTTCAGGTTATGAACGCAGCCCTTGGGGGAACCCTGTACCAGGATATTTTTGCCCAGCGTAAAAATGTTCTCGGGCATCTTCCGAAAAAACTTCCTGTGGATACCCTGTACCACACCATAACCATTGAAGAGAAGTCCATACTTGCCCGAATTTTCGAAACAGATGAGCTTAGGGTCAACTCATATCACCATCAGGCTGCCAAGGATGTGGCACAATCCTTCAAGGCCACTGCATTTTCAACGGATAATATAATCGAAGCTATTGAACACAAAGAGAAGCCCTTTGTGGTGGGTGTGCAGTGGCATCCGGAAGATCTGACCATAAAGTATCCCCATTTTATAAAACTTTTCAGCGCACTGGTGGATGCGGCCACTTCTTTGGGAAGGAAAAAAATGTCATGAGATCCATTACAATGCAATACCCCCTGCAGGAAAAAATTGGCAATCCTGATCTTATGGTGGGCAGGGAAAAGGAGTTTAAAAATTTCCACAGATGGATTGATAATATTTCCAAAAAACTCTCCAAGTCCCGTGTTATACTTGCCCGCAGAAAAAGCGGAAAAACTGCATTTATCCAGCGGCTTTTCAATCAGTTATGGAGTGCAGGCGACCAGGTGATACCTTTTTATTTTGATATTGCCGAAAATAATATATGGTTTCCCATGTTTTCCATAAAATATTTCTGCTCCTTTGCGACCCAATATATATCATTTCTGGAAAGGGAACCTTTGTTGATACAATCTACCTTTATGCCGGAGCAGATCAGGGATTATGGAGTCTCAAATAATATTCAAGCCCTTGTCCAGGATGTGGATTCCCTCCTGAAGAACAAAGATTCGGGATTTCATGATTTAATGTGGGAAACTGCCTACTCAGCCCCCCACCGTTTTGCAGCTCTGCATGATATACGTTTCCTTGTTATAATTGACGAATTTCAGAATATCACACAATATGTCTATCGGGATGAAGCCTGTGCAGGTAAGCCTGATGAAACCCTTGCCGGCAGCTTCCACTACCATGTGGAATCAAAAATTGCCCCCATGCTTGTCACCGGCTCATATATAAGATGGCTGATAAATATAAGCAGCAAATACCTTGAGGCAGGACGGCTCACCGAGATGTTCATGTCCCCGTATATTACAGAGGAGAGCGGACTTGAGGCTGTATATAGATATGCGGATGCCTATGACGAACCCATAACCAACGATACTGCCATTCTTATAAACACCCTTTGCATGTCTGATCCTTTTTTCATATCCTGCGTAATCCAGACCAACTATGACAACAAGGATCTCACCACAGAAAAGGGTGTAATTGAGACCGTAAACCATGAGATCACCCACCGCTATTCCGAGATGTCCCGCACCTGGGGAGAATATATCCAGCTAACACTTCAGAAGGTAAATGACCGCAACGCCAAGGAGATGCTGCTGTTTTTAAGTAAACATTCCCATCGCTACTGGACACCAAAAGAGCTTAAAAGTGAACTGGGTCTTGATATTTCCGTGGACAATATCCACAAAAAACTTCTCACTCTGGTGGAAGCCGATGTTCTGGAGTGGGGCAATGCCGATATAGATTTCAGGGGCCTGCAAGATGGAACCCTAAATCTAATCCTGAGAAACCGCTTTGAAAAGGAGATCCTGAGCTTTGAACCGGATCTGAAAAAGGAATTCCACGAACAGATAGAGAGGCTTAAACAGGATAAAGAAAAACTCCAGGGGATGCTCAACCGGATTACAGGGGAGGTTGCCGAGATGCAGATTGCCAATGCCATAAGGAGCAAAAAACGTTTTAAACTTTCCCGATTTTTTGATTTACCCTTTCCAGATATTGTACTCAACATTGTTGATGTGAGGCTCCGTGTCCCCTTTCAAAGGAATGACGGCAAAAATATGGAACTGGATGTTGTTGCTGACTCTTCGTGCGGGCGAGTGCTTCTAATGGAGGTAAAAAAAAAGGCCGTAAAGACAGGCTTTGCATTAATTGAGAATTTTATTGAAAAAACCATGGTGTTTAAAAAACAGCACCCCGAAGCAATTGTACTGCCTGCTTTTCTCTCCCTTGGAGGATTTACAGGAGATGCCCTTGATTTGTGCAGTCAAGAGGGCATAGCCGTTTGTGACACAATCAAAAAATTTTAAGTGCTGTGACTTCTGGAAAACTGTACAAATAAAAGGCATCCTTCATATCACCATAAAAGTAGTTTGCACTTTTTTTGAGTGAAGCCCCTGAAAGAAGGCTTGGCTTTAGAAAGTGTAAATTAGAATCGTGAAGGATGCCATTTCATTATCTTAAAATCCATGGGCGCTCAAATCCTGCCCATCCTTGCTACTAAATGTCATAGTAAAGGAAGAACTCATGGGGATGGGGACGGCTGTTTACAGGTGTCACCTCATTTTCACGTTTGTAGGATATCCACTTTTCAATAACATCCTTTGTGAAAACGTCTCCCTTGAGCAAAAATTCATGATCCTGCTCCAGGGCATCCAGGGCCTCTCCTAGGGACGCAGGTGCTGATCCCATCTCGGCAAGCTCCTCGGGTGGAAGATCATAGATGTTCTTGTCCATGGGATCTCCGGGATCTATTTTGTTCTGGATTCCGTCCAGCATGGCCATGGTCATTGCAGAGAAGGCAAGGTAGCCGTTGCATGATGGATCCGGAGTTCTGAATTCGATGCGTTTTGCCGCAGGGGAGCTGGAGTACATGGGGATACGGATGGATGCACTTCTGTTCCTGCTGGAGTAGGCAAGGTTGATGGGAGCTTCAAATCCCGGTACCAGCCTTTTGTATGAGTTTGTGGTGGGATTGGTGATTGCACACAGGGCCTTGCAGTTTTTCATGATACCACCAATGGCATAAAGGGCTTCCTGGGATAGACCGGCATACTTATTACCTGCAAACATTGGTTTTCCATCCTTCCAGAGGCTCAAATGGGTGTGCATGCCGGTACCGTTGTCATTGTAAAGGGGTTTGGGCATGAATGTCACACTGCAGTTGTACTTGGCCGCCACATTTTTCAGTACATATTTAAACCACGCAAGCTGATCTCCCATGGTAACAAGCTCTGCATATTTAAGGTCAATCTCAGACTGTCCAGCCGTTGCAACCTCATGGTGCTGACACTCCATTGCAATGCCCATATCTTCAAGGGTCAGCATCATCTCTGTTCTCATATCCTGATAGGTGTCAGCCGGTGGCAGGGGAAAATAACCGTGTTTATGGCGGATCTTATAACCGGTATTTGGCATCTCCTCACGCCCGCTGTTCCAGATGCCTTCATCCGAGTCCAGTTCATAAAAAGCCGCATGGTTTTCCGAGGCATACCGGACATTGTTGAAGATAAAAAACTCAGGCTCAGGACCCACATAGATGGTGTCACCAATTCCGGTGCTTTTAACATACCGGGAAACCTTCTTGGCAATATTTCTGGGATCGCGGCTATAGGATTCTCCTGTAATGGGATCGTGGATGTCACCAATAATGGCAAGAGTGGGAATCTCAAAAAAAGGATCCATCCTTACTGTTGATGGATCGGGAATAACTATCATGTCGCTGTTGTCAATGTTCTGCCATGCCCTCATGCTGGAGCCGTCAAAGCCAAAACCATCTTCAAAGGAGTCTTCGGTAAACTCACAGGCCGGTACTGTAAAGTGCTGCCAGGTACCTGGAAAATCCATATACCTGATATCAATAACGCGAATATTCTCTTCCTTGATTTTGGCAATGATCTCTTGTGGTGTCATGTTCATACTCTCCTCTTGTAAATAAATATTTATCAATTACATACGTTGCTGTAAAAACAGATCTCTTTCAATATGACGGTTTAGCATACTAAAAATTACAGCGCATCACTGCCCCGCTCTCCAGTTCTAACCCTTATGGCTTCATCAACCGGCATCACAAATATCTTTCCATCTCCTATTTTACCGGTATTTGAAGCCTTACATATGCTTGTAACAACTTCTTCCGCTCGTCCGTCATCAACAATTATCTCTATTTTAATCTTAGGGACAAAATCAACCACATACTCGGCCCCCCGATAGATCTCCTTATGCCCCTTCTGTCGGCCATATCCTTTGACTTCTGTGATTGTCATGCCTTGAATGCCGATATCATTCAAGGACTCCTTAACATCATCAAGTTTAAAAGGCTTAATAATTGCTTCAATTTTTTTCATATCAATTCCTCCGGAAAATCCTACTTTAAAACATTTTTAACCGACGGCAGGGCATCAAGGATAGAATCTCGTATCCTAATCCCGTCTTCAGGGTCGTCGATTTTACCATTATCAGCATATCTAACGTAGAAGACATCCACCACCTGATCAATTTTGGTAGACACCATTGCCACTCTCACATCCAGCCCCAGTCTGTAAAGGTTATCTGTGATCACAAAAAGAAGCCCGGGAAAATCATGGGTAAACACTTCAACAACAGTAAAAAAACTTGAGGCTTCATTATCAATCTGGACTCTGTTGGGCATGTCAGACTGACCGAAAACAGTAGTAATGACAGCCGGTACCCTGTCCTTGAGGCGATCCAGAAAACTGTCATCCTTAATGGCCTGGTGCAGTTGTCTTTCCGCCTTTTCCCATTTTTCGTTCTCAAAAAGCCTATCCTTTGGGGGCATGACCTTAAAAATATCAAGAGCCCAGTTGTCGATAAGGGAGTATGCCTGGGATCCGAGAATATTTAGGCCATTGAGAAAAAATACCCCTGCAATCTTTGAGTAAAAACCAGGCCTGTCTATTCCACATATGGTCACGGTTCGTATATCCGAACCCTTCTCCGAAGTAACGATCCAGAGGAAATCTCCACCCTTCTCCTTGAGGTTCCGGTAGAGTTCCAGGTGCTCCATTATCTCCTGCGGGGATGCATATAAAAGGTAGCGATGATTTAGGGAATCAAGAATTTTCAAAAGACTCTCCCTGTTCCATACGGCACCATCCAGATCATGGGTGTACCCATTGATATGGCCATGGTTGTGATCTTGAGCATCCCTGTCAGCACCCTTGCCCCATATCCCCCGGTTTTTTTTACCCATGAGCTGTTTTTCCATCAAGCTATCAGCGAGCAGCATCACATCTTCTCTTTTTTTCTCAATGATGCGGGAAGTTTTCAATGTGGCAACATCTCTGTTTTTAATAATTTCGGCTGTTTTCAAAAAGAGTTCCCTTAACAGGGCCTGACTCCAGTCATTCCATGCCTTGGGTCCCGTTGCCATGGAATCGGCAACAGTAAGAAGATAAAGTTTTCTCAGAAGTCCTATCTTCTGAATTTTACCTGCACAGAATATTGCTGTCTCTTCATCACTTATATCCCGACGGGTGGCGGTCTTGATCAAAAAAAGATGGAGCCTTACCAGTGAAACCGTCTCCTCCACCTCTGCCCTGCCGTATCCAGAACGGGTCATAATTTTACGGGTTATCTCTGCCCCCCTCAATGAGTGCTCCCTTTCCGGATCACCTTTACCTATGTCATGTAGCAGGGCTGCCATCAAAAGAAGTTTTCGCCCTTTGATCTCCCTGTAAACAGTTGCATAAAACTCATGGGCAGGGTCAATTTTTTTTCCTTTAAAGCTGTTGATAACCTGGACGCATCTGATGGAGTGCTTATCAACTGGAAAAAGATGGTACTGATTGTACTGAATTTTATTCAAAATAGCACCAAATTCCGGTATAAAACGAACCAGAAGTCCTGTGGAAAGCATAACATTCAGTACATTGAACTCCCAGAGAGATGTTGACAGAATCTTTTCAAATGCCTCAACATTGGAAGGATTTTTTCTGAAAGTATCATCGACAAGGTAGGCAAATTCTCCTACAATACGACGGGCCTCAATGGATATTGGCTTTTGAAGACGGCCACTCTCAACAAATATTTTCAACAAAAGCTCAGGCTCCCCTGGAACCCTTTCCATGGATTCAAAGTCAAGACGTCTTTCACGGATCACAATGCCTTCATACTGGGTCGGTTTTTGCAGACTGGTGAAAAACCTGGCTTTTTTGCTTAACTGGATATCCTCTGTGAGCATAATGTTGATCTGTTTGATAAAATCCATGCGGGAATGAAGATCTCCCATGAACTCCTCCACAACCCGATGGGTATCCCTTCCTTTAAAACCGAGACGATGTGCCACCTCATTTTGATGCTCAAAATGAAGCTGATCACATTTTCTTCCTGTAATATGGTGTAAAATATTCCTGATGTGCCAGATAAACCCAAGTGAGCCTTCAAGGGTTGCAAACTCATCATGGGAGAGGAAACCATACCTTTCCAGATCCCGTCTTGATTTTATATCCGAGATTATGCGGGCATACCACAATATGGTGTGATAATCCCTGAGGCCACCGTGACCGGATTTAAGATTGGGCTCCAGAAGATAAGTAGAGTCTCCATAATCCTCATATCGCTTTCTGCTCTGCTCAATGAGTCTGTTAAGGCTGGTTTGAACATATTTACGGGAAAGCCTGTTTCTGAACTTCTCCATCAACTGAAAAAATACGGGGGAACTGCCGCAGATGAAACGAGCATCAAGCATGGTGGTAAGAATATCAAACTCCTCCCATGCCATGGAGAGACACTCCTTGATTGTTCTAACTGCATATCCGGTTTCAAGTCGTGCATCCCAAAGGGGATATAGAATCTCCTTTACCAGCTCCTCCGTGGATGCAGGGACTTTTTTTTCAAACAGGATCAAAAGATCAACATCGGAATGAACACACTGCTCCCCCCGACCATAACCTCCCAGGGCAACCAGTGTTACAGGGCTTCTGGAAAACGCCATTTTACGGGCAGCCACACTTCCGGCAATAACCTCCTGGAAATAATCGTCAAGTAGCATGGTACAGGATTCAAGGAAATCAGGTGCATTGCCTTGCACAAATCTTTTCACAAGAGCTTCTTTTTTGTTTATCAGCCCTGCAGACAACCCCGATTTGACTTTAAGCTCCATATTTGATTCAGACATTAAATTGAATCTCTCCAAACTACGTTTAAATCATCATAATTTTTTTGCACAATCAAGATAATGCAATACGTATGCCACACAATCTGCGGCATCCCATTTAATCAATTTAATCAATATATATCAGATCTTTATAAAAAATCGCCCATTGAACATGATGACAATAAAAATTTTGTAGAAATAAAAAACAACATTTATGTCGTCATGATGGGGGAATAAAAAACAAATTTGTACTATAAAGGTTGCGAAATAAACTGGAAGTTCTAAATGGAAGATCAACAGAAAGATCGGGCGGGAAGACAACTTTCTAAAAGTCCCTTAGAGCCTGAATTTTTAAAAAGGCTCTCCCCCTGATAAGGCAATGATGACAGGCGTGTTGATCGACAATGTCTTAAAAAACGCTGGAGATGCCCGTTATCAGGGGATGAAATTTTTAAAAAGGCTCTTAGGAGTTTGTTTCAAAATTAAGACTCTTCAGAACCACCCTTTGCGTTTAAAAAAAAGAGTCAATGAAGAGGCTATGAAAATGATAACACCCCACAAAATAAAATAGCTGTATCTATAATTGAGTTCCGGCAGATAATCAAAATTGGTACCATAAATTCCGGTAATAAAGGTGAGAGGAATAAAAATTGATGAAAACATGGTCAGAATCTTCATGATATCGTTCATGCGATTGCTTACCACTGAATTATAAATACTGAGCTGATCGGTCAACAGGTCCCTGTATGTATCAATGGCTTCTGTGACGTGGGTAATCAGATCCGTCAAATCCTTGAAAAATGGAATTGCTCCGTGACTTATCATACCATTTTCCAGCTTTGTAATCTGTGCCATGGCCTCCCTTGCAGGACGAATGGATTTTCTCAGATAGTTTATCTCCCTTTTGAAGCTGCTTATCTTCTCCATAACACCACTGTCAGGGCTATTGAGTATATCCTCTTCAAGGTCTTCAATCTTCTCTCCAAGTCTTTCAACAATGTGGATATAGTTGTCCACAACCGTATCCATTAGAGCATATGCAAGATAATCCGATCCGGAATTTCTTATTCTCCCTTTCTGCCTTCGAATCCTTTCCCTGACAGGATTAAAAACATCACCGGGTCTCTCTTGAAATGTCAGCACAAAGTTTTCACCCATAATGATGCTCAACTGCTCATTGACCATCATTTTGTTATCCATGTCAAAACGGATCATCTTAATCACAATAAAAACAGAGGCATCAAACTCCTCCATTTTGGGTCTTTGACCTGTATTGACAATGTCCTCAAGGGCAAGGGGGTGAATTCCAAAGAGATGTCCAATCTCTTTTATGGCAGATGTATCGTGAAGACCATTAATATTAATCCAGGAGAGCATCTCATCAGGGGGAATTGAGAGATCTTTGATATCGTGAATATTGAATTCATTGACATGGGAGGCATTATAATCAATGCGTTGACATTGAATATTTGCCACTTTTTGCTCTCCAATGAAAATCAATTCACCAGGCGACTGCCCTCTGGCCTCCTCCCTTTTTTTAAAAAACCGAGCCATCCAATCACCACCAGACAACCTACATGACGGCATTACCGCCACAATCGAAGTGTTTAAATTGTTTTTTAAAATTCTACAATCAACATCTACTTCTCTTCAATTTTTTCAGGCTCTTTCTCCTCCTTGTCTATCTCCTTTGTGGCTTTTTTAAAATTCTTGATCCCCTTGCCAATACCTGAACCGATCTCCGGAAGTTTACCAGCTCCAAATATTATTAAAATAATAACAAGAATAATGATAAGTTCGGGCATTCCTATTCCACCAATCATAATACGCTCCTAAAATAGTTTCTCTAAAACAACTAGGACAAAGACAAAATGCACCTTGACAATTACATAAAAATCAGACCATGGATCATTAGCACCCTGCTGACAAAGAGTCAATCCTTTGGCTCAAATTAGGCAATTGATGACTGGAGAGGGGGAATCGTACCGACTTTCATGCTTTGTTGTACCCGAAAGGGTATGGCCGTTATATGAAAGTCCCCGTCGTTCAAGGGCTTTCATCACTCCATATTATTAATATTATGATACCTTTTCATTTTTAAAAAGTGACCGTCAATGAAAATCCTTGAAATCATGCTCTGTTTATGTTTTATGTTCTCAAATTTGAATCCTGCATAACAGCTCTGGTCATCCTCATTCAACGAATGGCCTTAAATCATAAGGATACCCTGTATGACTCAACAACAAAATTCCAATATCAACTTTTCCGGTGCAGGAAAATATGTGCTGGACAGTGAACTTGCTTCCATTGTGAACATCTCCATGGCCCTTGAGATGCCGCTGCTTCTCAAAGGAGAGCCTGGTACAGGCAAAACAATGCTGGCCCATGCCATTGCAGAGACTCTTAATATGCCCCTGATAATCCTCAATGTAAAATCCAGCATGAAGCTTGTGGAGGCACTCTATCAGTACGACACGCTTACCCGACTCAACGACAGCCGATTTGGAGACTCCAGCAGGAACGTCAGCAACATCAACGAGTATATCAAAATGGGCAAAATAGGACAGGCCTTCACTTCTGATACCAGAACAGTTCTCCTCATTGATGAGATCGACAAGGCTGATACAGACTTCCAGGATGACATGCTTGATGTGCTGGATCAGATGCAGTTTGATATAATTGAAACCGATCAGACCATAAAGGCCACTAATCGGCCGGTAATAATCATCACATCCAATGCCAAAAAGGATCTTTCAGACCCCTTCCTTGGCCGCTGCAATTTCCACCACATCGCCTTTCCAGATCCTAAAATGATGAGAAAGATCATACATGTCCATTTTCCCAAAATAGACAGCAAACTGGCAGATCATGCAATCAATGCCTTTTACAGCATGCGGGAGATTGAGGGCATAGAGAAGAAACCGGCAACCAGGGAGCTCATAAACTGGATAAGGGCACTTAATACAGATCCGGATTTCCATGCAAAGGATATTATAAAGGGTTCTCTCCCTTTTCTCGGCGTTCTCTTCAAAAAAAGTCCTGATTATGAAAGGGCAAAAAGCATTGCACCGCGTCGAAAATTCTTCTAACAGGGAGATTGCACCATGTTTATAAGCTTTTTTTACAAACTCAAGGAGACCGGCATACCGGTCACCCCCACCTCATTTCTCACCCTGCAAAAAGCACTTAACATGGGCCTTGTGAACTCCCTGGATGACTTTTACACATCTGCCAGGGCAATTCTTGTGAAAAGTGAACGCTACTTTGACATCTACGATCAGGTATTTGCATTCTATTTTGAAGGAGTGCCCCTTCCGGACAATCAGGGATTTGAAATTGACGACATGGCCAGGTCCATGCTGGATGAATGGCTGAAAAATCCAAAACAGATGGCCGATGCCCTGGGAGTTGATCCTTCCAAACTGCAAAACATGAGTCCTGATGAACTGATCGAATACTTTAAAGAGCGTCTGAAAGATCAGAAGGGACGTCACCAGGGGGGAAACAAGTGGATCGGCACAGGCGGAACATCCCCTGTGGGCCACTCAGGATACCATCCTGGGGGAATGCGTGTGGGGGGAGAGTCCCGAAACAAATCAGCTGTGAAAGTTGCCGGAGAGCGCAGATACAGGGACTACTCAGCCAGAGGCACACTGACATCATCCATGATGGGAGAGGCCCTGAAAAGACTGCGGAACATGGTACCCACAGGCCCCAGGGATCAGGTCAATGTGGATGCCACCATTTATAAAACCATGAAAAACGCTGGTGAGATTGAACTGATTTTTGACCGCTCCATGCGGGATCGGCTCAAGGTGATCCTCGCCATAGACAATGGGGGTTGGTCAATGGATCCTTACATATCCGTGGTACAGACCCTTTTTGACTATGCCCGTGCCCAGTTCAAGGAGGTTAAAACCTGCTTTTTCCATAACACCATATACGATTCATTATGGGAAGATCCGGCACGCTACAGGAAACCCTTGAAGGTTGATGAGTTTGTGAAGATGGATGGCGATACCAGATTTATTCTGGTGGGAGATGCGAGCATGGCCCCCTACGAACTGATGGCCACGGACGGCTCAATCTACATCGGGGAGAGAAGCGGCAAATCCAGTATTGAAAGGCTTAAATTCATCTCGGATACATTTTCCCATTGCGTATGGCTGAACCCTGTACCCCAGGAGATGTGGGGCTATACCCGTACAATAATCGCCATATCCCAGATCTTTCCCATGTTCGAGTTATCCTTGGATGGACTGGAAAAAGCTGTTGCCCATTTAATGTCAAGGTAACACCCCATGGCGACACACCGCCACAGTTCGAAGTGATGAAAGTCCCCAAACGGCGGGGACTTTCTTATAAACGGCCATCGCGGCATCACCGCCACAATCGAAGGAATGAAAGCCCCCAAACGGCGGGGACTTTCTTATAAACGGCCATCGCGGCATCACCGCCACAATCGAAGGAATGAAAGCCCTTGAACGGAGGGGACTTTCATCTCAAAAATAAAGATCCTATCAGTCATAAATTCTTTGATATGCAACTGCTCTCCATGATTTTATTGAGAGCACCCTCGACCTCACTGCGTATGGAATTGAGCCGATCCTCACTTGCAGCTTCAAAACGCAGCACAAGGGCGGGCTGGGTATTTGATGCCCTGACAAGACCCCAGCCATCTCCAAAAAGAGCACGCATACCGTCAATATCTATAACCTCGTATCTCTGCCTGAACAGACTCACCATTTCTGCCACAACATCAAATTTCACATCATCGGCACAGGTAACCCTGATCTCCGGTGTGGTAAATGTCTCCGGCAGATCCTCAATGAGCTGGGAAACGGTCATGCCGGTATCGGCAATAATCTCAAGGAGGCGACAGGTGGCATAAAGGGCGTCATCATACCCCAAATAACGATCGCTGAAAAACATGTGACCGCTCATCTCACCGGCCAGGGCTGCATCCTCCTCCTTCATCTTCTTCTTTATAAGGGAGTGACCGGTCTTCCACATGATGGCCCTTCCACCACGGGCTTCAATGTCGTTATACATGGTCATGGAACATTTCACCTCTGAGATGAACGTGGCTCCTGGTTTTCGGGATAGAATCTCCCTTGCATAGATCACCATGAGCTGATCCCCGTAAACGACATTGCCATTTTCATCCACAACCCCTATGCGATCGGCATCACCGTCATATCCCACACCAAGGTCCAGCTTCTTTTCCCGTACAAGGGCAATAAGCTCGGTCAGGTTGGCTTTTACTGTGGGATCGGCTTCATGGTTGGGAAATGTGCCGTCCGGATCGCAGTACAATTCATGCACCTGGCAGCCAAGTGCCCTGAGAACGGGCAAAGCCGTGATGCCGCCGGTTCCGTTACCCCCATCAACACCAATCCTGATGGGCTTTTTAATGGAGATGTTTTGCTTCACAAAGTCACAGTAGTCGGAAAGAATATCTACCTTGGAAAGGGATCCCTGACCCGAAACAAAATCCTTGTGATCAATGATTTTCCTGATGTTTTGAAGTCCGTTACTGTGGATGGAGTCAAAACCGTTCATGAGCTTGAATCCATTGTATTCTGGCGGGTTATGACTGGCGGTTACCATGGCACCCCCGTCACTTTTCAAGTGGTGGATGGAAAAGTAAAGCACCGGTGTGGGGCAGACACCAATGTCAACCACATCGCATCCGGTTGAAAGGATCCCATCAATAAAATATTTACAATATTTATCCGATGTCACCCTGCAATCCCTTCCAACGGCAACACATTGTTTTTTCAGCCGTGACATCATGGAACCATAGGCTCTGCCAATATCAAAGGCATCCTCTCCTGAAAAGTCTTCATCGGCAACACCTCGAATATCATACTCTCTGAATATACCAGGATTCATGGACACTCTCCTTTAAATCATTTTTATATGAAAGTCCACCTCACCCCCCGGCCCCCTCTCCATGACTGGAGAGGGGGGAGAATGGGTAAGTTATTTCTGACTCATTCCTAAGCATCAGTTTACACATTTTGTACTACCACACACCCGCAAGGATAGAAACTCCTCCCACAATCCAGCAGTATGGTGCAAAAAGATAAAATTTTCCATTTTTAACAAGGGTTATCAAAAAGATCAATGCAAGATAACCAACCACAAAGGATATGAATGTACCATATAAAATGGATATATCAAAGACAATTCCCTGGGATAGAAAATCCCTGAATGCCAATAGTTCAGCACCCAAAATGGCCGGCATGGAGAGAAGAAAGGAGAATCGTGCCGCTGCCTCTCGGTTAATGCCTAAAAAAATAGCAGCGGAAATGGTGGCCCCTGATCTGGAAATTCCAGGCAGAACAGCCATTCCCTGACATGTACCTATTATCAATGCCTGCTTCATCCCCATCCCAGATCCCGGCACATGATCCGGATGATTTACCGCTGAACTGTCTGCATTTTTGGCTGCAAGTCCCCTAATACCGGTGCCCGATGGCTCAACACCACGGGTAAGCCATAAAAAGGTTCCGGTTACCAGCATCATGCATCCCACAAAATTGATGGAACCGGACAGAAAATCAACATACTGTTTGAAAAAAAGTCCCATGATGGCCGTGGGTATGGATCCGGCAATGATAAGGAGGGCAACGCGGAGATGGATGTCATCTCCGATCATGCCGGGGATTCTTTCGCCATGTTGAAGGTTTTCCGTGCTTGCTCCATTCCTTCCCTTGAGCGTGTGGGGCATTATCATGTTTGCCATGAACCGGATAACAGCCATGACAATATCCCTGATATCCTTAAAAAAAACCACTGCAACCGCAAGGAGTGTCCCCATATGAAGGCTGACATCAAAAAAAAGGGTGGGTTCGTCTATGCCGAAGGAGTACTGGGCCAGTGCAAGGTGACCTGAACTGCTGACAGGAAGAAATTCGGTCAAACCCTGAAGAATGCCAAGGACAATAGCCTGATAGGTTTCCATAATATATGCTTACCTCAAAAATTTATGTACTTACTTCAAAAGTTTATCAACATCCTTGCGCGTATCCCTTGCATAAAGACGTCTCAATTTGGGTTTCTCTATTTTGCCGGTGGCATTGCGTGGAACCTCTGCAAAAATTATTTTTCTAAGTCTTTTATACCTGGGAAGGCCATATCCAAAATCTTTAATATTTTTTTTCGTCAACTCAACCCCTGGCTTGGGAGATATTATGCCGGCAGGTATCTCACCAAGGCGATCATCGGGAATCCCGATTACGGCAATATCCTGAATTTTCCCGTGCTGCATGAAAAAATGCTCAATCTCCACCGGAAATATGTTCTCTCCGCCACAGATGATCACATCTTTTTTGCGATCCACAAGCCATATAAAGCCATCCATGTCAAACCTGGCAATATCTCCTGTGTAAAGCCAGCCATCTACAATTGTTTTTGCCGTGGCATGGGGGTTTTTATAGTACTCTTTCATTACACCAGGGCCCCTCACCAGAAGCTCTCCACTTTCACCCGGAGGCAGGATATTTCCGGAGCCATCCACAATGCGACACTCCCAGTCAAATCCCGGCAGGCCAATGGCACCAACTTTATGGGAGTTTTCAATGCCGAGATGGACACATCCCGGACCTGTGCATTCGGTGAGGCCATAATTTGTATCATATTCATGATTGGGAAAATATTCTCTCCACTCCCTGATAAGGGATGGAGGAACCGGCTGGGCACCAATGTGCAGGAGGCGCCACTGATCCAGTTTATAGTCCGAAAGGGCCATCTTGTTACTCTCAATGGCAATGAGAATGTCGTGGGCCCAGGGTACAAGAAGCCATACAATGGTCACCAGCTCCTCTGATATTGCCTCAAATATCCACCGGGGCTGAACACCTTTCAAAATCACACACCTGCCACCCACGATAAAGCTGCCCATCCAGTGCATTTTGGCACCTGTATGATATAGTGGTGGAATGCACAAAAAAACATCGTCCCTTGTCTGGCCATGGTGGCTGTTTTCAACATAGCAGGCATGTTCAAGATTTCTATGGGTCAAAAGAACAGCTTTGGGAGTGCCTGTGGTACCGGATGTAAAATATAAGGCAGCATCGTCATGGATATCCATATCAATCCCTGGAGGATAATCCGAACTGTTGAGAATAAAACTATCATAGGTAATGGCATATTCAGGGCATTGATCCACAGGTCCCGTAAAGATCCATGTATGAACCGTTGCCTCCAAAATTTCCCTTATGGAATGGATTCTGTCTATGAACTCCTCTCCGAAAATAAAGATCTCGGCATCGGATACTTCGGTGCAGATGCGTATCTTGTCCGACTCAAACCTGAAATTAAGGGGCACAGCCCAGGCACCGGAAGTCAGGATACCAAAATAGATGGGCAGCCACTCCAAGCAGTTGGTCATGAGCTGCACCACCCGTCCACCCTTTTGAATACCCCTGGCAATAAGGGCGTTGGCAAGCCTGTTGGATTGACGATAGAATTGATCCCAGGTGATCTCCCGTCTTGAGTTTTCAGCAGGGTAGCGCTCCACGAGAGCAATGTCATTACCATACATACGATGGTTTCTCGCTAATATTTCAGTAATAATCATACATAAAAATCCTTAAAGCCTGTTTAAAAATTCCATCCCCTGATAACGGGCATTCCCAGTGTTTTATAAGACATTGTCGATCAACACGCCCGTAATAATTGCCTTATAACTGTGATAACCTGTTTAAAAATTCAGGATCTTAAGGCTAAGAACGAAATAAGTTACCTATTCTCACCCTTTCCAGTCATGGAGATGGAGTCGGAGGGAGGGGGTGAGCATCACATGTCAGCGGGTTATTTCATCTTTTTTTTGTTTCATGATTTAAGAATAACACACAGGCAGATGTGCTTCAATGGAAAGGTCATAATTTTTTTATATGAAAGTCCCCGCCGTTTCAGGACTTTCAACACTTCGATTGTGGGGGTACGCCGCCATGGCCATTTATATGAAAGTCCCCGCCGTTGGGGGATTTTCATCCATTCGATTGTGATGCAATGTGCATCATGGCCGTTATATGAAAGTCTACCTGACCCCCTGGCCCCCTCTCCATGACTGGAGAGGGGGAATACCCATATCATTTTCATGATCGGGGGGCACCGGAGTACGGACATGAAGGTTTAATGAAGAACTGAATGAGGAGATCCATCAGCTTGTCGCTTTGGTTCCATCATAAAAAAAACCCGCTGTGCGGTATAGAACACAGCGGGTATACATTTCAAGGCTCAGCACTACTACATAACTTGTCAGTCATAAGTTCTCTGAATATATACTACACATAGTATTGATTTGAACAATAAAAACACAATATATGGTGGTCGATGTGAGAACTTACAACTCTTGAGTACATAATCATATTACTTTATCATATTACTTTTTAACCTCTTCAAAATCAGCGTCCACAACGTCATCATCCTGGACGGCAGAATTGCCGGTGTCTCCACCGGAAGGCTGTCCCGCTCCATCCTGGGCTGCCTGCTGATACATGGCTTCGGCAAGTTTATGAGATACCTGGGTAAGGGCTTCAATCTTCTGCTTTATCAGTGCCCCATCATCACCTTCCTTTGCACGTTTAAGCTCGGCCAGGGCATCTTCTATGCTGTTTTTGGTTGCATCATCAACCTTATCCCCATGCTCCTTGAGTGTCTTTTCGGTCTGATCAATAATAGATTCAGCCGAATTCCTTGCATCAATCAGCTCCCTTTTTTTGCGGTCCTCATCTGCATGCATCTCCGCATCTTTGACCATTTTGTCAATTTCATCCTTACTGAGACCACTGGCAGCAGTGATTCGGATGGACTGTTCCTTGCCGGTGGCCTTATCCTTTGCAGACACAGAGACAATGCCATTGGCATCAATGTCAAAGGTAACCTCAATCTGGGGGACACCCCTTGGTGCGGGTGGAATATCGGCAAGTTCAAACTGACCAAGAGTCTTATTGCCGGCTGCCATCTCACGCTCACCCTGGAGCACATGGATGGATACAGCGGGCTGATTATCCGCTGCCGTTGAAAAGACCTGGCTCTTCTTGGTTGGAATGGTTGTATTCTTCTCGATCAGCTTGGTCATGACACCGCCCAGGGTCTCGATACCAAGGGAGAGAGGGGTCACATCAAGAAGAAGCACATCATTGACATCCCCCTGGAGGACGCCGGCCTGGATGGCAGCACCCAGGGCAACCACCTCATCGGGATTCACGCCTTTATGGGGCTTTTTGCCGAATATCTTCTCTACCCTCTGCTGAACAGCCGGCATACGGGTCATGCCGCCCACAAGAACGACCTCATTGATATCCTCAGGTTTCAGCCCGGCATCCCTCAATGCAGTACGGCATGGTGTTGCCAGATTGTCGAGAAGATCCGACACGAGGGATTCCAGTTTTGCACGGGTCAATTTTACGTCAAGATGCTTGGGACCACTTGCATCCGCTGTGATAAAGGGCAGATTGACACTTGTTTCAACAGCAGTAGAGAGTTCCATCTTGGCTTTTTCAGCAGCCTCTTTCAGACGCTGCAGTGCCATCTTATCAGATCTGATGTCGATGCCCTGGTCCTTTTTGAACTCATTGGCCACATGGTCGATGATCCTAAGATCAAAATCTTCACCACCAAGATGGGTATCGCCATTGGTTGATTTCACCTCAAAAACTCCGTCACCGATCTCAAGAATGGATACATCAAAGGTTCCACCGCCCAGATCAAAAACGACTATTTTTTCATCACCTTTTTTATCCAGACCATATGCAAGGGATGCCGCAGTGGGCTCATTGATGATACGCTTTACATTCAAACCTGCAATCTTGCCGGCATCTTTGGTTGCCTGACGCTGGCTGTCATTGAAATAGGCAGGCACAGTTATAACGGCGTCTGTGACGGTCTCTCCGAGATAATCTTCAGCCGTTTTCTTGATATTGGCCAGAATATAAGACGATATTTCGGCCGGGCTGTGCTGTTTTCCACGGATATTAATGCGGGTATCACCATTGGATGCGGGTTCAATCTTGTAGGGAAGAACACTGATATCACCCTGAATCTCTTTGGAACTGAATTTTCTTCCAATGAGCCTTTTAACACCAAACACTGTATTTTCCGGATTGGTAATGGCCTGTCGTTTTGCGGTCTGTCCCACAAGACGATCTCCGCTTTCGGTAATACCAACAACAGAAGGAGTTGTTCGTCCACCCTCCGAATTGGTAATAACCTTGGGCTCTCCGCCATCCATAACCGCCACACAAGAGTTTGTTGTTCCCAGATCAATTCCTATTATCTTACCCATGATATTTTCCTCCAATATATTTTAATGTATTTAATGACTATTCACTCTTTTTTAGATGGTGCCTTTGAAACCACTACCATGGATGGTCTTATCAGCCTGTCATGGAGAAGGTATCCCTTTTGAAGTTCGTTAATAACCGTGTTATCCGGATGTTCATCCGATTCCTGATGGGCTACAGCCTGATGAAATGAAGGATCAAATGGCTTGCCAAGGGCATCAACGGTTCTGACACTGAATGATTCAAAGAGTTTTAGAATATCCCTGTGGGTCATCTCAACTCCTTCTACAATACACCCCTTATCTTTGCTTGTATCCGAGGCACCTGAAGCAATGGCACGTTCCAGGTTATCCACAACCGTCAGAAGCTGCTTTATAATTGTTTCATTGGCAAATTTTCTGAAATCGGCCATCTCCCTTGCTGAACGCTTCCTGTAATTGTCAAACTCAGCTGAAAGTCTCAACACACGATCCTTTTCAGCATTAAGTGAAGCTATCAACTCATCAATGGAAGGAGCTGGTTGAACGTCATCACCCTTTTTCCCGGCGTCACCCTCATTTTTATCAAAATCGGTCTCCTTTTTGCTTACACCACTCACATTTTTCAAGGTACCACTCTCTTTTTGCTCCAAAGGGGTGTCTTCACAGGGCTGGGTATCAGCAACACGCTTTTCAGACTGCCTGGTTTCAGGATCATGTCGGGTATCATCCATCTTTCCTGTCGTGTGAGCATACTTTTTATCCATACGGGAGCTTATACCCATACCTGAAGGATCACCTTCCGATAGATTCTGTTTCATGTACTCCTCTTTTGCAGCCAATATTCTCTCCTGTATTATCTAATGATTTTTTTAAGTTTGATTAAATAAACTATTGCATTTTCAAAGCTAAAAATTAGGGTTCGGTTAATTGTAGAGACAAGGCATGCCTTGTCTCTACGTTGCATATAGCCCTAAAATTAAGTGTTGAAAGGGCACTATTTGCACAAAACCTTTATTTAAAAGCATGTCGATTTTGAGTAATTACAGGGGCATGGTAAAGTTGATTTATGCATAGCAAGATTCTCAAAAGAACCATATCAATTTTCGGAATGAAAAATAAGACCATTTAAACTCATGTCAAGCTTTAAATATAATCATTTGAAATGAGGAATGGATATTGAGCCTTATGATAGATGGAAGGGGGTGAGCAATATCGGGAGATGATATGGGGGGATTGTATAACGTACCTGGCGGCATTACCGCCACAATCTAAGTGATGAAAGTCCTGAAATGACGGGGACTTTCATATAACGGCCATGGCGGCATCACCGCCACAATCGAAGAGATGAAAGTCCTTGAACGGCGGGGACTTTCATATAACGGCCATGCCATTTCGGGCACAACG
>JADGBO010000300.1 GCA_015231465.1 Desulfamplus sp.
TATCAAATTTTGGAATCATTGAAGCATTCCTTTCTCTTTTAGATGTATCAAAAGGTAATCCGTGACAATGTTACCCTTGAAAACAATTTTAATTCTTGCATTGATATTTTTATCGAGATAGACAATTTGATATTTCTCATTGTCAAAATATTCAAAATAATTGATGTTGCGTATGTTCAAAACCCTGTATATAGGATTGTCAAACTCAAAAATAGACATCTCTTCAATGGTATATTTGCCTGGAAAAGTCTTTTGAAGGTCTTCCATGTATGAGAGACACTCATCCTGATACCGAGAGCAATCAATCATCAGAAAATCTATCTCCATATCGATATTTCTCTCACCGGTCTCCGTATCTTTATTATAAACAAATTCCGTCTCTTTAAGAAGACTGATTTGTCTCAGGGCATCAATTCCTTTTATTCCTGTAAAGTCGGCATATACGACATCTCCCTTCTCAAATCCTATTCTGCCGCAAAAACTTCCTTTAATAGAGAAATCAAGGGCACCGGTACTGCCCTCGTTGGAGCATATCTGCAGAAGCCCTGCAAGGGAAAAAGTTTTCAATGTTCCTGTCAGCATAATACCATCTTCTCTCTTTACGAATTTTTGTGTATAGTTTGCCGGATAACATACATGGCGGTATTCCCGCTACAATTGAAGTATTGAAAGTCCTGAAACGGCAAGGACTTTCATCTAAAGACCATACCAGGACGGGCACAACGAAAAATGAAAACCGCGTAGTTTATGACTTCTTAGATTGTGGCGGTCAGCCGCCATGGCCGTTTATATGAAAGTCCCCATATTTTAAGGCTCCCGGGACTTTCATCGTTCGTTGTGCCCGCCAGGGCATGGCCGTTATATAAAACATCCTTTTCCTTCCATGTGGAGAGGCACATTATCATAAATATTGATTTATAGCACCTTTAATGATAAGCATCCGCAACTATTAAAGCAGTACAGTAAATATTGAGTTACAAAAAATAATGGAATTATTAATGCAGCCGACATTGAACGATAAAAACACAGTAAACATACCTGATATTCATAAAACCATCGGAGTGATGATTGAGATTGCCGATGCCGTCAACAGAACTTCAGATATGACCCAGTTCTACAAAGCCATCCACAATGCCCTTGGAGGCATTCTTAATGTTGACAACTTTTTCATTGCAATGCATCACCCTGACCAGGACAGGATAACCTTTCCCTACTATGTGGATGAAAAAGACGCTCATATCAACTCAATTGAAAATGTAAGCGGGACCGCATCACTGACGGCAAGGGTTATTGGAACAGGAGAACCCATGATGCTGTCAAAACAGGAGATGCTTGATTATTCCATTCAGACCGGACTTCCCCTGGTGGGTACACCCAGTCTCACATGGCTTGGGGTTCCCCTGACGGTCAAAGGGAGTGTTACAGGGGTGATTGCTGTTCAAAACTATGCCTATGAGCGAATGTATGATATTACGGATCTAAATATCCTCAATATCGTTGCCCGGTACATCTCCCTTGCCGTCGAGAGAAAAGAGTCTGATCAGGCATATAGAAAGCAGCGTAAAATTCTGGAAAAGATTCTGGAAACTTCTCCGGTGGGCATAGCTCTTCTTGAAAACAGGGTTTTTAAATGGGTAAATCCTGAGATGCTGACCCTCTTCGGGTATGAAAAAAAGGAAGATTTCCAGGATGCCAATGTCTCAATGATCTATGATTCCCGTGAGAACTACATAAAAGCCGGTGAACAGATATACTCAAGCTTCTGCGTAGGCGGCAGAATAGAGATAGAGGCAACCCTCCGGAGAAAAGACGGTTCAACCTTTCCGGCCAATATCAATATAAGCAGTGCCAATCCGTCAAGCCCCATGTCCTGGATCATTGCAACCTTCACGGACATTTCTGGAAGAAAGCAGGTTGAAAACGAAAGAATGAAAAATGAGAAGCTCCAGGGTGTCCTGGAGATGGCTGGTGCTGTCTGCCATGAAATCAACCAGCCGCTCCAGGCCATTGTGGGATACTCCGAGCTGATAATGATGGATCACGGAGAAGATGCCCAGCTTGTCAAGGATATTAACTCCATCAAGAAACATGTGGACAGAATCGTAAAAATCACCCAGCGTCTCTCCAGTATTACAAGCTACAAAACCGTGGACTATCCAGGAAACAGGAAAATTGTGGATATATGGGGAGCAAGTGACGGGCATAAACTTTGATAAGGATTGGATTGGTATTATTCCGAAATAAATGCCCCCTCCATATCGGAATCCTCAATGGTTCTGATATCCGATTTGGGAATAAATTTAATGGTAAGGCTATCTTCGGTAACATCCGATAGTTCCAGCCCGAAGTTATCAAAGGATTTAAGCATCAAGGCTTTTGCCATGGTATGTCCAGTACCCCGGAACGATATATCCACAATAGCCTGTTTGGAACTCAGCTCACGGGTCTGGACATCTTCAATATCATTCATGGTGCCAAGGGTCTTGCGGAGCATTATAAAACTTGAAAGGTAGTCCGTACCCTCGATTTTAGCCTTGATCACCTTGATATCCCCGCCCTTTGCCGACCATGTGCTTTTCAAAAGCCTTATAAGCTCCTCTCCTGCGGCCTCTCCCGTCATGGCCAGGCTTTTTTCGATACCTTCCCGGGGATCGGATGATGCGGCAACGGCATCCTTTGACAGGGATGCCAACCTAAGGCCGTCCCGGCTGCTGTAGATATCGAGTTCCACATTGCCCCGATAGGCTTTTTCATCACCCATGACATTGGCATCCTCTTCTGCCCAGGCTGTTCCCATGACAACCATATCGGAGTTGAGTTTTCTGCCCAAAGCCGCAGATGCTTCGGCATCGTGGACCGATGTAAAATAAATTCCTGCCTTTTCCGGGGAGGAAGTATTGTTTTCCCCTCCCTGCACACGGAAACCATGCTCTGCCAAAATGGCCGCCACAACTTTTTCTGTTATGTAATCATGGGGAGGGGGATTACTTCCCCACCAGTACTTCGGCTGGATGTCTCCAGGACGTTTTTCACTTATTAAAAGCAGGACAGCAGGAAGATGTTCAGCCGATGGGATAATCGAATGCTCCCGGAAAAAATCTTTGAGACGTTGAGTTTTAAAACTGCTCTCCACGGCAACAGTATAAATAGAATCATGATCGGTCTCCCCTATGATCTTGAAAGTGGAGATATATGGATCCGGAGATGGAGCCAGGAGATTTCCCACTATGAAGCCAAAACCTCCGGAAAGCTGAGAAGCGGTGAGAATCCTTGTCACCTCAATCTCCAGGGCCCGGGCAAGGGCATCATCCACGGCATTCTGCCTTGCCATGGAAATATCACCTTTTACGGGACTTCTGCCCAGGGATATTATGGGTGCTGCATCAGTGCTGTAGGATGATGCAGGCCGGGGAAGTTCATTTGCTGCCCGTACAGGTGAACCAACAACGATAAAAAGGGTTAGTGCAAGAAAAAAAAGACACCTTAAATCTATTTCTTTAATCATATGGCACTCCACTCTTTTCAAGAAACCTTGGTTATAAGCAACATGGCGGCATTACCGCCACAATCGAAGCATGAAAGTCCCGGGAGTCTTAAAATATGGGGACTTTCATATAAAAAAAACAGGGCGATAATCCCATGGCCCACTTTGGGTGTATTGCATTCATCCAAAGTGAATTCTATCTCAGGTAGTTCTTGCAAGGGCATACCTGGCAAGAAGGGTCAATATTTCCCGCTCCCTGGAACT
>JADGBO010000301.1 GCA_015231465.1 Desulfamplus sp.
CGTCCAAGATCGCTTGTAAAGGTTATATCTCCGAATCCCAGGGTGGACATTACGGTAAGTGTCCAGTAGAATCCTGTAATCCAGGAGTATCTGTTCCCCTCATACTCCATTATTAAGTGGAAAAGTGTGCTGTACATAACAAAAAAAAAGATAAGGAGAAGCAGAAACCTTATCAAAAGACGAGTGTTGCTCTTTTTTGCGGAATCCTGGATAATTGCCGTTATCTGTGAAATCATGAATTTCATCTAATTTTCTCCTTGATATTGCTTTGAAATATGCTGCTCATTAATATCCGGGTACTGTTTTGTCAAGTTTAGTTTCAAACCTGAATTGGAAATTGCAAAAAATAGAAGAATGGTATATTTTTAATATCTATAGTTTTTCAGATAATGAAATTGGTAATCATACTGTTGGTAATCATACTGTAGGTAATCATACTGTAGGGGCAGCCCCCTGTGGCTGCCCTTGGGAATGGATATGCTCAAAGATTTTTCTGGAAGAAAATAACCACCATGGCGGCATCACCACCACAATCGAAGTGATGAAAGTCCCGGGAGCCTTAAAATATGGGGACTTTCATATAAAAACTTCATGGTCAGAGTCCGGCCGCCCCGGTCATGAAAATAATGTATCCATTTCCACGGTAAAATATAAAAATCAGGCAAACCGTTATTTTGGTAATAATGCGGAGATATATGGATAAAGCACTTGAAAAATTACTGATAAAACCCATCACCCGTTCCCATGCAGACCCACTGCCCGGGGCATCCCATATCATGGATGAGATGGAAAAAAACCGAAACTCTCTTATTACAATGAATGACGGTTCATACAAGATTGGTCTGCTCATAAATATCATGGAGAGATACATCAGCCATGGAAGGAGGGTATGGCTCACTTTTTCACCGGCTCTCCTGTCCAACTTCAGGCTTAACGGCATCCGGGAGGGTCTTGGAGGCGGAGCCATTTCCGTTAAAAGCAGTTTTGAATACCGGAACGGGAACTCCCCTGTCACACTCTGGTCCATGGAGACTTTGCGGAGCAGTATCCACACGGTACAGAGGGAACCCCTGCCGGAACTTATGCTCATTGACGGCCTGGACTGCTTAGATGACCAGGAGATGGGGCCCTGTCTTGAACAGATACTCATTGGAGTGCCGGAACATATTCCGGTTGCGGCCTTTGTCTCTCCGGTGCCCAACCATGAAGAGCTGCTTGGATGGCTCAAAACTGTGCGGAAAGGCTCCTGGGGGGATATCAATGCAGGTCATGAAAACAGTGAGGTACTGGCTTTTCTCACCCCGGACCATGACTTGACCCCCCTGCTCCAGAAGAAAAAAATAGCCACCAGGGTCCGGCGTTTTCTCAAGGAGACCAACCCCGTAAAAAAACCGGCCGGCAAATCATTTATTACGCCTCTTATGGATACCCTTGGCCGGGAGAATCTTACCCCTGCCCTGATAATCATGCCCTCCCGGGAACTTTGTGATCAGGCAGTGGATATCTGCCCCAAAACCCGGGAGAGTGTTAATACCATGCTCTCCAACCCAAGGATAACGGCCATGTTTGACCGTTACCCCATTTTAAAGGATCGTAACAAGGTTGTCTCGGCACTCTACAGACGGGCGGCATCCCTCCATTCAGGCCACCATCCCGCATGGGCCGAGATGGTCGAGATGCTGCTCTCCCTCAATCTTATAGACAGGATTTTCAGTACCATGTCGGATGCTCCGGGCATCGGTGTAAAGGTTAAATCCATCGTATTGACCACATCCCTTGCAACCAGACCTGGAGAATCCCATGGAAGGAGTGTTTCACCGGTTGATTTCAAAAGGATATGCCGGCTTACGGATTCCACGGAACAGATGGATAACCGGGGGTGCATTATCCTGGTGAATGGAGAACAGATGGATCCCATTTACATCAAGGATATTCATCTGATTCCCTCCCTTGGGGCAGTAAAAAGCAGATTCCAGTGCAGCGTTCTCTCCATGCTGGCCCTGGGAGCCAACAGCATTAGGCCCCTGGGAGATTCCCTTATGATGACCCTTTGGGCCAGGCAGAATCAGTTCAAGGATACGGCTCCTCTAATTGAAAAACAGGCCCAGCTTACGGAGCTGATTCCCAAGGCCATGTGCGGAGGCCCAAGAAGTGCTGTGAGATTTATCCAGATGACCGAACATCTTAAAATCGAACTTGATCAATGTGACCTGAAGCTGGAATCCTTGAAAAAACACCCGAAATCCCCGGAACTTCATGCACTCAGGAGACACCGTTCCAATGTACTCATGGCCCTTGACAGCTTTCCCTGCAATGGATGTGCCCACAGGGGAGAGTGCCAGGAACAGCGTTATAAAAAGATCCGGGAGATTCACAATGAGTATAACGATCTGATGCATGAAATAAGAAACAGTGCTTCTTTACTTGAAATTGAACTGCCTGAAGTAACCTCTTTTATGCATCGTATGGATATGCTTGATTCCAGACTGAAGTTGACCCCAAGGGGAGAGATTGCCCTTAAAAGCGGCTGTAAAGAGCCCTTTTATATAACGGAGTTTATTATGAGAAAAGATAGTTTTCCATGGACTCCGGATTTTACGTTCCCTGTTCTTGCAGGATTCATTGAACCTGATCCGGCAGAAAAGATTCCGCTGCTTCAGGAGTTTATAAATGATGATCTCCATGAAGCCTTTAAATGGGTGGATGGCTGTCTGGAACCCATAAAAAGAGAGCTTTTTTCCAACGGAGTGATTCCACCGGAACCATCCCTTGCCCAGTCTGCCCTTGTTATGGCATTGGAGAGGGGAGTGAGAGTGGAAACAGCGGCCGAAACAGCCGATGTCTCCATGGGAACAATTGTCCGACTTATAAAAAAGACAATCTCCATGGGTACTCAATTGGGACTCTTTGAAGAGACAGGCTGCAAAATAGGCCCGGGGGTTTGATCTATCCAAACAATGAGTAATTTAGTTTGATCTATCCAAACAATGAGTAATTTAGGTACCCTTTTGAGGTCTCATCCGGGTGCGTTTTGCCGGTGCCCTTTATGGATTGGAAAACGGAAAATTATTAGTTATGATTAACTGGAAAAACATCAACAGAACAGATGATATGACTGAAAACAAAAACTATAAAATTGACAGGGATATATTGACCATAAAAACGCCTTGCGGTCATTATAAATTCAAGATAGAGGAGCAGGAGCTACTCAAATGTGCAGACAGAATTGCAGGTATCGTCACTTCTGAAATCAGGCATGTGGATGATAACATCAACAGCACCACTGAAAATCTTAATCAATATGCCCGACTGCTTCTTGTCACCCTTAATATATGTGAAAAATATATTAAACTCCAGGACAGCCATGCCCAGCTCAAGGGAGAGCTGGATACAGTGAAAGAACAGTACGATACATTGAAAGAACAGTACAGTGCCCGGTACAGTGCCCAATGGAGAGCATTGGAGAGCCGCCCCGGTAGCTCTTTGGAAAAAGAGAGGGGGCAGTACTTTCCCCTGAAGAGCGTTACCAGGGCCGAGACACCCCACTGTACCCGGGCACCGGAACCTGCTGCCCGGGCACCGGAAACTACTGCACCGGCACCGGAACCTGCTGCACCGGCACCGGAAACTGCTGCCACGGCACCATCATCAATTCAGCCCCCTGTCCAGTCGGTTGAACTCCCTGTGCGGCCCGGGGTACCCCAGACAACTCCTGCTCCGGAAACTGCTGCCACGGCACCGGAACC
>JADGBO010000302.1 GCA_015231465.1 Desulfamplus sp.
TGAAATTTCCTTGCCATGAGACGATCCCTTAGAAGTTCCCTTTTTTGGTCCCATCCCTCCATTGATGCAAATAGAAAAGAGGCAGCTTCATAGCTGCATACTGATGCAAAATTGGGTTCCATATGGTAGCGTGCCAGATATTTTTCCCGGAAATTTAAATAATCCATGCTGTCGCTTCCATGGTTGAACACCTGGGGCAGAGCAATTCCTTCCACCGAGACTCCTCCGTGATGAATAAGTTCCGGTGTTCCTGCCCATCCGCTGGATATAATGGGAATATCCATATTCATTTTTCTTATCTGCTGGCATAACATGGCTGTATGGAGGGCTCCGGATATTATCAGAATGCCGTCGGGTTCCACTCCAAGGAGTTGATTTGCCATATCCATATAGGAGAACTCCTCCAGTGCATGGAAGTTCTTCTCCATGACCACCCTTCCCCCCATATCCTGGAATATCCCTTTGAATGCATCTAACCAGGCCAGGGTAAAATCCCTGTTGGAAACATCGTAAACAGCAGAGATATTTCTCAATGAGAGCGTTGAAAATGCATAATCGGCCATTATTCCGGACTGAATCCTGTCCGGGGAGGTTATCCTGAAAAAAAAGTCATCCTGGCCGGTAAGTTTGTTGGTGGTTGTTGTGGGGCTTATCATCACCACTTTTTTTGCATTTATCAATGGAAGAACCGCCATGGACATTGAGCTGGTCATGTGGCCGATAATGGCTTCAACACCCTGGTCAATGAGGTCCCGGTCAACCTTCAGGGCTGTTTCAGGCACATTTTTGTCATCCCTTATTATCAGCTCCACCACCCTGCCGTCGATGCCGCCCTTTTCGTTAATATCCTCCACAGCGAGGATCACGGCATTGCGACCTGCAATGCCCAGGTCAGCCAGTTGCCCGGTAAGGCATGCGGCAAAACCTATTTTGATGGGCGGAAGTTTTTTTTCACATCCGGAAATCATCAAAATTGAACAAACAAAAAGCATGGCAATCATAGAAAACAAGATTTTGCTTCCATGTGCATATATTTCAAGGATTAGGTACTCATGGAAGTGTATCAAACCATTGGGTATATTCATGGGAAGCCTCCTCGGCCCTTCGTATTTCATCGGCCATATCGCCATATATCTGTTGTTGCAGCTCGTAAATTTTTTCTTGTTTTTCGTCAGCATCAAGGAAGGGATCGGCCAAAATATCATTTTTGAAAATATCATAATTTCGATCCCTTTGCGAGCTTATTTCAAGGTTATCTTCTGCAGCTTCTATGGCTTCTATCTCTTCCATGGAGAGGTACTCTTTTCTGAATTCTCTGATCAACTGTTTTCTTTGGGCTTGGTTCATCTCCGCCATATCTTTTTTATACAGCAAAAGTTTTTCCCTATATAAACTTTCACCGGTCTTGTCAAAGGGTTCCCTCCCAGAGTCGTTCCCATATATTTCTGCGGCCAACTGCTTCAGTTGCATCTCTTTTTCTGCACCATATAAAGAGTCATTGTCATAAATTTTTTTTCCCATTATTTTGAATATGGAGCGATAATACTCATCTCCAAAAAGCCGATCTGCAAGTTCATCACCCAATGCATTCTTTCTGAATGTAAAGATTTCATTTTGAATCACAAGAAAATCCGCTTCATTGCTTGGTGTTCCAAAGGCCGGTATCTGTTCCTGGATGCTGAGTTCGCAATCAATGTAGGCTTCGTATATCTTAATTAACTTCATTGCGGTTTCATGGGAAAACTCACCCAGCAGACGTTTGCGGATATTCTCCATAAACTCTTCCCGATCCTTTGAGTCTCTGTAGTCAAAATAAAGGGAGTGCATATACTCCCTTAAAGTGGCATCCACCAAAGCGATATCAAACTCCTGGGACTCTTTCAATCTATCTATTCCACGGTCTATTCCACGATCTGTTCCAGGGGGATATTTCCCGGGAGGTGTGTTTGGGGGGACAGAGGACAATACCTGCGATGGTTCCTTGTCAGTTTCATCTGCTGCCGTCCTGTTTTTTATATCAGGGTTATCTTCGGACACCGGATTTGAAACCTGATCTATAGGTTGTTGGGATGTATTATGTAATGAAAAGATCGTAATTCCGACAACGATTAGAATAAGTAATCCCATTATACCTGGGAAAAGGTTGTTTTTTATTTTGTGTCCCATTGCCCACCTCGTATCTCTAACAAAAAAAGCGAGAAAATTGTCACAAGTATCCGTGCAACCCTCCCGCTTTTTTATAAACGGCCATGGCGGTGAACCCGCCACAATCTAAATGATGAAAGTCCCGGGAAGCTTAAAACATGGGGACTTTCATATAAAAAACCATTTTTAAAGTCTAATAACCCTTTGCTTTCAAATCTCTGACAATAGACTCATACTTATCCGGAGCCCTGAAAAATCCTGTAAAACCGTAAGGAAGGCCGGTGGCATTACAATGATCAATGCCGGCTATCTGGAAGAGTCCGCCGCTCTCCATACCACGATAGTTTGCCCATTTTGCACTTTTTTCACTGACGACACCGTCACTGGGCATATGGGGCCCTTTGTCACTCCGGTACCCTATTACGTCGGCACCGCATTGTATGGGCATTGTCAATGATAAAATCTGTACAACACCGATCTGGGGAATGGGGACACAAAGAAAGGATTTCATTTTGTGCATATAACTTTGGCAATAAACCCCCGGGATTCCATTGTTGCCGCCCATGCTGGCATAAAGGGCAGCGGCACCGTCCAGTGAGAGATCATAACCATTGGCAATTGCATCAACATACACATCAGACTCGTCTGAGCCAAAAAGAGTGCCGAATATATTGGTGTACAGTGCATCTACTCCGATACCCACAAGACCACCCGTAATACCATTGAGCCCCAATGCAAAATCAGCAACCGGAGAACCCTGGTTTGGAGAATCTATCTGTGTGAGACTTGCCACTTTACTGGCCGGCAGATTCCAGGTTTTTGTGCCATAGGATGGACTGGTATAGGATGAAAATTTAATAGCATATTTGGGATAAATGCCACCATGGGAATGGCCAATGATATTTACCTTTGCATATCCCCTTGGGAAAACCTGTGTATTTAAATAGTTTGCGAATTGGTATGCCTTGGTGCCGGTGGCTGCAATTTTATCAACTTGTGCGATGAAAACAGTTGCCCCTTTGGACTCAAGCCTTTTTTTGATTCCATGGAAATATTCTATGGCGTTGGGTATGTCATTCATTGCAATTCCATGTGCAAGAACAATAGGATATTTAGTTTTGCATGATGTATTTGCTGCATGAAGTTGATATGGAAATAGAAAAACCATTGCCATTAACAGTGAGATTCCTGCAAAACAAGCTTTTGACTTTTTCATCGTTTTCTCCTTAAAATTTACGTTAAAAAGTTTTTTTATATGAAAGTCCCCGTGATTAAAAGACTTTCATCACTTCGATTGTGGCGGTAATGCCGCCATGTTGGTTATATTCTTGAAATGAGATTCTGTATTCGTACCTGAATTGAGATTACGTGATTGAGACGAGATTCTGTATTCGTACCTGAATTGAGATTACGTACTTGAGACGAGGTTCTGTATTCGTGCCTGAATTGAGATTACGTACTTGAATTGTGATCTTGTAATTAACGAGTAAACACTGTTTTTTTGAATTACCATGAGTGATTATATATAAAAAATGGTTTTGTCAAGATAATATTTATTCAACAATAAATATTTTTGAGGTATGGTTAACACCCCCAC
>JADGBO010000303.1 GCA_015231465.1 Desulfamplus sp.
GGATTCATAACCATAGGCGGTATGTACGGTGCATCTTACAATGCAGCTTTCCAGATGGTGGTCATGACCGTGGCCATGATAGTTCCCATGGGAGCCATCATGAAGGCCATGGGCTCCTCGGGCTGGTGGTTTCCGCCTTTGGCCTATGGAGATATGGTGCCGGACATGCTCAAGGCCATACCCACATTTTTTGACATGAAATACGACTTCAGATGGTACTTCGCCCTTATTCCTGCCTTTACTCTCGGGCCCGTGGCCCTTCCCCATCTTGCCATGAGGGTTTTTACCTCATCTTCGGTAAAGAACGCCCGCTGGGCAGTGGTGTGGTTTGCCATTTTCCTGGGACTTCTCTTCTCCGGAACCTATGTTGTGGGATTTGCCGGTAACTACTTTACAGCAACAACCGGCAGGATAATCGAAAAGGCCGACCAGACCATCATGATCCTCAATGTTTTTTACAACCCAACCATAGTGGCGGCATTTGTCATGGGCGGTGCCATTGCAGCGGGTCTCTCCACCATCGGCGGTAACCTGATGGCCATTGCAGGTCTTGTGGGAAGCGATCTTCTCGGTATCATCGCCCCAAACATGGAGACCAAGAAAAAGATGAGATGGGGATATGTGGCCCTTGCAATAGGCGGCCTCCTTGCTGTTCTCATGGCTTTCAAACCCCCGAGGTTCCTGGTTACAAGTATTTTGTGGGCCTTTGGACTCCTTGCCACCACCGCAACCCCTGCAATTTTACTCGGTGTCTGGTGGAAAGAGGCCAATAAGCTCGCCCTCATTATCTCTTCCATGGTGTGCGGCATTACATATATTGTAATATCTCCCCATGTACTGCCCTCCATCTGCGTTGGAAGCGGGCTTGTGGCAGCCCTGGGAATGTCCGGGGGCATGGTGACCATACCCTTGAGTTTTGCCATGTTCATAGTACTATCCATTTTGTTCAACCGCATGGAGATGTTTAAAGAGTATGCACCCACCCTTGAGGACAAGATGGTGATAGACCGCATCCACGGATGGGGACCCGACTATGATGAATCACGCTACAACGGCATTGTATGGCCCCTGGCCATTGCAGGATTCTGTGTGCTGATTTTCATATGGGGACTACAGCCCTGGTGATGTCAACTACCCCTACGGCACTTCGTGACCCTAGGGGCTTGTAATTCAATTGCAGGCCCGGTTGATTAGCTTAAGTGCTTCGTGCACTACGTTACCGGAGAATAAAACAAAAAGGGAGAGTCACCCCGTCAGGGTTACTCTCCCTTTTCCCATTTCAACAATATACCCAAGTGTGATATATTATGAACTACTTTACAACCATGTCGGCCCTTCTTAAGCTGGATTTCAGTATCTTGACCGGAAAGTTATCTCTTAAAATGATTCAAATATATTGTGCAGTAAACGTGGGGATGCTTGGGTTTTTATACGGCCTTTGTGCAGCATATTTCAGTGCTGATCTACTTGCTGCCGGTGATGTTCCAGACGGCTCATACAGTGCCGTGAAGATCATTATGGCTGGTATCCCTGTGGCTTTTTTAATGCACGCAGGAGCAGCTCTTTTTATCTGGGTATTTTTAAAGGGAATGGGAGGCAAGGCAAATTTTCTTACATCATATTTTTATATTGGAGTTGCATCCATATCTCTTTGGCCTTTAGCCCCTTTTGGGGCAGCCTTCCAGGTTTTGGAGATTCAGATGCCACCTTCCCTTTTTCAAATTATCACCATCGGAGCCGCTACCATCTCTCTTTTTTATGCCTTGACCCTGAACTATTTAATAATACAAAAAATATATCAGCTCTCCCAGGTAAAGATGGGTATTGCAACTGCAATTACCATTATATATATCGGCTGTTTCCTCTATCTTTGGGTTTAGATTGGGGTGTCAAAATCTGACATTTTCGATTGCTCATTTTTTGACCATCAACGGTAGAGACGCAATGCATTGCGTCTCTACATCATCACGATTTGGGCATCAAATTGGTTTTTAGACACCCCCAGGTTTAGATATTTCAAGATGAAACCCCGATAAGATAATTTTGCTATATTTTACTCTATCTCTCAAGCATGGCACTTTCCATGGATAACATAAAAGGGCCAAGGAGATATTCAAGCACGGTTCTATTTCCTGTGATAATGCTGCAATTAATCAGCATTCCAGGAAAAAGATTATAGGGTACATCTTCCCGGCCGAAATAGTCCCGGAATGCGGTAATCTTTATTTTATAGAACGGAGGACCTTCCGATACAACGATGGAATCGGGGCTTATATGGATCACTTCACCGTCAATGTGCCCGAGTCCGGAATCGGAAGAGGATGCAACCCGGAGTACCACTTTCTGGCCGACCTGCACATAACCTATATCCCCCACCGGCAGCCTGGCCTCAATTATAAGCCTGTCCTCTGCCGGAACAATCTCCACAACCACTCCTCCCGGACTTACAATGCCGCCGATGGTTGCCACAAATAGAGTTTTCACGGTGCCTTCCACCGGGGATCTCACCACTGTTCTTTTCAGGCTGTCTTCATCCTTGTGAATACGTTCATTGACTATATCCAACGTACGTATTGCATCCCTCAATTCATCATGGGCCTCTTCGATAAAGGTGCTGGTCACAAGATCCAGGCGGCTTCCAGCCTCCTGGATGGCCTCCTGGATACGCTTTAACGATGCTTCATCCACCTTCTGGCGGGCTTTGAGGTCCGCAAGCTGCCTTAAAAGCTCAATATGATTCATCCGGTTGGAGAGATTGTTTTTTAAAAGCTTTTCGCTTATGGCTACCTGCTCCTCTATAAAAGCCCTCACCTGGCCGGTTCCCCCAAGGCTTGCCCTTATCTCTTCAATTTGAAACCTGTATTGACGAATCAGGGATTCCTGAACCTTTATCTGGCTCTCCAAACGTTTTTTACGGGTATCGAAAAGAGCCTCGGCATTGCGGGTAAGTTCAGGTTCACTGGTTTTCATCCCATGGGAAAATACCACCTTTTCATCACCGTTTATTTCGGCCCTGAGGCGAAGGATTTTAACCTGGAGGGATTTTATCTGTATATTCTGTTCCGCGACATCGGCATATCTTGCAATGGACTCAAGAATCACCAGGGGCTGGCCTGGACCGACAGACTCACCCTCCTTCACGAGAATCTCCCTTACAATTCCCCCCTCCAGGTGCTGTACTGTCTTTATTTTACTGAAGGGAACCACTTCCCCCGGGGCACGGCTCACAACGTCAAGAGCCCCTTTATGGGCCCAGATAAAAAAAATTAAGGTCATGGCCATAAGCAGCCCGAGAAAGGCAGAGGTCGCTGCCGGAATCCCATACTCTTTTGGAAATTTCATCTTAATCTTTTCGGCATCAACCAACAGCTTTAGCGTATTTTCGCAGGGTCTCCACGGACGGAGAATGACGTTCTCTTCCGCCGCCAGATTCTATTCTTACAACGGCCGGAGCTTTCGTATTCATGGCCAGTGCGACATCTTCCTGAGTCATACCGGCATTTGCTCTTGCTTTCAATAACTCATCCAGCAAAGCGAACTCATCCTCAAGAGCAGCATATTCAAACATAAAAGCGGGGTCTTTTTTCCACTTTTCAATCATTTTGTCATGATCGTTCATAAAACCTCCTCAAGGAAACCCCTACGGTCACGAAGTGCCGTAGGGGAGGAATTGAGAGTTTTTTTGTACTGGAACTCTCAAAAAAACCAGTTGTTCTCCTTTAAGAGAAACCTGGATTGCTC
>JADGBO010000304.1 GCA_015231465.1 Desulfamplus sp.
GATTCCCTATTAAATGTTATGTAGTTTTATTTTTTTAAATTTTATTATTTTTTTATTTACCATAGAAAAATAAGCTGATATGGGCAGAAAGTTAATAATTGATGCTGCACTGGTCTGGTTAAATGAAAAAATATCCTGGCAGTAGAGATGTTTTTTTTGAGTATATTTTCGGAGAACAAGATATGTCCCAAACGAAAGAAAGCATTCCAGAACCTGCAATTCTTATGGTCACCCTTGGTACAACCTGGCAGATTGTACCGGAGATACTGGGTCTTACAAATCCCGGGCTTGTGGATCTCTTCATGCACCACCCCGATATCCCATCGATCAACCGTGCCCGGGAGAGCTTTAATATCGATCCCGTGGATGAGGTCTGGATGATCTCCACATCCGGCCCTTATGTGAATAAAAGCCTTGCAGATCTCAGGCAGTGGTACGATCTCCTTGATCCGGGATCCAGGCCCTCTCTTAAAATCTGGCAGACGGAGGGCATGGACGACCTTGTCACCGAGGAGGATTGCCGCAGAATGTCCGAGGCCATACATACCCTTGTTCTCCATGCCCGGGAGCAATCCTCCCGGCTCTACCTCTCCCTCGCCGGAGGGAGGAAGACCATGGGCAGCGACCTGCAGAATGCAGCGGTATGGTTTGGCTGTGATGCCCTGATCCATGTCACCGACCATGGTGAAAAAATGCGTGAACTAAATGCTTATAAATGGGGGGCGGATAGATTCATGGCACCATTACCCCGGGAGTACGGCAATCTCTTTACCCCTGTTGTTGTGGGAAGGTATGCACCAAGCCCCCTGCTGGACATTCCCCTGAAGGAGGGTTCATACACGGTGGTTGGGGACTCCTTTCCCATTGTTCCCTTTTTCCCGGTTGACGGGCATATCCGGGATGACGTGAAGCACCAGGATGACGGGCAGTTCCGGAATGACGTTAAGAACCAGTATGACAGGGAGATCCGGGATGAGGGGTGCCTCCAGGGTGAAGGGCACCTCAACGGCCCTGGTGGGGAGCGGGAAAAGGAGATATCATCCCCGGCAGGAACCAGGCAGGAGTTTATACTGCCCATATCCGGGGAGTTTCCCCTGACAACCGCACTGGATGACCGGCGACGGGATGCGGGCTATCTCATGTGCAACTACACAAATACCATGCTCCAGGGTGAGACCGTCACAAGCTTCCTTGCCCTGTACAGCCTTCCTTCGGCTGACATAGAGAAACTGAAAAGATGGAAACTGGGTTTGGATCCGGCAAAGGAGAAGGAGGAACTGCGATTTCTTCGCATGTTACCCAAGGCAGAGCTTCACTGCCACCTCGGGGGCATTGCCCATGTCCGGGAACTTATACGCATTGCAGGGGCTGCCTCCGGTGACATAAAAAAACACCTTCCCCTTCTCCAACCCTGGCTCCATGAACTATCTCCCCTGGTGGATGCCCGGGATATTGACGGAATCGGCCGCAAAACAGGCCCTTTAAAGGGTATTAGAAGAGCTGTTTCCGGCGTGCCCGGCTCGGTCTGCACGGCAGCCTTTATAATGCTTTTCAAGGATAACCCCGACCTCTTAGAGAAACTGATCTACCGGGATCTGCTTGATCCTGCACTTTTCTGCCAGGTGGAGTTTCCGGCCTACGAAAGGCTGGGGGATCTCCAGGGTTCCGGTCTTCTATGCCATCCAGGATGCCTTGGGGAGGCGTGCAGGGTGGTTGCTGAAAATGCCATTGCCCATAATGTACGTTACCTTGAGGTTCGCTGCTCCCCCATAAACTACGAAACCGGAGATCTTAGCGGAGAGGAGGTTTACTCCATCATACAGAGTACCCTTGGGGAGTATTATCCTGAACTGACATGCTCCGTGATTTTCATAGCAAGCCGCCACGGCAGTATGGAAAATGTCCATCGCCATGTGGAGCTGGCCAGGAAGATCATTGCCCGGGAGGGGGATGATCCCTCATCCACGGTAATGCTTCGGGGCTTTGATCTGGCAGGGGACGAAAAGGCGTGCCGGGCAGCAGATATGCAAGGCCCCCTCATGCCCCTGATGGAGGCATGCCTTCACTTTACCATCCATGCCGGAGAGAATCACTCGGTTCAAAGCATATGGGAGGCGGTCTATCATCTAAATGCCGAACGCATCGGCCACTGCCTCACCCTGGAGGAGCATCCTGGTCTCATGGAGCGTTTCCTTGACAGAAACATTGTGCTGGAGATGTGCCCCTCCAGCAACTTCCAGATCATAGGCTACAGGGATGCCTACATAGAAGGGAGCATGCAGATGCCGTGCTATCCCCTGAAAAAATATCTGGATGCAGGTCTTCGTGTCACAGTGAACAGCGACAACCCGGGCATCTCCCGCACCGATTTCACAGCCGAACTTCACAGGGCATGCAGGCTCACCCCCGGAGGCCTCTCCATGTGGGAGATACTCTCCATAGTAAGAAACAGCTTCAAGGCATCCTTTGCAAAAAGGAGCCTCCGTCACCGGATTTTAAGGGAAGCTGAAAGGGATGTTCTTGTTTGTCTCAGGCTAAACAACTGCCCGCCTTATCCTGATCCCAATCCCCTGTAAGGCACTCCCTTGGGGCTGCCCTTAGGAATTGTTTACATAAAGGATGCCAGATTCTCTCACAAAAGGAGGTTATAGTGAAATTTCCATACGGCAACAGTGATTTTAGATCAGTAATTCTTGATAAATATTATTACTGTGATCGTACCGATAGGATACCCCGGTTAGAGCAGGAAAAATACCAGCTCTTCCTCCGTCCCCGCCGTTTTGGAAAATCCATGCTGCTCTCCATGCTGGAGAACTATTATGATGTGGCTGCAAAGGAGCAGTTCGGGCCCCTTTTTGGCCATCTGAAAATCGGTAAAAACCCCACAAGACTCAGGAACTCCTATTTCATCCTGAAGTGGGACTTCTCCTGCATTGATGCATCTGGTTCTTTGAAAGAGATTCGGCAATCTCTTTTCAATCATGTTAATGGAACAATCAAAAGGTTTGTTCTCAAGTATGCAGCATATGATCTACCCCCAATAACCATTAATAACGAAGATGCTCTCAGTTCAATTCAATCCCTGACCAGTGCCGTTGAGATGACGGGTCGCCCTGTTTTTCTGCTCATAGACGAATACGACAACTTTGCCAACGAGGTTATGATGTCTGTGGAACGCAGTGTTGATCACTATGAGGCCCTTGTAAAAAAAGAGGGTATCCTCAAAACCGTGTTCAAAAATATCAAAGCCTCGGCATCGGGTTCCATGTTTGACAGGATATTCATAACCGGGGTCTCTCCTGTGGTGATGAGCGATATGACCAGCGGCTTCAACATTGGCGAAAATGTTTATCTGGAGCCGGAATACAACGATCTGTGTGGATTTACCGAAGCAGAAATCCATGACATCGTTGAAAAGATGAGATCAGAAATTTCATTGATTTCCAGCGAGTCCAACAAAGTGCACACAAGCGAGCCCAACAAAGATTACACCTGTGAGTCCAGCAGCGAGCACACCGGCGAGCCCAACAAAGTGCACACCGGCGAGTTACCTGCACAAAAAGAATCTCTTCCATCGAATAAATCTCTTCCATCTGATGAATCTCTTCCCTTGGTGGAGGAGATTGTCAATATCATGCGATTGTACTATGACGGCTATACATTTACCCGCAATGGTACCATTCGGGTT
>JADGBO010000305.1 GCA_015231465.1 Desulfamplus sp.
GGGAAGGTATTTCTCAAATCCGAGAAATGTTGGAAGTCTGTTTTTTCAATGAGATGAACCCATGCCCTCAAAGCACCATCAGCATCAGGGTAACACTCTCGATAAGCATTGATCGTTTTCTTGGCGATGATCCTCATGTTATGAATATATATTCCCAATATGGGAATGTCAAAGGGGATTTTGGGTCAACATTAATCTTCGGCAAGCTCCATGGAAGTTATCTCAAGCTCTCTTCCCGAAAGTATCTCCACAGCACCGTCCTTACATGCGGGACATGTGAAAACAGGGCCATCCACCTGCCATTCATGGAAGCAGGCCCTGCATAAAACCTTCACCGGCACAGACTCTATGACAAGTTCCGCCCCCTCCAGGGGTGTATCCCGGGTTATAATTTCAAAACAGAATTCAAGGCTCTCCTTGACAACCGCCGCAAGCTTTCCAATACGCAGATAAAGCTTTTCCACCCTTGGATTGACAACATTCCCGGGTATGGATTCAAGGGCAATATCCGCCATCTGCCGGGCAACACCCATTTCATGCATATAAATCTCTCCTGATTGAGGACTCGTTTCTAAAAATTATCGTCAATGGCAATTTTCCTGGATGAATCTACAACGCTCCTTAAGCCCGGTCATCCTCAAGTGGGTTTTGTTGTTATGAACGGCAATCTCCACAGCCCTGGTTGAGCCCACCAGGACGACAAGTTTTTTTCCCCTTGTGATTGCAGTATATAGAAGATTTCTCCGGAGCAGGGGGTAGTGCATGGTACTCATGGCAAGCACGACGGCGGGGTACTCGGACCCCTGGGATTTATGGACGGATATGGCATAGGCCAGTGTAAGTTCATCAAGTTCGAGTATGTCATACTCCACAAGTCTGCCGTCATAATCCACGACAAGGCGGTTTTCAGATTTTATAACCTCATCCACCACGCCGATGTCTCCGTTGAAGACCTCTTTCTGATAGTTGTTTTTAAGATGCATTACCTTGTCGCCGGTTCTGAATGTAATGCCGTGGCTCCCAAGACCGCCAGGCCTGTCATTGAGAACTTCCTGGAGTTTGAGGTTCAGATTTATGGTTCCTGTCTCCCCCTTGTGCATGGGTGTTAAAACCTGTATCTCATCAATGTGGGGGAAAGCATTTCTGATGCGGCAGCGGCATAGATCGGATATTATAGCCACCATGCGTACAGGATCATTACACTCTATGAAGTAGAACTCGGATGGTCCGTCTTCTTTGACTCTTTTCTCCATCATGGGCATCTCCCCCCGTCTTATGGCGTGGGCACTCATGACTATGGGACTCTGCTCTGCCTGGCGGAAGATACGGGTGAGAAAAAATGCGGCAACAGCCTTGCTTGCAATTATGTCGGAAAGTACGTTCCCCGGGCCCACCGAGGGAAGCTGGAAGATATCCCCCACAAGGATAAGCACCGAGTCAAGGGGAAGGGCACACACAAGATGATACATTAAATATGTATCCACCATCGAGGCTTCATCCACAATCACTACATCGGTATCCAATGGATTGTCCTGATTCCGGTTAAAGATATCGCTGTCAGGATCGTACAGCAGCATCCTGTGAAGTGTGGAGGCTTTACGATGGGTAACCTCGGAGAGGCGGCGGGCGGCCCTTCCGGTGGGGGCACAGAGATTCACCTTCCGGCCCAGTTTCCTGAAAAGGGCACATAGTGTCCTTATAAGGGTGGTCTTGCCGGTGCCGGGCCCCCCTGTAATCACCGCAACCCGATGCCCCAGAATATCCCGGACAATCCCAACCTGTTCCCGGGATAGTTTCAGGGCAAGGCGGCAGAGGACCTCCCCGTTGATGGAATCTTCATCCATTGCCTGATCCATGATGGGAATGGAGAGCATGGCCTTTATTTTAAGGGCAATGACGGTTTCTGCCCGGTGCATTTTCTTTGTATAGACAACTTCATGAATTGCCCTTTTTTCAAGTACCGCCTCCTTTGATGCCGAAAGCTCGTCCAGGGCAGCTTCCACCAGGGATCGACCGGCACCGGTGAGGTCAACGCAGCGGTCCACCAGCTCATCCCTGGGGACAAAGGCATGGCCTTCATCCTCGTTCTTCATGAGAAGATATAAAAAGGAGGATTTGATCCTTTCCGGATCATCAATTTTAAAACCGTTTTGCAACGCGATGGCATCCGCCACCCGGAATCCTGCCCCGGGCAGATCCCGGGCAAGACGATAGGGTCTCTCCCGGAGTATCTTCAGGGCATTTTTCCCATAATATTTAAGTATTGCCGATGCATGGGTAACTCCGACTCCCTGTTCCTGGAGAAACTGCATCACCTTTCTTGCGGTATGGTGTCTATCCCAGGCCCTGGATATCATCTCCATTTTAGACTTGCCCAGGCCTTCGATCTCCATGAGACGCTCCGGCCGGGTTTCAATGATTTCCAGGGAGTTCTCTCCAAAATGTTCCACAATACGCCTGGCCATGGACTTTCCCAGCCCCTTGATAATGCCGGAGCCGAGATATTGACGCATACCCGAAACGGTTTCCGGAAGCGTAACAGCATAGGACTCCACCTTGAACTGCTCCCCGTACCTGGCATGGGTTACCCACCTGCCCGTTAACTTAACGCCCTCCCCTTCCCCAACGCCGGCAAGGTGGCCCACAATGGTTATGGTCTCTCCCTGGCCCGGGGTTTTGAGCCTGGCAATGGTGTAGTGGTTATCTTCATTTCTGTAGGTAACTGTCCCGATTGTGCCGATTATCTCAATCATTTATGAATTTCATTCACCAATTCATTCACCAATGGCCAGGTTACAATCATTTTTCAACGGCAGCTGCCCTGCCCCTTCCATAAATCATGAAGCACCCTGCCGCATCAATGAGTATCAGCTGCCCTGCCCCTTCCATAAATCGTGAAGCACCCTGCCGCATCAATGAGTATCAGTGGCCCTGCCCCTTCCATAGATAAACAGCCCTGCCCTTTCCATAGATATGATAACCTCCGCAGCCTCCAGGAGATCCCGGGCAACCATGTCCGGAGGGGTACCCCTGCCCTTGAGAACGGAAAGGGACTCCTCTCCGTTTCCTGTGAGAACCAGCACCGAAAAAGCACACCCGGCCGCCCGGCCGCACTCTATGTCCTTTACGCTGTCTCCCACCATTACAGATCGACTAAGATCAATATTATGCTTTTCAACGGCATCCATGATCATCCCAGGGGCCGGTTTTCTGCATCGGCAGCCATGCCAGGGGGTGTGGGGACAGTGGAAAATATCCTTGATAGATGCCCCTGCCTCTTTCGTTCCCTGCTCCATTTTGGAAAATATTGCCCCGAGGTCCTCTTTTTTTATGATACCCCGGCCAATACCCGATTGATTGGTAACCACAATGATGTCCCAGCCTGCATCGGTAAAGAGGGCCATGGCCCCGGCACTGCCCTGAATGAAGTGAAATTCTCGGCTGTTTTTTATGTAATGCCTTGAATCCACATTAATAACACCGTCCCGATCCAGAAAAACGGTACAACGGCCATCAGGTTCCATTTTAACTTCCCTTGCGATGGCAAATGAACAAAAATTTTTGGCATCCTTCATTTGCCGGTTTACACTTTTCCAATGGCAAAATAACCTAGCGGTAGAGACGCAATGCATTGCGTCTCTACTCCAGACAAGAAGTGTAAACTACTTTAATCTGATATGAAGGA
>JADGBO010000306.1 GCA_015231465.1 Desulfamplus sp.
GCTATGAAAGAACATTGAAGCAGGAGGAAAAACAAGCATAACCACGTCCTGAATCAATAGTAAGGAATGAGTCCGAAATAACTTATACATTTTTAGAATGACATAGACCGTCAATCAAAGCTGCTCTATTCTGAAATGGGTACATTATTAAAAATTCATTCCTAATTAATCTTGAGAAAATTAAAAAAGGCACGGAAAAATGGAATCATCCATTTTTCCGTGCCTTTATTTTTTACTTAGGAATGAGTCCGAAATAACTTACCCATTTTTAAAATGATATAGACTGCCAGTCAACGGCGCTCTACAGTCCAAGACATGAGAAGGTGTCTCCGGGTGTTACATCTCAGCGAGATTCACTCCTCACTACTTTAAGGAGGTTGGAGTCATGATGAAAAATTTTTTTGGCACCCGTACAGGTATCATTGCCGTGGGTGCGGTGATAGGTATCCTTGCCCCTTTACTTCAAAAGCTTGGTAATCCAGGCAATATGGGGATCTGCGTGGCATGTTTTGAAAGGGATATATCCGGTGCTTTTGGATTTCACAGAGCTGCTGTTGTACAATATTTGAGACCGGAGATCATTGGATTTGTCCTGGGATCCCTTGCCGCTGCCATGCTTTTCAAGGATTACAGGGCAAGGACCGGTTCCGCCCCTTTTGTGAGATTTATTCTCGGTATTTTTGCCATGATCGGTGCCCTTGTTTTTCTTGGCTGTCCCTGGCGTGCCCTGTTGAGGCTCAGTGGAGGAGATCTGAACGCCATCCTTGGATTGGCAGGGCTTGTCACCGGCATATGGATGGGCACCATTTTTTTAAAACATGGGTATAATCTGGGACGTACCCAGAAAACCCATTTTTCTGCCGGGGTGCTAATGCCCCTTGTCATGGCAGGTTTTTTAATTCTGATGTTAATTTTTCCCCAGATCGACCAGGCATCCCAGAGTGGTGTTCTTTTCTACAGTGTCAAGGGTCCTGGGGCCATGCATGCACCTTTGCTGATAGCTCTTGGGGCAGGATTGATCATTGGATTCATTGCCCAGCGAAGCCGTTTCTGCACAATGGGAGCATTCAGGGATCTGATTCTGTTTAAACAGTTTCACCTCATTTCCGGAGTACTGGCACTGGTGGCGGCATCTGTTGCCATGAATTTGATCCTCAGTCAGTTTAACCTGGGTTTTGAAAAACAACCGGTGGCCCACAATGTACATATATGGAATTTTATGGGCATGGCCCTGGCCGGTCTTGCCTTTGCCCTGGCAGGAGGATGTCCGGGTCGTCAGCTTTTTCTGGCAGGTGAAGGAGACGGTGATGCCGCTGTTTTTGTTTTCGGTATGATAACAGGGGCGGCATTTGCACACAATTTCGGACTGGCCAGCTCACCCGCAGGAGTAGGGCCCCATGGAATTGCAGCTGTTTTCATCGGTTTTGCCGTTTGCCTGTTCATCGGATTAACCATGCGAAAAACAAATTAAGGAGGGTTCATAAATGGCAACAAAAGTAGATGCAAGGGGGCTATCCTGCCCCCAGCCCGTGCTCATGTTTATGGATGCAATCAAGTCATCCAATGATAAAGAGCTGATGGTTCTGGTGGATACCCAGGCATCCATGGAAAATGTTTCCAGAGCTGCCGAAAGCAAGGGTTGCAGGGTCACGGATATCAGCCGGCAGGAAGATGAATACCGCATTAACATAATAAGAGACTGACTTTGTTTAACTTCAGCATATTTAAAAAGAAACGGAGACCCCATCAGGCAGCAGCTTCCCGGGCGGGCCTGGGCATACTGGTTTTTGAACATACCAGTGAAGTGATCCAGGCTGAAAAGTTGCTTCGGTCAAAGGGATGGGAGATTCGGGTCATGGGACCGCCACCGGAGATAAGGACAGGTTGCGATCTGGTGGTGGAGTTTCCCCTGATAGAACAGCTCAATATCCTCAGACTTCTGGAATCATCCGGCATTCAGCCTCTGGATATTTTTCCTGTAACGGGGCAGCTTTTGAAGCCGGTGGATCTGTTCCAGGTCAAGGACTTTGGAGATTACCTCATGGTAAGGGCTGCCAATATGAAACTGACCATTGAAAAGAAGAGCCGGTTGATCGTAAATATATCCGGCGGCGGGTGCCCGGATGTTCCCTATCTCGCCGCCATGATGGTGGGAAAAACACTTGATGAATCGCCCCGTCCCCTGGATTTGGGACATACCCTGTGCGGTTACGCCCTTGGCCTGGCCTTTGGGGAGATGGAGAAACAATGCTTGCTGTTGTAGGAACAGTGCCGGATATGGCCATGGAGCTGACCGTGGGTGAGGTTATCCTGTCAGGGGACAGTGTGTTGATGGCTGGAAAGAGTATGCCTGTCAACCGGGGAACTCCCGCACTGATAGGTGCTGCCTGTCAGATACTGGCTGTATTTGGAAAAACAGGGATCACCGCTTTTCTCGCAGGTGACGTTGGCCTGGGCCAGGGCAGCAGGAAGATATATCACCACCTTGTACATGAAAATTCTTTATCATCTGTTGAAACCATTGTTTTCCATTATCTGCAACCCGATGTGGACTGGCACAACAGGGTACTTTTCAGATTGAGTGATATGGAGAATCGGCCTGTCATGGTTGCTGATGCCGGATTCATGTATGCTGCAAAAATGAGTGGTCAGGCCGGAGAGTATGATCTGTTCACCCCTGATGCCGGAGAACTGGCGTTTCTTGCAGATGAGAATGCACCCCATCCATTTTATACACGGGGATTTATCCTGCATGGAGACAATAGTGTACCGGATCTTGTCCGCAGGGCTTATCACCATGACAATGCCGCAAAATATCTGCTGGTCAAAGGTGCCACCGATTATATAATGGATGAGACCGGCCTTTTATCGTCTGTTGACGGACCCTCCACAGAGGCCATGGAAGCCATAGGAGGCACCGGAGATACGCTTACGGGAATTGTCACTGCCCTTGTCCATACAGGGATGACAATTGCAGATGCAGCCCTTGCAGGTGCAAAGATAAACCGCCTCGCCGGCTTTTATGCCAATCCCACGCCGGCTACTCAGATAATTGAAATTATCCGTCAAATACCTGCGGCAGTGGAATCAATCAGTAACTCAAAAATGACACCTTGCCGGTTTTTATAAAAAGCTCGGATGCCCTCGGAAGACCGGCAATGAGAACACTCACAACCAATGTTCCCAGATCCGGTTTTAAATCTACCATGTAAAACACTTCGGCTTTCACACCAAGTGCAAAGAATAATCTGCAGAGAATGAATAACTCTCCTCTTCCGGTCATATCAATAAGTTTAGCAATCGGTTTTAAATAACTTGCCCACTCACCTCACCCCCCAGCCCCCAATTCTGTTGACTTAAGCTCGCGGGGCACCATCAATTGCGGCTGAAAGCCTTATCATTGATGGCTTTTGATGACTAAAAAACCCTTAAGGCAACAGCATTGCCCCGGCCCCCTCTCCATGGCTGGAGAGGGGGAGAAAGGGAAAGTTATTTCGGAGTCATTCTGGGGCGTCTAAATCTGTCTTTTTCGGTTGTTCATCCAATGGTAAAAATAACCAAATGGTAGAGACGCAATGCATTGCGTCTCTACATAATTTCGATTTGGGCATCAAAGTAATTGGTTTTTAGACACCCCAGACTCATTCCTTA
>JADGBO010000307.1 GCA_015231465.1 Desulfamplus sp.
AGTACAAAACTCAATACCGGCACAAGTATCCACGGGTTGACATGGATTGCCGTGGAGATTTTTCCGTTTTGATCAATCCTGAAATCCTTTCCCAGTATTTTAAGGGTGAGCCATCTGCCGTCAAATCCGGCACCAATGATCCCGGCCCTCCGGCCAAGGTCTGTATTCCTGATTTTCTCCCTCATCTCCTCCATAAAAGAGTCATGATTTTCCTGGATGGGATTTAAGGCCCCGTCCGGTTCCCTGGTTTCCCTGGTTTCCTGGGCCTTCCTGGTTTCCTGGGCCTCCCTGGTTTTCTGGGCCTCCCTGGTACCTGCAAATTGTACCCTGATCCAGGGAGGGGCACTCTTTAAGGGAGTTTTCCCCCTTGAACACCGATGCTGCAAATGAAATGCAGGTTTTTTTTCCACATTTTCGGGAATTGGCCTTGTCCAGGAGATTGAATATCTCCATTATATTTTTGAATTGTGTCATTTGTAATATTTCCATCTTTGTTGAATTTTGAGCGGGGTTAAATGATTTCACGGATTGGAAAAATCCGTGTCATCCTTCTAATCCGTGTCATCCTTCTAATCCGTGTCATCCTTCTAATCCGTGTCATCCGGGGCAATCCGTGATTCAGACAAAGTAAAAAAAGTGTAAAGTACTTTCTGCTTGATGAATCAGTACAATAAATTAAGGAGGGAATTGTAAACCTGGAGATAGATGATGTCCAGATTTTTTTACATTGCTTTTGTTTCTTGACTGGCTTGTCCGGGTTGGTTATTCTACAAAATATTAATTGAAGCATACCGGGCTATGCATCGCAAATAGAGGTTTAAATATGAGCAGTTTCAAGACAATTCCCGAGTTTAAAAGTGAGTAAAAACATGGTTGCTTCAGGGATTGCAAAAGACTTTTCCGTAAATTTTAAGGAATTATAGACTTCCAGAAAAGGTTTTTATCAAATCCATTCCCAAGGGCAGCCACAGGGGCCTGCCCCTACAGTATGATTACCATTTCATTATCTGGAAAACATATATGGACTTTGTTCTAAGAGACAAGGTGATATTGAGGGGTGTCCGCCAGGGGGCCGTCATTGACGAGATCAAATCCCTGCTCACCATGCCCAACCCCAGGTACGGCCTCATGCAGAGCCTGGGAAAAGGTACCCGGGGCACCCCGGAGAAACTTGTTTTCTATCAGGAGGTTGACCATTCCCCGGACACCATCATCTGCCCCCGGGGCTTTGCCGACAGAGCCTACCGCATCTGCCGGCATCATGGTGAGGAGATACTCCTGAAGGATGAACGCCTGGAACTGGAACCCGTTGATATGGAGTTTCGCGGCACCCTGCGGGATTTCCAGAGGGCCGCGGTTTCCGGCCCCCTCTCCGGAAGCGACCACGGGGTTCTCTCGGCCGGCACCGGAAGCGGCAAGACCGTCATGGCCCTTTACATGATTGCCACAAGGAGACAGCCCACCCTGGTCATCGTCCACACCGCCGAGCTGCTCCACCAGTGGATCGGCCGGATATCCGACTTCCTGGGCATTGGGTCCCGGGATGTGGGGGTTGTGGGCCTGGGCCGGTGTGACCTGGGCCGGAACATCACCGTGGGCCTCTATCAAACCGTGAGGAAGCGGGTGGATGATCTAAACCCGGGAATTGGCCACATAGTGGTGGATGAGTGCCATAAATGTCCCTCCAGGACCTTTACCGAGGCCGTGGAAGGCTTCCGTGCCAGGTTCCGCCTGGGACTCACCGCCACCGAGTACCGCCGGGACCGCCTGGATCGTCTCATATTCATAACCATCGGGGAGCTGAGGCACACCATTGACAAGGCCCCCCTGGTGGAGTCCGGGGACATCTGCCCGGCCAGGGTCATCTGCCGGCCCACAAGCTTCTCCACCGGCCTGGATGCAAGTTCCGACTACCCCCGGGTCATGAAGGAGCTGACCCTGGATGAACCGAGAAACCGCCTTATATGCAGTGACATAGCCTCGGAATCCAGGCCCGGAATAAAGCTGGTTCTCACGGACAGACGGGAACACGCGGTCACCCTCTCCGGGATGCTTTGGGATATCCACGCCCTTCCCTCCAGGGTACTCACCGGAAAGACCCCGAAAAACCAGAGGGAGGCCACTGTGGCCGCCCTGGAACAGGGGGAGGTCTCCATCCTCCTGGCCACGGGCCAGCTTATAGGGGAGGGGTTTGACCTGCCCGGGCTGGCCATCCTCTTCCTGGTGACCCCCATTAAATTCCGGGGCCGTCTTGTCCAGTACGTGGGGAGGATTTTAAGGCCGGCCCCGGGAAAAACCCAGGGCATAATATACGACTACATGGATATGGAAGTGGGGGTACTCCAGGCCTCGGCAGCATCGAGGATGGGCATATACCGCCGGGAGGGAATTTTTGTCCAGGAGATATTATAGACTTCCGGTTTTCGTTGCCCTTGCCGCGGCCCTGGCATGGCTTGCCCTGCTTCCGGTTTTCCATGAGAGCTTCTTCTCCTCCCTGTACTACATGCCCTTTCTCGGTGCCCTTGCCGCCACCATAGCCAATATTACCCCGGCGGCCGCGGGAATCGTCTATTTCCCCATTCTCACCCACCTTGACATGGCCCCGGCCACCGTGACCCAGTTCAGCCTCATGATCCAGGCCTACGGCATGGGCCTGGGAACCTTTCGGTGGTTTATCTTCAACAGGAATCTCTTTATCTTCAACATCATTCCGGTAAGCATTGCCGGGGGGCTTCTCGGCGAGGTGGTGAGCATGGTTCTCCTGCCCATAAAAAATCCCGAACTCCTTACCCTGGTGTTTAACTTCATCGCCTTTCTCTTCACCCAGATTATCTTTTTCTCCCTGCTGAAAAACCATACCTACCCCTCCAGGAGGGTTGACATGGACCGGATCAATTTTCTGGTACTCTTTTCATGTGCCTTTGTGGGCGGCCTTTTGTGCGGGTGGATAGGATTCGGCATAGACACTATTTTCTACTTCACGCTCACCATTTTTTTCAGGATCAATCCGGCATCGGCCATTGTCACGAGCATATCCCTCATGGCTGCCATGTCGGTGAGCGGCATTGTTATCAACCATCTTTTCCATGATAACCCCCTTCCCCTGTCTCTTTTTTATAGTGCAATACCTGGAGTGACATTTGCCGGCCTGTTTCTTGCAACGTTCATAGCCGTCAAAATTGGTTCCAGAAATATCCTGCTCCTCTTCACCTTGTTTCTTGGGGTGGATTTTCTGGCTGCCTTCTGGCACCAGGGGATATTACCCATGAATCATTTTGTTAAAATTTGTGTAATTTCCCTTCTCGGTTTATACCTCCTTGGGGTTCATGTGAAGCTCTTCATGGACAACCGCCGGAACAGGGATCGGGACAGGGCCCTGGAGACCTGGGGGGTGTAACCGTGATTTTTTCGGCCTTGACACCTGCCGGCCCAGCCCTTACTATAGTACTTCAACCCTTCGGGGGCCGGAGGATTAATCATGGGGCCGGCCCATGGATTATGATGTTGGCTTATAATGATACTCAAAAACGACAGTTTGTCTGGTTTTCCATGATATACGGGTATTTGTCTGAACCAGGATGGCCAGGATTTACAGGATGATCAGGATTTTTATCCTGTAAATCCTTTCAATCCTGAGTATCCTG
>JADGBO010000308.1 GCA_015231465.1 Desulfamplus sp.
GCCGGGAGAGAAAGTAGTATTTGCCACTTTCAATCAGTTTATGGGCATGTTCGGTCTTATCAATGTAAACATAATTTTCGGTGACGATCTCGGAAAAGGTCTGGATTCCCACAGGCAATTTCTTCATTTTTAATGACTCCCCTGAATATGGGTTGATTTAAAATCCAATCTACTCAAATCTAATCTAATCTAATCTACAACGTGGAATGTCACAATATCCAGAAGATAATCTCCCGCTGCTACAGCATCGAACAGATCGTTCCCCCGGGGAACCATGGCACCGTAAAGGGCATATTCTCCCACTGGAAGCACAACATCGGATAAGGAGAGCTCCAGAATCTGATTAACCCTTTTATCATAACTCTCCGGCACAAAGGGTGCCATGTCCAGGGTGATTCCCCCAATTCCCGATGAAGAGAACCACACACCCATGGTGTCGGCCGGAAGTACACCCCGGGGAAGTGCCAAAAGCAGATAGATATCCCAACCATCATCCATGAAGGTTTCCACATCAAGGCTTATGGCATCGCCCCTGGTGATGCTGTATTCCGGCATGGCAGATCGAACCCCGATGCCCGGGGAACCGGGTGTTACGGTGAGTTTTGCCTGCACCGGGGCCCCGGTGCTGTCTTCCACCGTGACGGACACCGGAGCATCGGGCTGCCACAGCGGTGCCTTCCAATAGACAAAGGATCCCTGGGAGGCGGAAAGGGAACCTGCCTGGGCACTCCAGGAGTATGGAGCATCCCCGCCGGTGACCTTCAAAATCACCGTATCCCCCTGCCGGACATCCTCCTGGGAGGGCGTAACCTTTACAGTCGTACCGATAACCTTGATCACTGCCTGGGCCGTGGAACCCCTGTCATCTGCGGCAAGGAGGTAAAAGGTGCCGGCACGATGGGGGGCCATCCAGGTTGCGGTATTGTCGTTTTTCCCAATCACCTCTCCGTCCGATGGAGACCAGACAACATCGCCTTGAAATCCGGAGAGGGAAAAGGAGAGGAGTTCCCCCATGGCCGCCACCGGAGAAAAGGGCGATATCCTCACATCGGAGCCCACGATAACCGGCACACTGACGGTTCTGCCGCCGCTGTCCCTGACCGTGATGCGGTACTCCCCGGAAATTGCAGGGGCGGTGTAGGCAACATCACTTCCCCGGGTACGGCTCAGATCACCCTGCTCCACGGTCCAGGTATATGGTGACAATCCCCCGGTTGCCGAAAAGATAAGATTCCCCCCCCTGCCAGTATGTGCCGTGGCCGGGGATATCTCAATGTCATCATGGATTACAGTGACCATGACATTGGCGGTTTCACCGGTTTGGGTCTCGGTGAGCATGACCCGATAGCTGCCTGTGGTGTCCGGAGCCTTGAACCGGATGGTATGGTTGCTGCCGGAGGAAGTTCCGGAGGTATCCTGGGGCACAACGGTAATCTCTCCTCCCAGGGGAGCATCCCACAGGTATTGGGTACCGCCCATGGCACTGAAGAGCTTCTCTTCCTCCGGCAGCATTACAGCCGTTGCAGGAGTTACCACCACCCCGCTGATGGTGACCCTGATTTGGGTCTCCCGGCATACACCGGTGGCATCGCACACCGTTAAGGTATCCTCTCCAGTGACAGAAGGAGTATAGATGACGTAGCGTGCTGAAAAGGAGGAGAGTCCTCCTTTAAGGGTTTGCCACCTGTAGGGTGGAAAGCCCCCGGAAGCCTGGAAAACCCCTGAAACTCCACCCAGTTCCATATCAACGGGACCCGAAGGGGAGATGGAAAGCCCCATGCCCGTGCGCAGGGTCACGGTGAGAATCTCTCCGCTGGTCATATCTTCAATATAGAGAGCACCATATCCTTCAACTCCAGGAGCCGTAACCAGAAATATTCTGGATTGGGACTCCTTTTTTGTGGCTGTAAGTCCGCCTGTACCGCTGACCTCAAAGGGCCCAATGCCTCCCCGGATATCCAGTTCAAAGGACTCTTCCGGGGAGAGGAGCAGGTCAACCACCTTGATGTATGAGGAGTCCGATGCGGTTTTTGCCCAGGCCGAGAGGGTGCCGCCCATGGAGATGTAATCAATGCCGTTGGCGTGGGAAACATGGAATATCTCCCTGGCGGAGTGGAAGGTAATATCCTGGGGACGCTGGCCGTTGATGGTGCAGGTGCCGAGTTCAAAATCTTCTATTTCAGTATTGAAGGTGACCAGGGCCCCTCTGGAACGGTCCGCAATGTAAAGGGTGCTGCCCGGACTCTCTCCACCAGGGACAATGCTGTCAGAACTCTCACCGGAAAGGACAAGGGCCACGGGTACTGTCAGAATATTGGCATTGGAGACCCGTTTGGTTTCCGTAAGAAGTGCTGTATCTATAATACTTATGGAACCATCACCGCTGTTGGCCACATAGAGGTTTTTCCCATCCCGGGAGAGTTCCATGTCCAGGGGATATTTTCCCACCGGGATGTTCCTGCTGAAGGTGGCATGGGGGCCGGAGATATCAAAAACCGATACGGTGTTTCCGGTTTCGCAGGATACAAAAAGGTGGGTATCCCCGATGATCAGATCCGAGGGCTGGGTGCAGCGATGGAAGTCATCTCTAAGGGTGGCTGTGCTGGCCCGGACAGCGGAATCGGTAAGGGGCTGGCTCAAATCAATGACATGGACCGCTGCAGAAGCCGTGTCTGCCACATAAAGGAATTTTTCGTCCTGGGACAGGGCCATGGCACCTGGAGATGAAAAGTCAGCTTCTGTCCCCATTGCCCATTGTGTTACCTGCCACTGTTCCGGCACTCTCTCTGAGATGTCTATTTCCACCACGATGGGGTCGAACATGGCGGTGACATAAACGGTTTTTCCATGGTTCGAGGGTAGCAGACGGGCCGGTTCAAAATCGAGAAGTATCTGATCTGTAACAATCTGCAATGCCGTGTCGATGATTTTTATGTTCCGTGCCCCCCCATCTACGGCCAGAAGGTATTCATCCCCTTTGATCAGAGCCATCTCCCCTGGCCTGTCAAAGGGATACTGGCTGACATTGATAGAATTTACCTGGCAGGTGGCGGCCAGGGAAGGTGCAGGAGTGACCAGGAGCATGGAAAGCATGAAACCAATCACATAAAGCAGTGTAACTCTGTGCATTTTTTTCTCCTTTACCGTGGAAATATATCATATTTTTACTTTTCAGGACTCTCCTGAATGATAAATGATTATTATGATTTTGTTCGAAAAAGTCAAATCAAGGGTAGAGTCATGTTTTTAAATGCTTAAATTGCCAAAATATCTTCAAAATTAATGGAATTAACCCTCTTCATGTGTTAGACAAGTAGAAACATCAACATACCTGAATTAAGCAAAATTTAAAATAACTAACTTTTGGCACCCTTCATTTTCCATTTTAAACTTTTCAGTTGGATTATTTATTCCCAAACTCCCCCTCTCCATTTATGAAGAGGGGATTGGGGGGGTTAGGTGGCATGAGAATGCGTAAATTACTTTTCAAGACAAAGCAATAAACAGGCTCATTTATGGAACGATTTTTTAACACAGCAGGCCCAATAAAGATAGAACAGCACTACCATATCCCTTTACTGGAAAGAATGGATTGGGATGAAATAAAGATGTTGATAAAACAAGA
>JADGBO010000309.1 GCA_015231465.1 Desulfamplus sp.
TCTTGGTGCAGACATAGCGACCATTCCCTACAAGGTATTGAAATCCCTTGCATCCCACCATATGACTGACAAGGGCATTGACGCATTCATGGCGGACTGGAAAAAGAAAGAGAGTAAACAGGTATAAAATGGACTTGCAAAACAAGCTCATAAGAACAGTTCTGCATCCCAATGTCATGACCGTTTCCAGAATAGTTGCCGCCCCTCTTCTTGTGGTGCTGATGATGTATCCAGGGAGAATGTCGCTGCTCGCGGCTGCGGCACTCTTCTCCCTGGCATCCATCACTGATTACCTTGACGGCTATTTTGCAAGAAAATATGGGCTTGTATCAAGTCTTGGTAAAATCCTTGATCCCCTTGCCGACAAGCTTCTGGTCTCTTCGGCCTTTATCATGCTGGTCTCTCTGAACTATATTCCTGCCTGGATCGCCTGCATTATCATCGGTCGGGAGCTTGCTGTTACAGGGTTGCGATGCGTCATCATCGAGCATGGAGAGGATGTTTCGGCATCATGGCTGGGCAAATATAAAACAGGCTTTCAGATCGCAGCCATAATTCCCCTGATTATTCACTTTTCCTATTTTGGTATTGATTTCGGAGCAATAGGATCGGTTCTTCTTTATGGGGCACTTCTTTTTACACTCTGGTCCGGGGTGGATTACTTCATTAAATTCAGAAAATTGATTTCATGAATTTGGGTTTGGGAACGGGTGATTCAGACAGTCATACATCTGTCCATGTTTGGAGGCCGGCCTGTGCCGGAAAACTCCACACCCCTGACACATGCCCGGCAAAGGGGATAGTAACGCACCGTATCCTCTCCGTGGTCAATGTGCTTTTCCACGTCAGCCATGAGTTTTAAAAATCTATGTTCCGTCATGTCCGAACACTCAAATACCGATTTCTGCACCCTTACTCCATAACCCTTGAGGGTCTTTACCACCCGGTAGCGTACCCGATCATCGACAATGTCGAAACAGACAAGAATGAACACGGCATCACCTCCCTGCCTTTTTAGACAGCCATGAACCGCTGAACCTGGAGGATCGCGGTTTTCATGTTCTCAAGGGCATCCTGGAGATTATCTATCTTCATGCTTTTGGGACTTTTTGTTTCTGCACAATTTTTCCAGGATTGCAGATGGATAAGGGGATGGAGATAACCCACTGTGTCATGTTCCATGGGACAGAAATCTCCGGTAAATCCAAGCAGGGAGTGAATACGTCGGCATCCGAGGGGCGTTCCGGCAACACGGCTCAGCTTGAAATCCACCATGTGGGGATTGTAATCGGGACTCGAACCCATAAGATAGTGCATAAACCTGCGGCCCCGGGGAAGAAATCCGAGGGTCTGGTAAAGAACCTTTTCATCCCTGGTTCTTATCTCCCCGTTGCTGCGGCAGGCAGCGATCAACTGCCCCAGGGGAGGACACAACTGCTCCAGTTGATAAATATCCGGATACTCGGCGGCAAAGGCGGCCATGCGGGGATGCAGGACAACTTCGCCCCCGGCATTTTTGGGGCATGGGCCATCTTCGTTCCCCCTGTCCTGCCCGTGCCTTGCTGCACCGCCCCTGCCCTGGAGACCGCAGCCATCTTCAAAACCATACACGGGTTGGGACACCCCTGCATTTTCCATTTTCAATTCTCCACTCTCCATTCCCAACCCTTCATTTCCCATTCCCAACTCTCCATTCACAAATTGGGACACTCCCCCATTCTCCATTCCCAACCCTGCATTCTCCAATATATCCGAAGGAGTCACTTTTTTTAGAAACTCCAGTTGGGACTCAACATCTTTTTTTTCACATGCCACGAAAAAAGAGGGTTTTCCGTTTTTCCTGTGGATGCCCAGGGGTAGCTTCACCAGATTACCCAGCCCCTTTCCCGTCAACTGTTCCTGTTTGGGAAAAACTTCCAGATCAAAGCTTGAAATATCCCTGTTCACCGGCTCGGCTATCCTGGTCAGAAAAGATTTTACAACACCTGCCTTCAAAGGTTTTTTGAAAAAATACCAGAAGTGATAACCTTTGTGCCCGCTGAACTCGATCAGGGGAGAGATGCCCATGGCCCGGGATGCCTCGTTTATCCGGCTGATCATGTACTTCTTCTCCCTGTATATGAGCCGTTTCTCCTCGGCATTCATGCCTCCCTGGCGGAACCGGGGCAGAATATCGGCATCTATAACCCCGCATCGCACTGTGGAGTCCTGTTTCAAAAGATATATCCCATAGGTTTTCCGGCCGGAAAGATGCTCCTCCACATGGGCAAGGGTCATGGCATATTGTACAGGCACATAACCGCTTTTGTTTTCACCCCTGTCCACCCACTGACGGGCAAAGATATCCTCCCGGCCGGAAAAGAGTTCCATAAAATGCCCCATCAGCTCCCGTTTCCGGTTCATGGTCTCCATGGGGGATGCGGCAGCATCATCAATCTTCCGGGAAACTCCCCCGGGACCTGCACCCCTGCCATGGGAACAAAGAAGCTGAACCCAGTCATTTACAAGCTCCCCGGGAAGATGCATCCTTGCCCGGGCAACCTTTGCCCCAAGCTCATCTGTTCTGCCGGTCAGGGAGAGCAGCTCCAGATAGTTATGCCATCCCTGGTGATATTCGGGATGTCGGCGGGTCAGATATTCATATGCTTCCAATGCAAGGGATATGTTGTGGGATGCCTGGGATATGGAGGCCCACTGCAGCATGAGATCAGGGGAGAGGTTTTCCCAGATACTCCGATTTCCCAGGGTCTCCATGGCATCGGATGGAACCGGCTCCCGTGTGACGGCATCCTTGAGGTTCATCAGCAGCAAAGAGTAGTCGGTCTCGGAACCGGAAAGGATTTTAGGTGAAGGAATGGCCTGCATGACATCTTCTCCTCATTTTTTAAGGATGATCATAATTTGAAAACAACTCCCTATGAAGAGAGAAATGTCATTAGGAAGGATTTTTTTTAATATTTTACCCCGGGATTTAAAAAAATTATCTGTTAAGGAATCGACCTTAAATACTCAAGATCGACAATGGAACAGATGGCTGCTAAGTCTCAATCTTCTCTAATCGAGGCGGTGTTACGGATACAGAATAAAGGCGAGTACTGCCCTGTTCACTTATTATCAGGATGCCTTTTTTGAAGCCGCATCAATTGATTATCAGATCAGAGATCAAGTCAAATTATATATGTATCTCCAACAGCCTACTGAATGACTCTTCCCTTTCCTGCAAGGCAAGTGGATACCGGTGAGTAGTGCAATTTAATCTGCAATGAAATCAGGTCGATAGTCACCCAACCAAAGGCTTCCTTTGAAATAAACTGGTAAGGGGTATATGCAGGAAAATATCATAAATTAGGAAGATATAGCTTTCCAGATAATTAAATTGGTTATCGTAATGTAGGGGCAGCCCCCTGTGGCTACCCTCAAAAAAGGATTTGATAAACTATTTTTCTGGAAGTCTATAGAAACTGGCAATAAACTGGCAGAACAAAAAAAGGGCTACAACCGATTGGCTGTAACCCCTTGATTTTATATGGTGGGCCGTGAAGGAATCGAACCTTCAACCTACTGATTAAGAGTCAGTTGCTCTGCCAATTGAGCTAACGGCCCGATCAAAATTTATGGAA
>JADGBO010000030.1:0-10677 GCA_015231465.1 Desulfamplus sp.
ACAATCGAAGCATGAAAGTAGGGGCGTATTGCAATACGCCCTTACTTAAAATATGGGGACTTTCATATAAAATGAACATGGCAGCCCATGGTCACAATGGAAGTATGAAAGTAATTAGAGCCTTGAAGGGCAAAGCTTTTAATATATTTTTTTAAAATTACCACCTCAATTTTTCAATATCAACAGTTAATTTCCATAAAATCTATTGATTGACTTTTAATGGATTAATCTATATATGCTGATCATACCAACTAATCAATGTGATATATCAAAAAAAGAATAACTGAAACAGACATCCTTAAAAAGAGAGGCAAGAGAGATGATATCAAGCCAGGATCAGTGCATGGCAAGTGCCCATTATTTTAGAATGGGAGAGAAGGAGTGTGAAAAGATTCACATGGCAACCCTTGAAATACTTGAGAGGACAGGGGTGGATGTCCACCATGAAAGGGCCAGGGATATCCTTGACGGAGGAGGTGCATCCGTTGACGGCATCAGGGTGAGAATTCCCGAACACATGGTCACCCGGGCCCTGGCATCGGCACCCCGGAGGCTGACCCTTTTTGACCGCAGCCGGAAACCTGCCATACGTGCCTGGGGATACAACACCTACTATGGCGGAGGATCGGACTGCCTCAATATCCTGGATCACCGCACCGGCAAGAGGAGGCTTCCCCTCCTTAAAGACGTTGTCGAGGCTGCCAGGGTTATGGACAGCCTTCCGGAGATTGATTTTGTAATGTCGCTTTTCCTCCCCTCGGATGTGGATCAGAGCATATACGACCGCTATCAGATGGAGGTGATGCTGAACCAGACAACAAAACCCATTGTCTTTGTAAGCCCGGATTTCCAGGGGTGCGTTGCAGCGGTGGAGATGTGCGAGGCCGTGGCCGGAGGAGAGGATGAGTTCCGGCGATACCCCTTTGCAACCTGCTATATAAATGTCACATCAGGACTGATAGCCAACCAGGAGGCCCTTGAAAAGTGCATATACCTTGCAGGCAAGGGACTTCCCCAGCTCTGGATCCCCCTCAACGCCGGTGGTGTCAACTCCCCGGCCACAATAGCAGGGTGTATGGCCAACATGAATGCCGGCATAATGCTCGGGGTGGTGCTATCCCAACTGGTAAGACCCGGTGCACCCATTGCCGTGCCGGGCTGGAACGGGGGCCCCTACAATCTCCAGACCATGGTGGGCAACTATGTCCTGGCCGATGAACAGGGTGTTCCCACAACCATGGGCAGATACTACAACCTGCCCGTCTTCGGCCTGGGGGGCTCCACCGACTCCAAGGTACTGGATCAGCAGGCAGGCATAGAGATGACCATAAGCCTGATGACCGCCCTTCTCCATGGAGCCAACATTGTCCATGATGTGGGATTCATGGAGTCGGGGCTCCAGGGCTCCCTCCAGCTTCAGGTAATGGCCAACGAGACCATAGGATTTCTAAGGGCTGCAACCCGGGGGGTAACAGTGGATGATGAGACCCTGGCCCTGGATGTTACGGATGAACTTGGGCCCACCGGAACCTATCTCCAGCATCCCCATACAATAAGGCACTACAAGGAGCCCTTCTACTCAAAACTCTTTGACAAGGGCGGCCATGCCCAGTGGGAGAAAAAGGGGGGATTGACCATGGGTGAGAAGGCTGCCCGCATGGTGGATGATATCCTTGCCGGATACACTCCCAGGCCACTGCCCGAAGATGTGCAGCAGAAAATCAGGGAGATTGTGGAGCGTGAGCAGGCGTGGATGGATGAAGAACGCAGCAGATAGATGAAAAATTCAACTCCATTTTGTTGCCTTTATAATCCACATTGGTCACTTGAAAACGATTCCTTTAGGAAGAATGGATATTAAAGTAATCACACAACTTTTTCAACAGACTTTTATGGCGCTTAGAGGAGATGGAACCAATCGAACCAAGAACACGATTTCGCGGAATCACAGCAAGAAAACCAAGTCGAATAACAGATTTGGATTGGAGACCACTTGAATCGAAATCTGCGTCGGGAGGCGAGATTATATCATCAAAATTAATGACATATTGCTGCAATTGTGTACTTACACCACAAACAAGCATGTCTCGGTAGGGTGGTGGCATTTCCCGCAGGAAAACCGCAGGTCTATTCTTCATTTTTCCATTAGCTTGGGGCAGTTGTGCAAGAATGACATCACCTTCCTTCAAAATCTGGATTTACCTCTTTAAGCAAATTTGATGAATATTCAGGTTCGTTTGCTCCATATGCATCCACAAGTCTCTGTTCGGATAAATTTAACCAACCTTCATGGTGATTGTCAGTTTTTATTATGTTTTCTTCTGGTATAATAGTGACAATTAATTTAGTGTTGGGTAAAAGATTAAAGGGTTCATCCAAGCAAATTTTTTTACCATCAAAATGTGCCGGTAAAGTGATCAGCATAATTGAATCCTCCTTTTTATACAATTCAGTAAGCCTGTCTGAAAAATTATCGGTTTATTCGATTCATATACTCATCAGTGATAAGTTCTCCAAATAAGTAGCACAAATGGCATTTTTAACAAGACAATACCACAATATATAGCAGAAAGATTGAGAATCTTACCACTCTTGAGTTGATATGAAGGATACTGAAAAATAATTATAATGACACGAAAAAAATAAAATTCAAGTTTCATGACACGAAAAAAATAAAATTCAAGTTTCCTTTGAAAAATCCTGCATCCTGCATCCTTCATTTATCAGCTTAGTTTCCATGAGGGTATGCCTATTTTTTGGAGGTTATGCTACAAAGACAAATACCATTATGCTCTGAAATAATCATTGAGAGAACTTATGAATGATCTCGTCAGTTATAAATTCTCCGAATGAGTGCCACAAATGGTATTTCTAATAAGATAATGCCACAATATATAGTGGTAAGAGTGAGAACTTACCACTCTTGAGTGAATGACGAAATAAAAGGAAAAAATAGTATGAAAAAAGATGAGAAACACTTTTTTTTGAGGGATCACTGGACCTACGATCCCAGGGAGCCAAGGGCGGTCCGGGAGAATGTAACCACAGGGTTCGACACCCGGGCCCTCCACGCGGGATTTCATCCCCTCAGGAGTAGAAACGACTTCCCGTCGTTTGTCCCTCCCATTGTCCAGTCCATCACATTTCCCTACGAGACCTTCGATAAGATACCCTGTCCGGTCTATGGAAGAACCCGCACCCCCACCAACACTGTACTGGAAGAGCGCCTTGCCGCACTGGAGGGGGGAGAGGCCTGCGTTACATCAGGATCAGGATCCCAATCCCTGTTCAACCTCATCTTCACCATGGCCGATCCCGGTGACAATGTGGTCACATCCCTCAATATTTTCGGGGAGGGTTACAAACAGGCCTCCAGCATATTTCCGAGAAAGTGCAATATAGAGTTCCGTTTTGTGAAAGACCCCGGGGATCCTGGATCCTGGGCAGATGAGATCGACGGAAAAACCAGGCTCGTCTGGATCGAGACCCCCAGCAATCCCTGTCTTTTCGTAACCGACATCAAAGCCGTATGCCAGGCGGCCCATGCCAAAGGAGTGCCGGTGATGGTGGACAACACAACCGCCACGGCGGCCCTCCAGCGTCCCATGGAGCTGGGAGCCGATATTGTACTTTTGTCGATCTCCAAGTTCATTGCCGGCAACGCCACGGTAATCGGCGGTGCCCTGATAGGCCCGGAACCCCTTGTGGAGGATATCCGCTGGAATACCAATGAGTTTCTCGGCTCCATCATCCAGCCCATGGAGGCCTGGATGACCCTCCAGTACATCGAGACCCTCTCCATGCGCATGGCAAAGCACAGCAGCAATGCCCTTATCCTTGCCAACTATCTCCAGGGGCACCCAAAGGTTGAGAAGGTGAACTACCCGGGACTCAAAGACCATCCCCAGCATGATCTGGCATCCCAACAGATGAACGGACAGCACGGGGGGCTTATGTCCTTTGTTGTTGAAGGGGGCATGGAGGGGGCCGCCAGGGTGATGAACAGCTTCGAGACCATAGTCCATGCCGTTACCTTTGGAACGAGTAGATCCATCTGCATGCACCCACCCACCATCACCCATGAACACATGACACCCCAGGAGCGTGCCATTGCAGGTATTGACGACGGCTTGATAAGATTTTCAGTGGGGCTTGAAGACCCCGGGGATCTGATTGGGGATCTGGCTCAGGCGTTGGATAAAATATAGAGGGAAATGGGTAGAGTTAGATAATGCATGTGCTGTTCCTGTTCTATTTTGTAATTGCCATTTTACGCCTTGATGGTTATACTGAAGTAAAAAATGAAGGGAAAAACAGGGGAAGAGGGAGGATGAAAAATGGAACAGGGGCTGTCACAGGATATGCTGCTCAATTTTTTTCAGGAAATTAAAGATCTGTATAGAGAGACGGATCGGAAGTTTCAAGAGACGGATCGGAAATTTCAAGAGACGGATCGTTTGATAAAGGAGCAGTCCAATGCCACTCGGAAGCTGGAAAAATTATTTACCAGCCAGTGGGGCAAGCTGATAGAGTCTCTGGTGGAGGGGCTTTTCGTGATCCGGGCCACGGGAAATTCCGCTGAAATAGTCAACATGCCGGATTTCATGCCAAGAGCGTGGTGATTGCCAATCGTCTTTCTATGGTGGCCCGACCCCACAGAACTTTCACAATCACTAAATTTATGTCCATACCCTGCTTGAAAATTTATAATAATTTGATACTATAAAAAGTTATGAATAACAAGCATAAAAAAACACTCGATATAGTTTTCACTGATCCAGTCAATGGTAATATAGAGTGGCGTAGAATTGAATCATTATTTCTGGCTTTGGGTGCTGTTCGAACTGAAAAAGCTGGCTCTGCTGTAAGCTTTGTCTTAAATGATTTCAGAGCAGATTTTCACCGTCCGCATCCCGATAAAGCTGCATTGAGGTATCGTGTGAAAGATGCACGGAAATTTTTGAAGCTGGCAGGAATCAAACCATGAATATTATGAAATATAAAGGATATATTGCTCATATAGAGTATGATGATGAAGATCGTATTTTTGTAGGACATTTGACAGGTATTAAAGACATTGTTGGCTTTCACGGCTCAACAGTAGAAGAATTGGAAAAAGCCTTTCATGAGTCTGTTGATAACTATATTGCAATAAGTGAAGAAACTGGAAGACCAGCAGAAAAGCCTTTGTCTGGGAAATTACTTTTAAGTATTCCTCCTGAAGTACATGCTGCTGTAGCAAATGCTGCTCAAGGGCATGGAAAAAGTATAAATCAATGGGTTTCAGAAACATTAAAAGAAGCTGCTCAAATGTAAATCATTATGAAATTTAATTTTGGGACCAAGCTAACTCATTCTATAGACTATTATATCCATTGGAACATTATTGTTTAAAGGCTTTAGAAATTCTTTCACCCATGAATAATTATGAGTTCTTTCATCAAAATTCCTGGGCATATCATTTTTTTCCAGAATCACAATCAGGTCAAGGTCACTTTCATCCAAACCGGCTGCCCCCCTTCCGTTATCCATACCTTTTTGTCCGTCATGATCAAATGCCGCGATCACCGCAGTTAAAAGTTCCCCGGCACTGCCGATAAGGGTCAATTTGATAGAGAAACCCGTTATCGGCTGCGGCAGCAGGAAACCACATGGCTCCCGGCACCCCAGGGGATTCACGCCGGGTTTCATGGAAAGAGAGCCTGGCTGCCAGTGCTTTCGATAGCGGTGATTCCCTGTCAAACTGTGCCAAGGCTTTGAGGGTACCGGGGGTGAGGTTGGATGGATATTGATCCAGGATGGAGCGGACCAGATTGAGCCACTCCTGGCCGACTCCCATGAAATCATGGAAACGACTCAATGCCGTCTGCAGGCATCCATTGATGTTTCCGGCATCATACATGGTATAAAGTTGTTTGATTTCCATTGATTAACTGTCGATTTTAAAATGGGTTGTAATCATCTTCCCTTACCATGGTTGGCAGGTTTTTTCTCCTTTATACCTGGATCGACAATGAGTACCGGAACGGTCATGTCGATTGGCTCAAGGGGCTGCCCCTGCATGGTTTCAGGATGGGGTGAGGTGGTCCATATCTGTCCCTTTTCCACCTTATGGTTCACCGTGATGGGAACCGGGGAGTGCGTCTTATGTGGCACTTCTTTCAAATACTTTTGCATATCCCATGCGAGGCTGTCCGGTGGAACACTTTTCAAAGAGGATGAAAACAGGGTTTTATACTAACGTGGCAAGAAAACCACGCAATCACGCTAATGTTGCGTGGATGAATTGCCACAGTTGTGAGAGAGAGAGAGTTTTTGCAACAGATACATCGAATTCTGTCCGTGAACTCTCAAAACACGTGGATCCACATCGCTAATGTTACCCGAAGGTTTTGTGACAGTAGCACTTCGCCTACCCTCAGCGATGTTTAACCAACTGTCCTCAGTGTCCGGGACTTGTGGAGCATCCCGGAGTGACTATATATTCTCCGGTAACGTAGTGCGCGAAGCACTTAAGCTAATCAACCGGGCCTGCAATTGAATTACAAGCCCCTAAGTCACGAAGTGCTTAGGGGTAGTTGACCTGTGGAACTCAGCAAAGACGAGATTCCCAAGGGTAAAATCACCGTCCCTGAAACTGATCTCTATGCGAGGTTGCCATACGCCACTGTATGTTCAAATGTGCCAGCTCCTCCTGATCCCTCTCCCTTGTTATGAGATGACGTGTCAAAGGATATGATGAGTCCGGCTGAAGCCATACCTCGGTTTTGGAGACAACGGTATCCCCGTAAAGGGCCTCTTTCTGGAAAATCACGTCAATGGTCATGGGGGAGTATCTGGAAAGTATGTCTTCGGGAACGGTCTCCACTGCCCACTCCACAAATACGGCATTGTTCACATGTCCGTTGAGGTCCAGATCATGCATTCTCACACTAAAGGGCATCTGGAAATTTGTTTTAAGGGGAGGCACAATATCTGGAAAGTTATATTGGTCGGTCCTATATTGGTCGGTCCTTTGAGGGCAGTTGGTTTGTCCGGTGGAATCATCTATGCCTGCAATGCCGTCATCTTGTCCAGGTATCATGGAAGCCTCTGTTCCGGTAATGCCCTCATCTTCTCCATATATTGAGTTATAATCTTCTGATATTGAGTTATAATCTTCTGAAGCAGTATTATGGCTGCATCCTTCCTTGTCATCAATCCGATCCATTTTATAATTTTCCCGACCCATTTTATAATTTTCCCGACCCATGTCAGAATTTTCCCGACCCATGTCAGAACCTTTCCAATCCAGCGGGAAATCCTGCTGATTCCCTGGACAATCCTTCCCTGGCTCCAGGGAAATGTCCGAAAAATAGGCATGTTCAAGAATGGGAAGATCAATGGAGGGACAGCGATCTCCTATGGCATGGCAAAGCTCCTGGAAACGGCTGCCGGAGATGGGCCTGCACAGATTCTCATCCATGAATCGGTTCAGTCTTACAGGCTTGCCGGTATCCCTGGAGATCATCACCCAGCGAACCTTTGCCTTTATTGCCGGCGAGTGGAGTTCATAACCGGTGGTGCTGATGTTTTTCTGGGTGCATATGGTGAAATTGCGCATCTCATAAATTTTCTGCTGGGGATAACGGAATGTTCTGATGGAGATGGGCTGCTGCCAGGATGGATAGTGATAAATATCAATGTGGTACCTGTGTATTACCCAACCAAGATTCTCCCTGGCCAGATCCATGCCTGACAAACCAAGAAGGGATGCATGTTCTGATGCCGTATCCTGGAGAAAATTCATGATGCCTGCAATTTTAAGGTATCCCCTGTAATCAATGGCTGAATAACCCACTGTCATTTTTTTTTTATGTATCACCCGGGTTAAGGATGTCATGGCTTTATTTCCTCAAGTGTCACTATTTCCATTGCATGGTATGCCGGTTCTTCATAGGGATGGGAATCCACCAGGGCCTTTAATGCCGCTGACAAATTTCTTTTCCGGCAGACCATTTCAACCTTGAATTCATCGACCTGTTCAATTTCATTTCTGGTGCCTGTAAACGGGGAGCTGCCCTCCAGGGGACGGAACTGCCCATGACCCAGGGTTTGCCAGCAACAGTTGTCATAATTTCCGATTTTACCTGCTCCTGTTTTGAACATGGCTTTTTTTACTGAATCAAGGGCTGCCGGAGGCACATAAAATGATATTAAATACATCTTTTCTCCTCTGGGTTCCATAGAGTAGTCAGTAGTGAATAATTTATACTGAAGGCTGGTAACTGAGGGCTGGTTATATTGTCAAGGCAGTCTCTCAATTATTTTAAACGGAGCTGTCAAAATTCTTTCCATAGTATTTACAAGGCTCTGTCCCACATCGGACGGGTGCATTATCAACACCCTGGGATCATCCACGGCACCCCAGGCCTTGACCGGTATGGATATAAGCCTGTTGTCAAACAGTTTACCGATAAGCGGGATTTTTTCAATTATGGCATCGGCTGTTTTAAAGGGTGCAATAAGACATGTAAGCTCCATCTCTCCAATAAATGGGTCAATCCATCCCATGAAGATCAGTGTCATGTCAAGGCCCTTGACCACCGCCCTCTCAAGATTCAATCTTCCCTGGATAAAATTACCCTCAATGTCAATTGTGTCATAGGCAAAGCCTGTCTGTTCAATATCAGGAAATTCTCCTTTCATCAACTTTGAAATATTTATTATTGATAGAATCCTTGAGAGCAGGGTCAGGCGGAAAACCCTTCCGTTTACGGAGGAGAACCCAATGGTTCCGTGGAGATTTTTTTTTATGGCATCCATGTCCGGTACATCATATTCAACCTCTTCTGTAGGGGATGCGGTAAAGGGTATATTAATGGATGCGGTAATGGGTACATTCATGGATGCTGTAGTGGATTCGGTAATGGGTACATTCATGGATGCTGTAGTGGATTCAGTAATGGGTGCATTCATGGATGCTGTAGTGGATTCAGTAATGGGTGCATTCATGGATGCTGTAGTGGATTCGGTAATGGGTGCGTTAATGGATGTGGTAATGGATGCGTTAATGGAAAAGGGGCCCTCCATCAACTTTTCGCCCCGGTGGAAACATGAAAGGAGCGGTTCTATATTGTCGTATTTTTCTGAAACGTCAATGGATATATCAATGGTATGGGGATTGATGGTTATAGTGCCCCTGGGGTCCAGGCCGCAGAGTTTCATGGCATCAATGAAGATGGTCTTTTTTTCAGGAAGCTTGTTTTCGAGTGCATCATTTATATAAAGGTTATTAATATCAAGACGGGCATTGAAAGGGGAGAGTGTTATATTATGAATATCAAAGGAACCGATTTCAAAGGCAATCATGGGGAAGGCATGTTTGTCCATCATCTCTTTTTTTTTGAATATAATGTTTTTCATGAATAAAGAGATGCTTTGGTCCATGGGTGGGGGTACCTTTCCATTTATGATTGGAGTAGAGGTTCCTTCCTTTCCATTTATGGTTGGAGTAGTTATTCCGTTTAAGGAGAAGAATTTCATTAGTGCCCGGAAACTGAACCTGTCCGTCTTAATTATATATGATGGAACCCTCTCCATTCCAGGCCCCGGGGAGACCATGCCCGCCCCAATGGAAAATTTCTCTCCCCCTGTGATGGCGAAAAGGGTATCTGCCGTGGGAGAGCTTGGTTTTATGAGTTTTTCAATGATCTCGGTATCAAGCATCCCTTTTAAAAGAAAAGGCACATCCCTTTGGGATTTTATGACCGCCTTTGTCCCGCCCTTTTCTACGATTTCCAGCTCCAGCCGAATATCATCAAAAAACATCTTTCCATTGGCCGGACCGGCACCGGGGATGCCGTCATCGGGAATCTTTCCATTGGCCGGACCGCCACCGGGGATTCCGTCATCGGGAATCTTTCCATGGGTCATCCCGACATCAAGAAGGATATGTATATCCTTTTCATGAATGAATTTGCCCTTAAAGGATATTTCATCTCCCCTTTTTTCCAGATTTCCGTCCAGAAGGGAGAACGGGGTATCGAGATCATCAAGGCGGGGCAAGTTAAGGAGGGAAGAGATGGGTTTAATATCATGGAAGAGGGCATTTATATTGGAGAGCCTGGTGATCCCCACAAGAGCCGGACCCGGGGCAGGATATCCAAGGATGAAATCAAAGGAATTGAGTGAGAAGCTCTTATCCCCGGGGATCACACCATTCCCCCGGCCTTCAATCATATATTGCCAGGTTTCAGGATGTGACAAAGTACCTTTGAAGAAGGTTTTTCCAAGGGTGATGGTTCCGACGGGAGGCTTTCCATCCAGCCTGCCCAAACTTAAACTATCCTGGGAAGAGTATTTGAAAATATCCGAAGAAAAGTATTTTAAAATATCCGAAGAAAAGTATTTTAAAATATCCGGGGAAAAGTATTTTGGTGCCTTTGTAATCAAATTAAAAATCCATGGAACAGCCTCACCAATGATAATATCGGCTCTGCCGGTCTCCAATGTGAGTTCAGCTCCATTTTCACCGTCCTGGGGAAAAAGTATGCTTCCCTTGATGTCCGAAAAGCTGGAATCACCCATTTTCCCCCCCACTCCGTGGAGAGTTATCCCTCGGACACTGCCGTACCCTGTTGAAGAGTGCAGACTTCTCCCGCTGGCATTGCCGGATCCTTTGGAAGAAGGAAGAGT
>JADGBO010000030.1:10771-18895 GCA_015231465.1 Desulfamplus sp.
CCCGGTATTGATACTGAACCTCCGGCTAATTTTCCCAGTATCTCCATGTTTTGGGGATTGAAAAGGCTGGACAGGGTACTCTCCTGCCTGAAAAAAATATCAAGCTCCTCCACATATCCGTCTCCGAGTATGCCGAAAATTGTTTCGACAATGGAATTTTGGGGAAAAAGGCGGAATATCCCTCCGGTATATTTTGAAATGGCAATATTTTTTGCCCCAATGTGCATCACAGGAAGAGATGGGCTTCCCGAATATTTTATATGGATATTGAGGGGTACCCGATCTTTTACGTCTGCCTGATCTTTTACATCTCCCTGATCTTTTACGTCTGCCTGATCTTTTACATCTCCCTGATCTTTTACATCTGCCTGATCTTTTACATCTCCCTGATCTTTTATATCCACAACAGCCTGGATTTCGTTAAATTCCGGGGAGATGGCAAGTCTTATGTCCGCAAGGGGAAAAAGGGGCAATTGGAGATTACGTATTTCAATATCAAGATGGGTGCGTCCGTCGGGATGGGTGCGTCGGTCGGGATGGGTTTGTCCATTAGTATGGGTGTACCCGTCGGGATGGGTTTGTCCATTAGTATGGGTGTATCCATCAGAATGGGTGCCTTGATCTTCCGAAATTACAAAGGAGCCAGGGGCGGCGGGAATATCCGGGACTCTCTCCCGATATGATGCGGAGTATTCATTTATGGTATGGAAGGCAGCATTGATGGGATCGTCAATATTTGAAACGTCAATGTTGTCAATGAGTATCTTTTCAATGACAACCCTTCTGTAAAGCATCTCCATTGGTGAGACAAATATAACCGTCCTTCCAATGACGATGTTTTCAAAAGCTCCCCGGGTTATTTCAATTTCCGACACAACAATACCCGGCAAGGGATATAACACAAGGCCCACGTGGCCCGGTTTCAATCCGGGAAACTTGTCTGAAATCCAATGGGACAGCATCCTCTGGACCGAAGAGCTGTCCATTATTACAGGTATGGATAACAAGATTATGACGGGTACGGCAGCTAAGAGAGCCAGGAACCTAAGCATCCTGAATCTTCTTTTTTCACCCATAAAGAATCCCATCAATCAGAAAATTACCAGGCATATCCATTCTTTTGGGCAAACATTATAAAATCCGCCATGATCTCCCGGGTCTCCTTCATTAGAATATCCCTTCTTCTATCATTATCCCCCATTGAATCATCCACGACATCCCTGGGGTTCTCTCCTTTATCTGATTCTTCGTTATCGGATTCAGCAGGTTCCAGGGCATCACTTTTTTTGTCAAGGCTTGAATGGAACTCTTCAATGGATGAAAAAGGGGCAAGTCCCCTGGCAAGTCTCAAGCTGTTTTCCATCTTGAGTTCAAGTTGATTCATTCTCTCTTTGTGGGCCTTTCTCTTCTCCATGTTCAAAGGGAGTGATTTGAGCCCGTAAAGTTCACTGGAGAGTTCATAACGCTCTCTGAGATATTTAAAATCGGCCTTGTCACTGATTCGTTCCAGGTGTTTGGACTCAAGTTCATTTATAACGGGTTCCATGCTTCTGTAGGGAGTGTAGGGAGCTTTCACGGTTGTATCCCATGGAAGAACACCTTTGAGGGAACTCTCCCCTGTCTCTTCTTTGTTGTAAATCGGGGGAAAGTGAATATCCGGAGAGACCCCTGCATGCTGGGTGCTTTCTCCTGAAATCCTGTAAAATTTAGCGGTGGTAACTTTAAGCTGGCCATTTTCAATGGACTGCAGGGCCTGGACCGTCCCTTTTCCAAAGGTTGGGGTTCCCACAACTATGCCACGGTTGTAATCTTTTATGGCTCCTGCAAAAATTTCCGATGCCGAGGCACTCATTCTGTTTATCATGACGATGAGGGGGCCCTGGTAAAAGATGGAGGGATCTGTATCTTCCAATCTTGAGATGTAGCCTCTCCTGGATTTTATCTGAACGGTGGGGCCGGTTTTAATGAAAAATCCCACCAGTTCATTCACCTCCTGGAGGGCCCCGCCCCCGTTATCCCTCAGATCCATGATAAGCCCCTGGATATTCTCCTGCCTAAGCTCATCCAGGAGGTTTATGACATCCCTGGCAGTGCTTCTGTAATCGTCGGAACCGTCCTGCATTCCTTTAAAGTCAAGATAGAAGGTTGGAAGGGTAATTACGCCTATTTTAATATCCTTTCCTTCCCTTTGAATGGTGAAGGTCTCTTTGCCGGCAGCCTGCTCCTCCAACTTAACCTTGTCCCTGATGATGCTTACCACCCTTGGATTCCTGTTTCCCTTCTGGGCAGCAGGAATGATTTTCAGCCTCACCACGGTATCCTTGGGGCCCCGGATCAGATTGACCACCTCATCAATGCGCCAGCCCAGGGTGTCCTGGAACTCCCCCCCGTCTCCCTGTCCCACACCGATGATCTTGTCCCCGGGCATAAGCTGCCCTGACTTGTCGGCAGGGCCCGCCGGAATGAGGCTGACAACCTTGGTGTACTCATATTCGCTCTGGAGTATTGCTCCGATGCCTTCTAATGAGAGACTCATCTGAATGTCGAAATCCTGGGACATGCGGGGGGGGAAGAATTGAGTATGGGGATCAAAGGTCATGGCAACCGCATTTATATAAGTTTTGAAGGCATCCGGAGAATCGGTCTGTATAAGCCTGTTCAGACGGCTTTTGTATCGCTTGGAAAGGGTGGAGGTTATCTCCTCGTTGGATTCTCCATCAAGTTTTAGGGATAGAATCGTGTTTTTAATCTCCTTTTCCCAAAGAGTGCGGAGGGCATCCATATTTTCAGGCCAGGGGGCATCCTTCCTGTCCAGCTCTATCTCATGATTTTGGGTAAAGTCGAAATATGATTCCCATTTTTCAATACATTTTATGATGTGGGAAAGACGCTCAAAAGATCTCTCAAGATAGATATTGAAAATGAGATACCCTGGAAGCAGGTCACCTCTTTTCAGTCTGTTGTCCAGCCAGTGGCGATGTTTCTCAAAGTCGGCTATATCCTTAGCGGTAAAGATGTTCCTTGCCGGGTCAAGTCTGTCAAGATAGTTGTCCAGAATTCTGGATGAGAGTTCATCATCAAATCTCAATTCAGAATAGTGATTTTTTTCAAGGGCATTTACAACGCTTCTCGTTATTTTAGAGTCTTCCCGTGTGAAGGTCATTTTTTTTAGAATATCTACATCGGGAAGGGTCCCGTCCTCAAAGGAAAATACCGTTGCACCCATGGATGCGGGTATAAATGAGGTGAGCAGCATAAATATTAAAGATATAAGAAAGAGAGTTGTGCGAGTAAAAAAGTTATATGCTGTGTCTCTACCCGGGATTGTTCCCCGGGATAGTGATTTCATACTTTTTTTCATGATATTGATTCCATACTTTTTTTCATGATATTGATTCCATACTTTTTTCGGGATATTGATTCCATGCTTTTTTCGGGATATTGATTCCATGCTTTTTTCGGGATATTGATTCCATGCTTTTTTAAGGAATTGATCTTTGAGACCTGTCCATGAATTACAAGGGGTGGCGAGTAACCCGTCGATTTTGATTCCACACCAATGCTATACAATTACTATTAAAGCTGTCAAGGTCAGCAGTATTTTTCTCACTGTAATTGGGTTTAATTAACTTACCCAAGCTCCCATGGCAAGCCTGTAAATAGGTGGCTGGGGATGAGATGAATGGGCAAGTTATTAAAAATCAGTTCCACTGTTCAAATTAAATTTCACTTTTTTCCGAAACTATATCATCCGGTGTCTCAAGGGAAACTCTGCCGAGCTTACCGGATCTGAGTTCACGTATGACAAGCTCCGATGTTTTTTTATAGTCAACTATCCCTCCTTTTTTAAGGCATCCCCGCAAAATTCCAATCCGTTCCAGTATCTCCCCAGGGTCAGCACCGACTGCCCCGGATGAATCACTATCTTCCCTGCATGATTCAGGCAGTGAAATTCCGTAGCGATCTTCCAGGCTGCCGGGATAACGCTCCATCAGAATGGTCAGGGCAAAATGGACAATATCTCCATAATCTAAGGCAGCATCTGATATGGCTCCGCTTACAGCGAGACGGCAGGCTCCTTTTTGATTTTCCAGAACCGGCCAAAGTATCCCCGGGGTGTCGTATATGTCGATTCTGTTTTTAAGGCCCACCCGCTGCTGATGCCTGGTAACGGCAGGGGTATTTCCGGTTTTGGCAATTTTTTTTCCGGCCAGGGTATTGATTATGGTTGACTTGCCGGTATTGGGGATACCCGCCGCCATTATGCGAATGCGTCTCGATGGAGCCTTTTTCAGCCCGGAAAGGGAGAGATTGACGGCACGCCATGTATCTGCCGGATCTGTACCGATTACAGCCACCGCCGGAGAGTCCTTTTTGTGATACCAGTCAATCCATGAGCCTGTCACATGGGGATCTGCCATATCTTTTTTGTTGAGAAGTCTGATGCGGAAAACATCTCTGCATATTTTATCCAGGAGGGGATTTGCACTGGAAACCGGCAGCCTTGCATCAAGTATCTCCAGTACTACGTCAACACTGGAGACAGCGGTTTTAAGAAATTTCTCGGTCTCCTGCATATGTCCCGGGTACCATTGAATCGTCATGAAACTCCTTCTCATACCTTGTGAGCCTGGCCATGATGGCCTAACCAATCGCCCCCCGAAAAGTCGGAAATAAAAAAGGCACTTGATGAAATATCATCAGAAGTGCCTTTTAAATTTCAGCTTTATTAAGGGAACCAACAATGTTCCCTGGACTACATAACAGTCACATCTACTGCTGAAGGGCCTTTCTGACCCTCTTTAATCTCAAATTTCACCCTGTCGCCTTCATTGAGGGATTTAAACCCGGTTGCATTGATTCCTGTGTGGTGTACAAACACATCAGGACCATTTTCCTGCTCTATAAAACCAAACCCTTTTGAATCATTAAACCATTTTACGATGCCTTCTGCCATGTAGCAAATCTCCTTCAAAAAAAAAATAAAAAAATAATAGTTCCAAACCCAAGGTAAATGCCACTCTCGCAAATGGTTTTCCCTGTAGAACGAAACTTAAAAACTGTAAGCTCCATGTAAAATCATGAACAGCTTAATGGCATAGGATGCTATAGGTTAATCATAAGGAAATCAAGAGTTTTTTTTCACACACATTAAATGTTACTATAAATATTAAATTATACCACAAAATCTATTGACAAAAAGGAATTTACAAAATAAAAATATCCCCATGCGACTCAGAATCATCATACTGGTGCTTGCTCTTCTTGCGGTACTTTCTGTTTCCTCCGGCGGCTTTCTATACTATTTTTCATTGAAACATGCAGCATTGCAGCAGGCCCAGGGCCATTCGGACAGACGTCTTGAGCTTTTGGGCCGACAGTTGAACTCCTCCCTTGCAGAGCATGTCAAGCCGGCCAAAGCCCTTGCCGGCATTGGAGAATTGAGGGATGCCCTTGGACAAAAGGATGCCGGGTCAATTATGGAGAGCAATCTGATGCTGGACAACTTCACCCGATCCCTCAATCTGGAGGTCTGTTATCTCATGGACAGGGATGGCGTAACCGTTGCATCCAGCAACCGCAACGACTATGACTCCTTTGTGGGGAAAAACTTTTCATTCAGACCATATTTCATAAAGGCCCTTTCAGGCCGTCCGGACACCTATTTTGCCCTGGGTACCACCTCACGGAAACGGGGAGTCTATCACAGTCACCCGGTTTACTCTGCACAGGGTGAGGATATTGTGGGGGTTGCGGTTATCAAGGCTTCGGTGGAGCAGATTGAATCAATGCTTTTTGTGGGCTCCGAAGGGATTCTTCTCGTTACCGATCCCAATGGCATAATTTTCATCGCCAATCGTCGTGAAATGAGATTCATGCTGCTTTGGTCCCTTGCTCCTGAAGAGATAGAGAACATTAACGCATCCCGTCAGTTTGGAAACGGCCCCTGGCTATGGACGGGTTTTTCATCGCCGGTCAAGGGCCGTGTTGTCGATAGAAACGGCAGGGAATACATCCATTCGGAAATGTCCCTGGAAGGCTATCCAGGCTGGCGGATTGTCCATCTGAGAAGTCTTGACGAGATAAAACGTCAGCTTGCAGATCCTTTCATACAGATTGCGGGTCCCGTCATTGTGGTCATTGCCGCTTTCATGGCAGTGGCCGTTTTCATACTTTACAAAAAGGCCCTTCATGAAATAGTGATGCGTAAAAAAGCCGAGGGCAAGCTCCGCATCAGTGAAGCGAGATATAGACACATTTACCATAAGACACCTGTAATGCTCCACTCCATAGATACCGGGGCAAATATTATCAGGGTAAGCGACTACTGGCTTGAGAAGATGGGCTATGAAAGAGATGAAGTGATAGGCCGTAAACTGACCGATTTCTATTCAGAGGAGTCAAAAAAATATGCTGAAGAGGTGATTCTCCCCTTCTTTTTCAAGAGCGGTTTCTGCAAGGATGTTCCATATACATATGTGAAAAAAAACGGTGAAACCATCGACATACTCCTTTCATGTTACGGTGTAAGGGACAACGGAGGAAGGGTGAAAATATCCCTTGCCGTGAGTGTTGATGTAACTGAAAAAAATCAGGTTCAGAAGGCCCTGGAAAAGGCCAGGGAGAAGCTGTCGTCCTACTCCATGGATCTGGAACATCAGGTTGAGATGCGGACCAATGAACTTACAATGGTACGGGATCAACTCAGAAGGCTGTCCGGCGGCATAATGGCGGCACATGAAAATGAGAGGCGGGCCCTGGCAAGGGAGCTGCATGATCACTTCGGCCAGATACTCACAGCCCTGAAAATGGATGCTGTATGGCTTCGTAAACATCTCCCTCCTGCTGATAAAAAGGCCGGGGAACGTGCTTTGCGTATATGTTCCCTTATAGATGACACCATCGGCGATGTTCGAGAGATGGCCTTCCGGCTCAGGCCCGGTGTCCTTGACGATCTTGGACTTGTAGATGCCCTGGAGATGCTCACCCGGGAGTTTGAGAAGAGAACCGATATTTCATGCGGTTTCCGGCACGGTGTCATACCCGAACTTCACGACTCCCTGGCCACGGCCTTTTACAGGATTGCCCAGGAGGCCGTCACAAATGCCCTGAGACACTCCGGTGCCACGGAAATTATGGTGGGACTTTTTTTTGTGCCCAGGGGTAGCGGCAGCCTTAATCGACCTGGTCCTTCCCCGGAGGGTGCCGGCCTTCACCGACCTGGTCCTTCCCCGGGGGGTGCCGGCCTTCACCGACCTGGTCCTTCCCCGGAGGGTGCCGGCCTTCAACGACTTGATTCTTCCCCGGAGGGTGCCGTTGAGCTGACTGTGGAAGATAATGGAAGGGGCTTCGTCCCCGAAGAAAAAAAAGACTCTCCCGGACTGGGTCTCACCGGCATGAAGGAGAGGGCAACCCTTGCCGGCGGGGTTCTGGATATTATCGCCATGCCCGGAAAAGGGTGCAGGGTGGTGTGTCGTGTGACTTTGGAAAATACGTCAAAAAAGGAGCCGGTTGAGCCATGATTAAAGTACTGCTTGCTGATGATCACAAAATTGTAAGGGAGGGACTGCGCCGGATCATTGAAGAGAGCGGCGAGATGAGTGTTGTGGCCGAAGCATCCGAGGGCAATGAAGCCATAAGAAAATGCCTTAAGCACAGACCGGATGTGGCAGTGGTGGATATTGCCATGCCTCCGGGCATGGATGGCCTGGAGGTGGTCTCAAGGCTGAAGTCCCACATACCTCAGATGCCGGTACTGATTTTGACCATGCATGATGAGGAGCAGTATGTGGTAAGGGCAGTGGAGGCCGGAGCAATGGGATATGTGACAAAGCAATCCGCACCCGAGCAGTTGGTGGATGCCGTAAAAAAGCTCTACTCGGGGGGCCGTTATCTCACGGAAAAAGCCAGTGAGGCCCTGGCCCTTAGAGTGGTTAGGGGTGACAGTGCCAAATCCGGTGCAGAGTCCCTCTCCATGCGGGAACTCCAGGTTTTACGTAAGCTTGCCCTTGGGCAGACAAACCACGAAATTGCAAAAAGTTACAATATAAGTGTAAAAACCGTTGATACATATCGGTCAAGGATATTGAAAAAACTTAACCTTAGAAACAATGCAGAACTTTC
>JADGBO010000030.1:18994-20516 GCA_015231465.1 Desulfamplus sp.
CGTAAGCTTGCCCTTGGGCAGACAAACCACGAAATTGCAAAAAGTTACAATATAAGTGTAAAAACCGTTGATACATATCGGTCAAGGATATTGAAAAAACTTAACCTTAGAAACAATGCAGAACTTTCACGTTTTGCAATCAAGAACAGAATAATAGATGTTTAAAGCCTGGAACCCGGTTTCATGAGTGCAATGGTGTTGAAACAATCTCAACCGCATCAAGATACTCTTTTACCGCTCCAAGGGTCATTGTCATCATCTTGGTTCCCGCAAGAATGACTACGGCATTTCCCGGGCAGTTACAGGCATCTGCAAATGCCGGACCTATAATCTGAGTCGGTTCGACGGCACCCTCCTGATTCTCCTGCATGATTTTCAGATATTGGTCAAGGCGGGTCTTCAGAATGTTGAAATAGTCGATGCTCTTGCCTGTGCTGCTTTCCGCAAGGGTGGAGATGTTTCCGGATATATCCCTTATGCGTTCCCAGAAAACCATGGTTGACTGCTGCTTATCTTCCCCCGTCCGCATGTAAAAAGCCATTGCCCATCCCACACTCAATATTTTGAGGATCTGGAGTTCATACTCCACTCTGGTTAGGTTGATATTTCCATCATCGGGCATGGCTGCCATGATCTCCTTGAGATCATCCCGATTGATGGCAAATACGGCAAGATTTTCTCCAAGTTTTTCATTTGTCAGCGGTTCTAATTTTGACTGTCCCATATTTTTCCCTGTATTTTTTTTAGACGATTGCAATAATGAACCTATCCCAAAAATAGAGAAGCACACCATCAGTTGTGTATTGCTGTCTTCATTTCGTCATATTTTGTATTCAATAACATTTTTGGGATAGGCTGATGATTTGAATGATGATTTCAAAGATCAATCCTTCTCGCCTGCCAATATTTAGAACTCCAATATCGATCATGCAGGCTGGAAATCATAACCCCTTTCCTGGTCGAAACATGTAAAAACATGTTGTCCTCAATATAAATACCCACATGCTTTCCCTTCCAGCCTATTTTAAAAAAGACCAAATCTCCGGATCGAAGATCATTAAACCTGACATATCTTCCAATGCGGACCTGCAGATCGGTATTGCGAGGTAGATCAATACCAAATTTTTCCAGATAGGTTACATAAACAAAACCGGAGCAATCAATACCATTTCTGTTTAGTCCTCCCAATCTGTATTTAACGCCTTCCCATTGGTGAAACTGGTCATACAAATCTTCTTTTACTGCCCTCATATCATCTATGGAATCATGTCTCGTATCATGATGGGAGAAAATTTTCCTCTCTTCGGGAATACGCGACTCTTCTGGGATTTTTTTATCAACAACGGAGCTGCATGCTGTCATTGAAAAGCATAAAAATATCACTGCAATTGACAGAATAAACCTGTTCATATATCTCACTGCCTATTCATTATCCGGCTTGGCAACCGTACTGTAGGGGCAGCCCCCTGTGGCTGCCCTTGGGAACGGATATGCTCAAAGATTTTTCTGGAAGTCTATAGTA
>JADGBO010000310.1 GCA_015231465.1 Desulfamplus sp.
CAGGATACTCAGGATTGAAAGGATTTACAGGATAAAAATCCTGATCATCCTGTAAATCCTGGCCAGCCTGGTTCAGACAAATACCCGTATATCATGGAAAACCAGACAAACTTTCGTTTTTGAGTATTTAAGGTCGATTCCTAAGAAGATTTTGCTTTGTGCGGCATACATGTGTTATTTATCCAACTTCCTAAGAAGATTTTGCTTTATGCGGAATACATGTGTTATTTATCCAACAATGATGGATTTCCTGCTTTTCCATGCTGCGGCAAATCGTCATAATTACCCCATATTATTTATAATGTTATCTGTTTTTTTAAGATCAACCTTCATGGCCGGACTTCGGCCACACCCGGATCATGAAAATGATACGGGTGTTTTTACGGTAAAGGAGAATGATGGGTTATACTATTATTTCATTTATTGTTGTTCTTGGTGTTCTTGTGTTTTTCCATGAACTTGGCCATTTTCTGGTTGCCAGGTATTACAAAGTTGGAGTTGTCACTTTCTCCCTGGGTTTTGGGCCTAAAATTTACAAACGCACCATTGGATTTACCGAATATTGTATCTCCCTTATTCCCCTGGGGGGATATGTCAAGATGGTCGGTGAGGACCCCGGAGATTCCATTGATGCAAAGGATATGGAACTCTCTTTCAGCCATAAGCCTCTTTTCCAGAGGGCTATGATAGTTGCTGCAGGCCCTCTGTTCAATTTTCTCCTGGCTTTTCTCATTTTTTACGTTATTGTTCAGTTCTCCGGCATCTATGTGGTGCGGCCCGTTGTGGGTGATGTTGCCCAGGACACGCCTGCCCACACTGCGGGCCTTGTTTCCGGGGATACTGTGATGAGTGTGCAGGGAACAAGGGTTCAATCCTGGGATGACATGGTGGAGATAATCGGCACCAGCACAGGCAACCCCCTGGAGATGATCATTGAGCGTGGGGGAGATTTAATATCCATCAGGATCATCCCCGAGGAGAAGATGACAAAAAATCTCTTTGGTGAAGATGTGAAAAAATATATGATCGGCATATCTTCCAGCGGGGAGGGGGAGCATGTCCAGCTCAATCCGTTCCAGGCCCTGGGGGAGGCTGCTCATCGAACCTGGTGGATTTCCGAGCTCACCATTTTGTCCGTGGTGAAGATATTCCAGGGGGTTGTCTCGGCGGACAACCTTGGCGGGCCCATAATGATTGCCCAGATGGCAGGCGAGCAGGCAAAGGCAGGGGCTGCAAACCTGGCCTTTTTCGTGGCAATGCTTAGTGTGAATCTGGGGATCATAAACCTCTTTCCGGTTCCTGTACTGGATGGGGGGCACCTTATGTTTTTTGCCATAGAGGGTATAACCGGCAGGGCTGCCGGGGATGCTGTCCGTGAGAAGGCCAATCAGATCGGCATTGCCCTTCTTGTGGCTTTGATGATTTTTGTTTTTTACAATGACCTGATTAGAATTTTCAATGGTGGATAAAAATGACCTCCTGTATTGAGATTGCCCTTAAACCCGAGCTTATGGATGCCGAGGCCCTGGGGCTTAAACGCAAGGCCCTGGAATACTTCAATCTTGACATCCAGGATGGCCGGACCGTCAGCATGGTTACTGTTGATGCAGATATTTCCGGTGAAGATATCATCGCTGTAAAGAATGAGATATTTACAAATCCTGTAATCCAGATATCATCTTTGGAGCCCCTTTCCATACCCTTTGACTGGTGCATATGGGTGGGATTCAGGCCCGGTGTCAGGGATAATGCAGGCAGTACCGCCCAGGAGGCCATACGGGACCTGCTGGATCGTGACTTCATGGAGGGAGAGGCTGTTTATACCTCCAAACGTTACTGTCTCACCGCCCCGGACCTGACCCGGGATGATGTGGAAAAGATTGCCGGCGAGCTTCTGGCAAACCCCATAATCCAACAGTGGAAGGTTTTTTCAGGAGATGAATCCCCCTCCCTGGCTCCTCTCCTGGTCCCCCTCCTGGTTCCCAGGGTACTTTTGAACCATGAACCAACATTTGAGACCATCACCATTGAATCTGACCAGGCTCTCCAGGAGATAAGCGATATTAGAAACCTTGCCCTCAACCCAAGGGACATTCCAGTGATAAGGGCCTATTTTATGGATCCAGATGTCATAAGGGAGAGGGAGGCTGTGGGACTCTCCCTGCCCACGGATGTGGAGCTTGAATACATTTCCCAGGCCAGGAGCGATCATTGCAATCACAACACCTTCAGGGGAGTTTTCCGGTACATGGAACTCTCCACCGGAGGGGGTGAGACGGTTAAAACTGATGTCGGCAAAGATAATATGTATGGTAAAAATATGGGTGGCAAAGGTCAGGAGATCAGGGCCGGGCATCCGTATGGAACCTGCGAGTGTGGATGTTTTACGGAATTTACCATAGAGAGAAATCTTTTTAAAAAGTATATCCAGGAGCCGACCCTGGCCCTGAAGGAGAAAAAGCCCTGGGTTGTTTCGGTTCTTTGGGACAATGCCGGTGTGGGGCGCTTGGATGAGCGGACCAACTATGTCATTACAGGGGAAACCCATAACTCCCCCTCCAATATGGAGGCCTATGGGGGTTCCATTACAGGTATTGTGGGTGTTTACCGTGATCCCCTGGGGACAGGTCTCGGGTCCAGGCTTGTCATGGGAAGTTATGGTTTCTGTGTGGGATACATGGACTATAAAGGCCCTTTAAAGCCCCCTCTCCATCCCAGGCGGCTCCTGGACGGCGTGGTTGAAGGGGTCAAGGACGGCGGAAATAAGAGCGGTGTTCCCACAACCTTCGGCCAGACCCTTTTCCATGAGGGATACATGGGTAAAAGCCTGGTTTTTGTCACTGCCCTGGGCATCATGCCCGCGGTAATAAACGGCAGGCCCAGCCATGAAAAAAGGACCGAGCCCGGAGATTTAATAGTCATGAGCGGGGGAAGGGTGGGAAAGGATGGAATCCACGGCGTGACCGCATCCTCGGAGGTACTTTCGGAGAACACACCGGCCGGCCATGTTCAAATAGGTGATCCCTATACCCAGAAGAAGATGCATGATTTTCTTCTCACCGCCAGGGATGAAGGTCTTTTCGATTTTATAACCGACAACGGAGGGGGGGGGCTCTCATCCTCTGTGGGTGAATCGGCCATGATCAGCAACGGATGCGAGGTGTGGTTGGAGAAGGTGCCCCTTAAATACCAGGGCCTGGATATGTGGGAGATATGGGTCTCGGAATCCCAGGAGCGGATGACCATTGCCGTCAAACCCTCTAACATTGATCGTTTCATGGAGCTGTCCATGGAACACGAGGTCGAGAGTACGGTCATAGGCACCTACACCGACACCGGCAAGCTTCACATTAAATATAACGGCAGAACCTGTGCCTATGTGGATATGGATCTTCTCGACAAGGGTTTTCCGGACTGGGAGTTTGACGCACTGTGGATTGCCCCGGAACTTAGGGGCATGACAGAGCCTGTGATAAATCCTCCTGCCTTCCCTTCTTCCCCGGAAACCATACTCACGGATCATTCATCACCCACCACGGATCATTCACCACCCACCATGGATCACTCATCACCCACCACGGA
>JADGBO010000311.1 GCA_015231465.1 Desulfamplus sp.
TACGAAGCTTTTTTTCAAGCTCTTCGGCCTTTTTTACATCAACGGCTTCCTGGGCCTTCTCAATAAATGAGAGGGTGTCTCCCATGCCGAGTATCCTGGAGGCCATCCTGTCTGGATGAAAGGGTTCCAGGGCCGTTGTCTTCTCCCCCACACCAATAAATTTAAGGGGTTTTCCAGTGACGGCTTTTATGGAAAGTGCGGCACCGCCCCGGGCATCGCCATCCATCTTAGTCAGAATCACGCCGCCGATGTTAAGCTGCTTATCAAAGGTTTCGGCAATATTTACGGCATCCTGACCGGTCATGGCATCGGCAACGAGAAGTATCTCAGAAGGCTTAAGAGTATTCTTGAGTACCCCGAGTTCAGCCATGAGTTCATCATCTATATGAAGCCGGCCCGCGGTATCTATGATCAAGGTATCACACCCGGCTTCAAGGGCACCCCGGACCGCATCCCTGCATATGTCCACAGGTTTCATATCCATAGTGGAGGAGAACACAGGGACATCAATCTGGCTTCCCAGTTTTTTAAGCTGATCAATGGCCGCGGGTCTGTAAACATCCACAGGAACAAGATATGGTTTTTTTCCCTTTTTTCTCAAAAACAGGGCTATCTTGCCAGCGGTGGTGGTCTTTCCGGAACCCTGGAGCCCCACCAGCATGACAGAAGCAGGTGTACTTCCGGAAAGCTCTATGGACTCATGTTCATCACCCATCATCCGGGTGAACTCATCATATACAATCTTGATGATCTGCTGGCCAGGCGTAAGGCTGTCCATGACATCCTGACCCAAAGCCCTCGCTTTTATATCGGATATAACCTTTTTTGCCACCTTGTAATTGACATCAGCCTCAAGAAGGGCCAGGCGTACCTGCTTCAGGCCCTCCTCAATATTCTTTTCCGTCAGGGTGCCCCGGCCCTTGAGCTTCTTGAAAACAGCGTTAAGTTTATCGCTCAGGTTGTCAAACATAAAACAGCCTCAAACCTCATTCATTGCTCCTCTCCTCATATTCTGGAAAGGAGTAGATTTCCAGCAAGGGATAAATATGCAGCGGATGGATATGCAAAATTAAAATATTAAGAAGTTATCACCCACGGATTCATCAGAAACCGGCTTCAATTAAAAAATCTCCGATAACTAATATTTATTGGCTTGCAAGTCAAGAAAAAACAGGTCAATGGGATTTATAGCCTTTGCGGTGAGAAAACCCCGAAGTCTTCAGCTTCGGCGATGAATTGGCTTTTAAGTTTAAAAAAGTGTTCTCCAGCCTGTAGGTTTTTTGAAGAACACACAAATTCAGTTCTAACGGTACAGGGCTTTTGTCAACTTTTTAGTTGACTTCTTTTTCAAATGAAAATTGAACGTATGTTTTTGTGATCACAATGGAAAAGCAATGGGGACAGGTAATGCATGTGTTGTCCCCATTGCCTTCACACAGAGAGATCAAGCTGCTGCACCGTTCCAGCACCGCCATCCTCCTTCAGATAGATCCCGGTCCTTCTAACCTGTCCCAGGGTTTCATTGTTTACACCCTCCTTTATGGTAAAGGGGGTCTCGGCACTGGCGAGGGATATGGCTCCGATGCCCATCTCCCCAAGGCTTTTAAGTTCCGCTGTTGCCGGTGAGCTGCCCGACCAGACCAAGAGATTCTCGTAGGCCCCATCATTTTCATCTATCCAGCCGTTCCCGTCGTCATCCAGCTCGGCCAGCTCCCGGAAGCCTCTGCCGGTAGCCGGGCCGAAAAGTTCACCGCCGTTATTGACCTTGCCGTCTCCGTTCCTGTCCAGGACCAGAAACCCGCTTCCGGATTTAAGCCAGGGAATGGACTCCTCTTCACCATCGGAATCAAGATCAAATTTGAACCTTATATCCGTTAGATCGGCAGGGGTTCCGCCAAAGTTCACCACCAGGGGATCCACCAGAACGGCATCTGCGGTCATCTGGAACTTCTCTTCCCGGTAAAATTCCCGGGACATCTCCAAGCCGATTCCAAAAGAGATATCCTCTCCGCTGGAGGTTTTTACCACACCCATGGCTCCGAAGGTGGTCTTTTCCGACTCGTACAGGGAGTTTATGTCGGTTATCCTGACCCTCTGCACCGGTATGTCCGGAACAAATTTTGAGGATATGTCCAGGTTTGAGGATATGTCCAGTTGCCCTTCATTCATTGATCTCACAGTGAACGGGGATTTTACTGAAAACAGGGAGGAGTCCGGGGGGTGTCGGAAAAGGCCCTTTAATGTCAGGCCAGGCAATGTATCCCCGGATGTCCCCCCTGTAGCTCCGCCGGCATGGAAGCCTGACATATCCGTTAGTTTGATCTTTTTTCCGATCATGCTCTCTATCATCCGTTTCATGGCTGCAAGCTTTGGATCACCATTTATCTGCTCTTCCGGATCCGGAGCATCCATATTTGTCACCTTAGAGAAGAGCGGCTGCCGATTTTTGACGGGGAAATAGACGGCAACGGGATCATTTTTTCCAGGAGATGACACCTCTTTTGCACTGGATGACACCCGGGCCGAAGCATCCGGGGATTTTCCCTCATCCAGGGCTTCCACCGTACGCCTGGAAAAGCGTCTCTCTTCGTACTGCCGCTCCGAGACAAACGAAATATTGGATGACATGATCTTCATGGCAATAATCTCTCCTCTCCTTGGTATTGTGCATTCATATTATCAATAGAATTATTGATGACCTGGATTAATGGATAATTGAATAAGAAATTGATTTTTAATAACTTGCCCATTCACCTCACCCCCCAAACCCCTCTCCATGACCGGAGAGGGGGGAGTTTGGGTAAGTTAATTAAACCCTATTACTAAATGGAGGGTTGCATTTATGTATTCATTTTATCGGCATCCATAAAACAGATGTTTAATGAAAAGTAAGCACAATAACAAGTCAGTCCTGTTTTCCGGGAAAGATAAGATTGCGAAGCCAGCCCAGAACGGTATTGCCCCGAAGCAGGTCCTTTTCATGCCTGTCCAGGGTCATGTTGATGAGTTCCGTATCACCGAAGCGATCCTTCCTGGTGATTATTTTCCGGGTTATGTCAAGTTGCTTCACCACCCGGGCAGGGTTTCCTGCCGCAATAACATTGGCCGGGATGTTTGAGGAGACCACCGCACCCGCCCCTATGATGCTGTTCTCTCCTATGGTGACACCCTTGCATATGATGGCACTGTCTCCTATCCATACATTGGGTCCGAGTATCACCGGAAAGGCCGTATCCGGAGGCATGCTCCGGTCGTATATGCCGTGCCAGTCGGAATCGGTTATATATGCGTTGCTGGCTATCATGCAGTTGTCGCTGATTACGATCTCCCTGGCAGCACTGATTCTCACCCCCGGAGAGATTAGAACATGATCCCCTATCCTGATTCCTGGAACATGCTTTTGATTCGACCAGACCGTGAGGCGTGTTTTTTTATCAGATGCGGCAAGAAGAGTGATGTTATCCCCGATGCTTACGGGGCCTCCGAAGATCTCCACATGCCAGGGTTTCACCACATAGGAGTTCTTTCCCAGGGAGTCCATCTGGGGTTCCAGGAAGTGCTTCAGGT
>JADGBO010000312.1 GCA_015231465.1 Desulfamplus sp.
ATCCAAAGTCAGAGAGACAGCTCGGAATACTTGATTTTCACAACTTTGAAAATGCCATAGGAATAATAGAGGATTTTGATGCGGATCTTATAGTTAAATATCCGTGGAGCGGTCCTGATATCAGAGATGAACAGTTGTCTACATTTTCCCATTAACGGCCATGTTGGCGAGCCATCACAACGAATCAGGAAAGCCCTTAAGACCAACCTAAAACATGGACTTTCATATAACAAACATGGCGGCATTACCGCCACAATCGAAATGATGAAAGTCCTTGAACGACGGGGACTTTCATATAAAAAAAAAGCCGCCACGGGGCTGTGATATAAAGTTCCAGAAAAATCTTTGAGCATATCCATTCCCAGGGGCAGCCACAGGGGGCTGCCCTTAAAGTATGATAACCAATTTAATTATCTGGAAAGCTATATAGATTTCCAGACATCCTTCATAATTCATCAAAAGTAGTTTACACTTTTTTTGAGATCTTCCCGAAAAATGGGAATGTGGCTCCAAAAAGTGTAAACTGGCAAATGAAGGATGCCGATTTCCAGATAAATAATTTTCTTTCAAGGGCACGGCACGCCGTGCCCCTACGATTCCTTCGGGAAATTTCATTATCTGGAATGCTATAGAACTCAATGAAGCCGCATATTAAACTCCATGTCCACCCCCATGTTAAACATCATGAATGCCGCATCTATTGATCCTGATAAAATCAATATCTTTTTCACATACAACAAAGAACCCTTTTCCAATGACAAATGGAACAAATATTCAAAACAAATATCCAAATCTTTTCTTGAAAGAGTACTCAAATACAGACGATGGCAGGATAGGCAGAATGCCCTCACAGGAAGACTTCTGCTTAAAACCGCCATTACCCGACTGCCGGACCGGGATATGTACAGGGCATTAAACATAAGGGATTCAATAGACATTGATTCTTATGGAAAACCTTACTTCAAACAGTCATTGCAGGATATTACCATAATATCAAAACAGGGTCGCTCCCTGGCAAAAAAAGACCATGAAAACTTTTCTAAAATCAAAACACCCCCCATGATAAATTTCAATATATCCCACTCCGGCAACTATGCCGTATGTGCCCTGCATAGCTGTAAAACAGGGATTGATATTGAAAAAATAAAACCTGTCAACATAAATGACTTCCATTCGGTTCTAACTTCAAAAGAGAAAGAATTCATTGAAAAATCGGGTTCTCCGCTTAAAGATTTTTACCATATCTGGACCAGAAAAGAGTCGGTTATAAAGGCCCATGGCACGGGACTCTCAACCGGACTATCCTCTTTTTGTGTAATGAATCCCTCAGTGGAACTGCATGGAGACATCTGGCATCTTTATCCATTCTCCATTGATGAAGGGTATGTGGGACATGCTGCCGCCCAAAAAGAGAACCTTGATATTTCAAAATACCGGATATTTTTTTGAACCGTCATTATGGCCTGATGAATAGATATGCCGGAAAAAGCAATTGACCCACTTTCACAAATATTATATTTAAGTCTGGGCATCCTTCATTTGCCGGTTTACACTTTTCCAATGGCAAAATAACCCAGCGGTAGAGACGCAATGCATTGCGTCTCTACTCCAGACAAGAAGTGTAAAAAGTTGAAAGACCAAGATGTTTTTCTGGAAATCTATATTATGAACTACTTTATGTAATCTAAAAAGCGGAGCTATATTCCCGGCCTGGTTGACTTCCTGAAAAAATAGCTTGATAATGGTGTTTAACTAACTTACCCCAACTCCATTTCGTAAGCCTGCAAGGGACCTCTGGGGGAGGATAGCAATGGGCAAATTTATTAGACTCCTTTACTGAATGGCCGGAAATTTAAATACATGATGAACTCTCCCATAAATCTTATTTGTATCCCTTTTGCAGGCGGCACATCCTTTGCTTTCCGTGATCTGAAAAAATCCCTTGTCGGAAACATAAATCCCATATGCATTGACTTCCCAGGACATGGGCGACGCATAAGGGAACCCCTTGTAAAGGATATCCATGATCTTGTCTCCGGTATTTTCCATGAGATTGAATCCTGGGAAAGCGGCTCCTGGGCAATATGGGGTCACAGCATGGGAGGAACAGTTGCATATTTACTGACCCACCGCCTCATTAATTCACAAAAGCCGATACCCCTTCACCTTTTCATCAGCGGGGCTCCGGCACCTTCGGTTCCGAGAAAAGAAAAAAATGTTTACAAGCTTCCCGGCCCGGCTTTTATGGACAAGGTTAAAACATACGGGGGAGTTGCCGATGAAGTTCTTGCCGAAAAGGATCTGATGGATATCTTCCTTCCCATTCTAAGGGCGGATTTCCAGGCCCTTGAAACATATAAATATATAAAACCATTAACCCGGCTGCCGGTGCCCATTACAGCCATGCTCGGCACCCATGAGCATGTAAAAGAGGAAGATGCACTGCCATGGGGGATGGAAACTTCAGAACCCCTTGCCATTCAACATTTTGAGGGGAACCATTTTTTTATTTTTGAACATATGCATTCCATAGGAGAGATGATCTCCGGCAAATTACAAAAGACCACAAGGCTGTGCAGTAAACCATGATCAGAACAGTACAAACCATGATCAGAATTACTGCTTGCAATTAACTTTAAGGAATCAGTCTGAAATAATTTACTCCTTTTATCCAGGACAAGCCTGACACAAAGAGCTATAAATGAGATAAAGGTGCAGATTATTTAAAACCGATTCCTCAATAACCAAAATCAAGGAGGAGAAATATGGGTAAAGCACTTCTTAGAAGAGCTGTTTTCTGGATGACCATTATGGTATTTGTATGCTGGGTGCCCGGCACATTTGCCCAGGATAAACCTGCAGATGATAATGAGCAGACCCAGGGCCAGGAAAAAAAGGAACAGGATCTCAGCAACTGGTGGACCCGCAATCCTTTGACATTTGACCCGATGCCTGCGAATCTTTTAAAGCATTTTGAGCTCACTTACCAGTGGGATCGATCCACAGGCAACTGGACTTCGGACAACCACATGCTCAATTCACAGCTATCACTGCGCTACAAACGCTTCACCAACAACCTTCGCTACACCTTTGACAAGCGAAGTGTGGCCAAACCCATGAGGCCGCCTAATGCCGATAAAAACGTAAGTCTCCGTAAATCCACAAAAAATGAAATCCACGAAGATCTCAGGTATGCCATAACAAAGCGTATTTACGCTGCCCCAGGTATGTTCTATCTTGAGGATGACTATGCCTACATTGACGAACGCTACACCTACTACCTCGGTGCCGGAGCGGAAGTCATACAGCACCCCCTGTTCAAACTCTCCCTTTTCGGTGCCTATGGCTATGAAACACTTAGCTATATAGACGATTACCATGAAACATATCTCCTGATACAGGACTGGGGAAAAACAAACGAAATATCACATTACGACCCAGGTACTGAAGAGTATGATGTCTTCTATTTAAACCAGATGATCAGGATGTTTCCCTATTATGGAGTGATGGTGACCCAGTCATCCACATATGTGGTCAATGCCAGTGACACCGACATATATCGCTGG
>JADGBO010000313.1 GCA_015231465.1 Desulfamplus sp.
CCGGCTGAAGGGAGTATAGAACTCTTCAAGTATATCTTTAGCTTTGCGGCTGCCGGTTTCAATTTCGTCAAGATCGTTCTCCATCCTGGCGGTAAAGGCTTCATCCATGATTTCGGGAAAGGAGTCCACCAGGAGATCGTTGACAATGAACCCAAGTTCACTGGGCACAAAGTATCGCTTTATCAAATCCACATATCCTTTTTCCCTTATGGTGGAAAGGATTGCCGCATAGGTGCTGGGTCTTCCGATGCCGTTCTCTTCCAGCTCCTTTACAAGGGATGCCTCGGAAAAGCGGGGCCGGGGCTTTGTAAAGTGCTGCCTTGGAATTATTTCGTTTGGATTGAGGTTCATTCCCTCCTCAAGATGGGGCAGAGTCTGTTTTTCGGTTGTAACTTTTCCGGCTTCTGAACCGTCCTGGGGTTCCCCACCCTCTCCATCAGGTTTGATACCCTGGTCGGAGATATTTTCATGGGACGCGAACAGGGCCATGTATCCGTCAAAGGTTACGGTGCTTCCGCCTACGCTGAAGGTGTATTTGTCCGCTTTAATGGCAATGTTTTTCTGGTCTATCACTGCCCGGGACATCTGGGATGCAACAAATCTTTTCCAGATTAGATCGTAGAGTTTGAATTGATCCGGTGTCAGAAATGGCTGTACCTTGCCTGGGGTATTGAATACCGATGTGGGACGAATGGCTTCGTGGGCATCCTGGACTTTGTTTTTGTTTTTAAAGAATCGGGGTTTTTCCGGTGCATAATCAGGCCCGAACTTATCTTTGATAAGAGAGAGTGCATCCTGGGCAGCCTCGGCTGATATTCTGGTGGAGTCCGTTCTCATATATGTGATGAGACCTTCGGGCCCCTTTTGTCCCATTTCTATGCCCTCATAGAGCTGCTGGGCCACGGTCATGGTCTTTTTTGCCGAAAATTTGAGGCGGTTTATGGCATCCTGCTGGAGCTTGCTGGTAATAAAGGGGGGTGGAGGGGTTCTTTTCACGGTTTTTACGGTTATGCGATCCACCGTAAAAACCGCCTGAATAACCTCATTGACAATGTTCGATGCCTCTTTTTCATTGGATATAGTTATCTTCTTGCCGTGTTTACGGGTCAGTGCCGCAAAAAACCGGGGAGGTTCCGGTGCCCCGAGATCCGCGGTTATGCTCCAGTACTCTTCGGGGTTGAAGGCCCTTATCTCCCGCTCCCTGTCACAGATGATCTTCACGGCAACGGACTGAACCCTTCCGGCACTGAGACTACCTTGTACCCTGCGCCAGAGAAGGGGAGATATCTGATATCCCACGAGCCTGTCCAATATTCTTCTGGCCTGCTGGGCCTCATATCTGTCAATATTGAGTTCCATCTGACGTTCAAGGGCATCGGTTATACCTTTTTGTGTCAGTTCATGGAACAGTATTCTGTAAAATCGTCGTCCCTTTTTTTTCAATATCTCGGCAGCATGGAAGGCAATGGCCTCACCTTCACGGTCAGGGTCAGGAGCCAGCAATACGGTATCGGTTTCACCAGCGGCCTTTTTCATCTCCTGGATAACCTTTACTTTACCTTTGATGGCTGTATAGTTGGTCTTGAAATTATCCTCAATGTCGATGCCCAGCTCTTTTGGGGGGAGGTCTTTTATATGACCTGCCGTGGCTACAACATTATATGAATTTCCAAGGTATTTCCGGAGGGTCTTTACTTTGGTCGGGGATTCGACAATTAAAAGTGGTTTGTTCAAATTAACTCCTGCTGCTTTACATAAGTCATTGTTAATCTATTAAGGAATGGGTATTAAATAACCACCATGGTGGTATTACCGCCACAATGGAAGCATCACAGATTTCCGGTGTTGGGATCAGATTCGGCAAAACATCTTTCCAGGAAGCTGTTTTACGGCTCCGGACAGTTCGAGATCCAGCAGGGCAGATGTTACCTCGGCCGCACTGAATTGGGATATTTCTATTATGGCATCTATATGTACAGGCGATGATTCTTCCAGCATGGTCAGAATTTCATTGTACGAGGGGTTGTTCCTGTCCATCTCCATGGTCCCTTTATGACGACGGGCCGGGGAATCGGGTTCATTCAAAGGGTGCGTGAACAGATCCCCGGGTTCTGTAGAAACCATGGGCCGGCCGGGAAGCTTGGCCCCAGGCCCCTTAACGTTTTTTTCCACGGTGGATGTCTCATGAACCATATGGTGCAGTTCATCAATGATATCCTCCCGATTCTCCACAAGTTTTGCCCCCTGTTTAAGCAGGGCGTGGGTTCCTGCACTGTTGATGGACGAGACATTCCCGGGCACGGCAAATACTTCCCGTCCATACTCGGCCGCAAGTCTTGCCGTGATAAGGGAGCCGCTTCGTTCAGCAGCCTCGACAACAACGGTTCCCGTGGCCATACCCGCTATAATACGGTTTCTACGGGGAAAGTGGCCGGCATGGGGAACGGCATGTACCGGAAATTCGGAAATCACTGCACCGTTGTCCGCTATTTTGTAAAAAAGCCTTCTGTTCTCCCTGGGGTAGATCACCCCCAGTCCGCTTCCAAGTACCGCAACGGTACGTCCCCGGGCCTGGAGGGCACCCTCATGGGCCGCAGTGTCTATACCCAGGGCCATGCCGCTGATCACCTCGAAACCTTTGAGGGAAATGTCATGGGCCAGGCTGCAGGATGTGGAGAGTCCGTAGGCTGTTGCCTGGCGGGAACCCACAATGGCTATGACAGGGGCATGGGGGTTAAGGGTGCCCAGGTATGTGAAGAGGGGAGGGGGATCCGGAATTTCCCGGAGCAGGACCGGGTAAATCTCATCGGTGAATGCTGCAATGGAGAAGCCCTTTTTATGAATCAGGGCAATCTCCTGTATCATCTCCCCTGTTATCCTGCTTCTGCCGATTCCCTCAATGACCCTCTTTCCCATACCCTGAACCTGTTTCAGATCATGGACATGGGCAGAGAGAACTTTTTCCGGGGAGCCGAATCTTTTGATGAGTCTCTTGTACATAATATTTCCGAGACCTGGAACCGACCTGAGGCAAAACCAGGGTAAATAGCACTGCATGGACTCTGGCACAATGGATATGTTCAGCGGCATATCTCTACCGGTGTGCTTTTTTATATCAAAGTCTTTGCCGCTCAATGCTCTCACTACTTTCATGTTTTGTTGTGGCCAATGAGTTTGCCATGGCCGTTTATATGAAATTCCGCATATTTTAAGGCTCCCTGGACTTTCATCGCTTCCATTGTGGCGGAAATACCGCCATGGCCGTTATATAAAAACATCAGTTTATCTCCTTCAGCCTTTCGGCTGCCTTCTCCCCTGCCGATGAAAAGGGATACTGTTTTACAAGGTTTTTGAGATAGTGGAGTGCCCTGTCCGTATCGTCAAGGGAGAGATGGGAATAGGCAATTTTCAAAAGAGCATCCGGCACCTTTATTCCCCGGGGATACTTTTCCACAAGACCTTTGAAAACAGATACGGCACCGGTGTAGTCCTGGAGAGAGTATCTGCATTCGCCCATCCAGTAAAGTGCGTTGACTGCAAGT
>JADGBO010000314.1 GCA_015231465.1 Desulfamplus sp.
GCCGGGGCATGCTCTCCACCATATATGCCCGGCTGACCAGGGAAATGACCTGGGATCAAATCCGCCAATATCTTATGGATGCCTATAAAGACCGCTTTTTCATAAGGATTTTGCCCCAGGGTCAATTCCCTTCCACAGCCCATGTCCGGGGAACTAATTTTTGTGACATCGGCTTTTGGATTGATGAAAAATCAGAGCGTATCATCATTGTATCCGCCATAGACAATATCTTAAAGGGAGCATCTGGACAGGCTGTTCAGAATATGAATATAATGTTTCATATTGATGAAAAAACAGGCCTTGATATGATTCCCGGGGCAATATAATCTATAGATTTGATAGACTTGGGCATCTTTCATTTATCAATTTACACTTTTCTGATTTTTGCCGTTGTCTGAATCACGGATTAAACGGATTAAATTATTTCACGTATTGAAAAAATCCGTGTTATCCGAGGCAATATATAGAAAACCACAAGGCAAAACCAATATCATGGTATTTAAATTACTCACAAAAGTATTTGGTTCCAAAAACGAGAGAGAGATAAAAAAACTCATGCCCATGGTCGAGGCCGTCAACGGCCTGGAATCTGGTGTGAAAAAACTGACGGACCAGGAGATGGCACAAAGGACCATTGCCATGAAGGAGCGGGTGTCCCGGGGGGAATCCCTTGATGATCTTCTGCCCCAGGCCTTTGCCCTGGTGAGGGAAGCTTCCCTGAGAACCCTTGGCCTTCGCCATTACGATGTTCAGATTATAGGTGCCATTGCCCTGCACAGGGGTATGATCGCCGAGATGAAGACCGGTGAGGGTAAGACCCTGATGTCAACCCTTGCAGCATACCTCAATGCCCTTTCCGGAAAGGGTGTCCATGTGGTGACGGTGAATGACTACCTTGCAAAAAGGGATTCCGACTGGATGGGAACCATCTACGGCTTTCTCGGCCTTGGTGTGGGGGTAATCGTACACGGCATGAACGACACCGAAAGGAGGGATGCCTACAGTGCCGATATAACCTACGGAACCAATAACGAGTTCGGATTCGACTATCTTCGGGACAACATGAAGTTCGACCGTGAATCCCTGGCCCAGAGGGAACTCAATTTTGCCATAGTGGATGAGGTTGACAGTATTCTCATTGACGAGGCAAGGACTCCCCTTATCATATCCGGACCCGCTGAAAAATCCACTGGTCTTTACCAGCAGATCAACACCATTATGCCGGCCTTTAAAAAGGATATTGATTACAACATAGATGAAGAGTCTAAAAGCGTCACCCTGACGGAAGAGGGGGTGGCCAGGGGGGAAAAACTTCTTGGAGTGGACAACCTCTACGATCCGGCCAATATAGAGACCCTTCACCACCTGAACCAGGCCCTCAAGGCCCACACCCTTTTCAAAAGGGACGTTGACTATATTGTAAAAGACAATGAAGTTGTTATTGTGGATGAGTTCACGGGCAGGCTCATGGAGGGGAGACGCTACAGCGAGGGTCTCCACCAGGCCCTGGAGGCAAAGGAGAATGTCAAAATTGCCAACGAAAACCAGACCCTGGCCTCCATAACCTTCCAGAACTACTTCAGGATGTACGATAAACTCAGCGGCATGACCGGCACGGCAGAGACCGAAGCCCCGGAGTTCAAAAAGATATACAACCTTGACGTGCTGGTCATTCCCACCCACCAACCCATGATCCGCAAAGATTTTCCCGATGTCATATACAAAACAAAAAAAGAGAAATACGAGGCAGCCATAAAGGAGATAACCAGGCTGCACCGGAAGGGCCAGCCCGTGCTTGTGGGAACCATATCCATAGATGTGTCCGAAGACCTTAGCAGGCAGCTTGAAAAACGCAATATCAGACATACCGTACTCAATGCCAAGCATCATAAGGCCGAAGCAGAGATTGTGGCGGCCGCGGGCCGGAAAGGTGCGGTGACCATATCCACCAACATGGCGGGACGTGGAACCGACATTGTGCTTGGGGAAGGGGTCAAAGAGCTTGGGGGGCTTCATATACTGGGCACCTCCCGCCATGAAGCCCGCCGCATCGACAACCAGTTGAGGGGCCGTGCCGGCCGCCAGGGGGATGAAGGCTCGTCACGCTTCTATCTCTCCTTGGAAGACGATCTTCTTAGAATTTTCGGCGGAGAGAAAATATCATCCTTTATGGATCGTTTCGGCATTGACGAGGGAGAGCCCATTGAACATCCCATTATAAGCCGGGCCATTGAGAACGCCCAGTCCAAGGTGGAGGGCCATAACTTTGAGATCAGAAAGCAGCTCATAGAGTATGACGATGTCATGAACCAGCAGCGGGAGGTGATCTACCGGCACCGTCGCCAGGCCCTGCGGGACCAGGATTTAAAAGATGAAATCCTGGCCATGATTGAAGACCTGGCCCGGGGCATCCTGGATATGTTCCGGGATGACAAAATGCCCCTGGAGGAGTGGGACATAACCGGACTGTGTGATGCCGTCAACCGTCAGTTCAATTGTGACATTGCACCCCATGATTTTTCGGAACATAACCTCTCCCTTGTCAAGATTGAAGACGGCAATGGACACAGATCAGAACTTGACTCAGAAAAAGCGAGTCATATTATTATACATAAAGCCCTGGGCAAGTATAATTCCCAGAAAGCCATGATAGGTGAAACAGAATTCCGGCAATTAGAAAGATTTATCATGCTTCAAACCGTTGACACCCTTTGGAAGGAGCATCTTCTAAACATGGATCACCTCAAGGAGGGCATAGGGCTTAGAAGTTATGCCCAGCAGAATCCTCTTGTCATCTACAAAAAAGAGGGGTATGCCATGTTTCAGGATCTCATAGAACGCATTAAGGAGCAGACCGTTGCCACTATTTTAAGGGTGCAGATTGCCGGGCCCGAGACCCTGCCGCCCTTGCAGCGCCAGAGGGATGATAATCTCATTCTTTCCAGAACCGACGGCCCTGGGGTAAAGGAGCCTGTGAGAAGGAGTGAAGCAAAGGTCGGCAGAAACGATCCATGTACATGCGGCAGCGGAAAGAAGTATAAAAAATGCTGCGGGGCATGATTGCACCGTGAATTACCCCTACCCTGAAGGGATAGGGGTTTTACGCCACTTTTATAAAAAACTGGGTGAACGAATCATGACCATACTTGATCCGGAAATTAAGGAGAGAACTTCATCAGATGCGGATTTCAGGCAGGGATACCCTCCAATGTACAAAGTTATTCTGCATAACGATGACTACACCACAATGGAATTTGTTGTTGAGATTCTCATGGCGGTTTTTGGTAAATCCGAGGAGGATGCGACAATTATAATGATGAATGTCCATGAGCAGGGAAGAGGCATATGCGGAACATATACCCGTGAGATTGCCGAAACCAAGGTTCACACGGTCCACGTCCTGGCAAGGGAGAGGGAATTCCCCCTGAAAAGTACAATGGAGAAGGAGTAGCCATGATAAGCAAAGAACTTAGCATAACACTGGGGATCGCCGTCAGAGAAGCAAAAAAAAGACGTCATGAGTATGTGTGCGTGGAACA
>JADGBO010000315.1 GCA_015231465.1 Desulfamplus sp.
ATAANGCAGGACTGAGGCTAATCAACCGGGCTTGCGGGCTTCCCCACAATCCCCTCGGTCTTCAGCCGAGGGGTTGTTGACATTAAATCATATTTAGTTTATGAAGTAAGCATATTGTTTTCAGACAATATAATGTAAAATATCGAATCTGTAAACAGACTGTTAAGATTATGATTTTTTCCTGGCATGCTTTATTTATCAGCTTACCCAAATTGGCTATATCAAAAAAAACAGGACAGTAAAATCATGTTCAACTCCCATGAGATTTTATCGACAATAGAGATGGTAAAAAACGAACATCTGGATGTTCGGGCTGTTACCCTGGGAATTAACCTTTTTGACTGCATAAGCCATGACTTAGGGGTTTTTAAACAGAAAATTCGTGAAAAAATCATGAAAAATGCAGCCAATCTTGTAACTGTGTGTGATGCGGTGGGAGAAAAGTACGGCATAGCCGTTGTCAACAAACGCATCTCCATAAGCCCCATTGCCCTGGTGGGTGCCCCCTTTTCCGCTTCCGGAATGGTTGAAATAGCCCATACTCTCAACGACATTGCCAGGGAGGTGAACATTGATTTCATGGGTGGTTTCTCGGCACTTGTGGAGAAGGGTACCGCAGCCGGAGATCGGGCACTTATGGATGCACTGCCCCGGGCCCTGGCCGAGACCCAGCGGGTGTGTGCTTCCGTGAATGTGGCCACCACCCGTTCCGGTATCAACATGGATGCTGTTCTTGATGTATCAAGGGCCATCAAAAAGGCTGCCGAACTCACAGCGGATGAAGACGGTATTGCCTGTGCAAAGCTCTGCGTCTTTGCAAACATTCCCCAGGATATGCCCTTTATGGCAGGAGCTTACCTTGGAGTCGGCGTGGCCGATGCTGTCATCAATGTGGGGGTAAGCGGACCCGGGGTTGTGAAGAAAGCAATAGAGAGGGCCCTGGAAAGCAGGCCCGACCTCCGCCTGGGACAGATTGCCGAGATAATCAAGAACACAGCCTGCAAGGTTACCAGGGTGGGGGAACTCATCGGCCGGGAAGTTGCAGAGAGCCTCAACATCCGTTTCGGCGTGGTTGATCTTTCACTGGCACCGACTCCCACGGTGGGGGACAGCATAGGAGAGATATTCCAGGCCCTTGGTCTGACAAGTATTGGAGTGCCAGGATCCACCGCCGCCCTTGCCATGCTAAATGATGCCGTGAAAAAAGGGGGGGCCTTTGCAAGCTCCCATGTGGGTGGACTGAGCGGAGCCTTCATTCCCGTAAGTGAGGATCTAAACATTGCCGAAGCAGCCCACAAGGGCTATCTCTCCATAGAGAAGCTGGAAGCCATGACCTGTGTCTGCTCGGTGGGGTTGGATATGGTCCCCTTGCCGGGTCACATCACCGAAGAGACCCTGGCCGGAATAATTGCAGATGAGATGGCCATCGGCATGATAAACAACAAAACCACAGCAACCAGGCTCATTCCGGTTCCGGGCAAAAAAGCCGGAGACAAGGTCTATTTCGGAGGGCTTCTTGGAGAGGCCAGGATTATGGACGTTCCCCATGCTTCAAATAAAGATACATTTGTCAGGCATGGAGGAAGGATTCCGGCACCAATTCACAGCATGAGAAACTGACAAAACCCATGGTCTGAATTTTTATAACTTTCCAGATAACGGCCATGGCGGCCCACCGCCACAATCGAAAAGATGAAAGTCCTTGAACGACGGGGACTTTCATATAAAACTCGTGAGTGATAACTTCTCATTTTTTATACCACATATGCCATCATCAACACCTGCCTGATTGCATATTTAGTGTTTAAGAAGAGAACTTACCACTCTTGAGCAGATAATTAAATTTGGTTTTAATAACTTTAGGGGGCAGCCCCCTGTGGCTGCCCTCAAAAATGGATTTGCTTACAAAATCCATGGCCTTGGTTCTCTGATTGACAAAGGGGGCAGAGCCGAATCATATTGTAATTTTTGAAGGGCTTACAACTGAATAACCTTGTCTGCAAGCTGCATTGCCGTTACAATGTCAAGCATGTTTGTGGTCTCACCCACTTTTTTGGCATCCATGAGATTGAAATGGGTGAGGCAGGTGCCGCATACAAGAATTTTCATCCCTTCCGCTTCATATAGAAGAAGCTCCTCAAGTACAGGGGAGCCTTCAATGGTCAACTTCACCCCATTATTCACAAATACTAACCGCCAAAGATCATCACCCATCTCCCGGAGGGTTTTTATAAAGCTGATCATCAGTTTTTTGCCAAGATCGTCATCTCCGGAGCCCATTTTATCCGTTGCGGCAAGAACCATTATCTTTCTTGATTCTGCCCTATGTATCTCTTTGGTCACGGCCGACACCGGTGAGACCGGGCTTTCCTTTGAAGGGGTCCCGATGATTTTGAAAGTTCCCTCCTCCTTTACCACATCAACCCCAAAGGATCGGGATGCAAAAAAACGGGAGACATTCTCCATGGATGCAATGTTGTCCACCACAATGGCGACACTTTGTAGAGGTGCTTCATCCACAGCTTTTTTGGCCATTAAAACCGGTCCGGGGCAGGCCACTCCCCGGGCATCTATTGTGTTATGCATATTTTTTCCCCATTTCTATTTGTCTTGGTTCTCAAAGTCGACACCTATAATGCCGTGAGGCTTGTCAATACTGTCTGAATCAGGATACTCAGGATTGAAAGGATTTACAGGATAAAAATCCTGATCATCCTGTAAATCCTGGTCATCCTGGTTCAGACAAATACCCGTATGTCATGGAAAACCAGACAAACTGTCGTTTTTGAGTATCTATCTGTCCTGGTACGGTGGTTCTGATTTTTTATGTGACAATGATCTTACCCTTGTCATGTTCATGGATAAATCCAATAACCGATGCATTCTCCACACCGTTCTCTTTCAGTCTCGTCACCAGGGTCCGGGCATGGTGTTCGGGACATCCCATGAGAAGCCCTCCGGATGTCTGGGGATCGAAGAGTATATCTCTCATCACGGGAGAGACCCCGGAGCCCAGTGTCACCATCCACTGTCTGAACTCCCTGTTGTTGTGGGAGCCGGCAGGAACAAGGCCCATGGATGCAAACTCCACGGCTTCGTTCATAATGGGTACCAGAGATGAATTTACGGTAACTCCGATATCTGTATTATGGACCATCTCGGAGAGATGGCCGAGAAGTCCAAATCCGGTGACATCGGTACAGGCCGAGACAGGAAATTGAGACATAACCTGGGCGGCCTCCCTGTTAAGCATGGCCATAATATCCACAACCCTTTTAATGGTATCAGGCGATGCCAGCCCCGCCTTTATGGCAGTGTTGACAATACCGGTGCCAAGGGGTTTTGTGATTACCAGCACATCTCCCGGCCTCAATCCCTGGTTGGCCAGTATCTTTTGGGGATGGATAAACGGTAAACACTGCCGGCATGTCCATATCGGTAGTGAAATCGTATCCGCCGATGCCTTGGTTTCTGTGGCCCATGTAAAGGGGCACGAACTGTCAGGTTTTGGGGGCACATTGAAGAATCTC
>JADGBO010000316.1 GCA_015231465.1 Desulfamplus sp.
AAAGACCCAGGCTCTGTCGGCACTCTATTAGATAAAATCCATCTCATACCGGAGCTGAAAAAAACGGATATGAGCGGAAAAATTACCCTTAAACTCATGAGTACGGATATAAACGAAACAATATGAACGAAAAAATCACCCTAAAATCCATGAGTAAGGATATGAACGAAAAAATTGCCCTAAAATCCATGGGTAGGGATATGAACGAAAAAATTGCCGGCAACCCCATGTACACATACCTCATGGTACTTACCATTGCCGTGGCAGGGGGGCTGCATGTCTGGCAGACCCTTTTTGACAATTTTGCCGTCAATGTACTCAATCTCCAAGGCCATCACATAGGCATGCTTCAATCCATAAGGGAAATTCCAGGATTTCTGGCAATGCTGGTGGTTTATCTGCTGTTCATCATCAAGGAACACAGACTTTCGGCCCTCTCCATACTTCTGCTGGGAATAGGACTGGGGCTCACCGGGTTTCTCCCAAGCTTTTCCGGCCTTATATTTTCCACTCTTCTCATGAGTTTTGGATTTCACTATTTTGAAACAACCTATCAATCCCTGGGCCTTCAATATTTTGACAGAAACACTGCTCCGGTGGTATTTGGAAAACTTAGAAGTTATGCTGCCATAAGCAATGTGGGGGCAGGAATAATGGTGTTGACCCTGGCCCCTTTTCTGTCATACACCCAGCTCTATCTTCTCTTTGGAACCCTTGTGGCAGGGGCAGGACTCTGGGGTTTTTCCAGAAACCCGTCATCGGCGGACATTGTCCCCCAGCAAAAGAAGATGATACTAAAAAAAAGATACTGGCTCTATTACATGCTGACCTTCATGGCCGGGGCAAGGAGACAGATATTCATGGCATTTGCCGTATTTCTCCTTGTAAAAAAATTTGAATATTCGGTCCAGGCCATTGCCGTGCTGTTTTTGATAAACAATCTTGTGAACTATTTTCTGAGTCCATTTATAGGAAGATGCATTGTAAAATTCGGAGAGAGAAAGGTTTTATCCCTGGAATATGCAGCCCTTGTCATTGTTTTTATCTCATATGCCTTTGTGGAGTCAAAGATTGTGGCAGGTATTTTGTACATTGCCGATCACGTTTTTTTCAACTTTGCCATTGCCATCAACACATTTTTCCAGAAAATTGCAGATCCAGGGGATATAGCTCCAAGCATGGCCGTGGGATTCACCATCAACCACATTGCAGCGGTGATTCTTCCTGCAATCGGCGGAATGCTGTGGATTGTGGATTACAGAATACCCTTTCTGGCAGGAGCCGGATTGAGCCTTATATCATTGACATTGGTTCAGTTCATTACCAGGGAGCTTGCCAGGTCATAATTGATCGGGGGAATAAACGCAACCCGAATATGATTTTTCAAACGGCGTTTGTGGAAAATATGCGAAAAAATTAAATACTAACTGTTATAAATAAAGGAGATAGTTGAAAATGCTCCAAAATATCGAAGAGATAACAACAGAATTAATCAAATTGCCAAAGAGGGAACGTTTGGAAATTGTCAGATTTCTTCTTTTTCTTGATAACCGATCTCCTGATACTAATAGTGTTGATTCCGCTTGGGAAAAAGAAATTGCCGACAGAGTTCGAGCCGTTGATGAAGGAAAAGCAATCGGTATTGATTACGATGAAGCGATGCAGAGAATTAAAAAGCGGTTTATATAATGAAAAAGATAATTCTCCAACAGGCATTTAATGAATTGGATGATGCTATATCATATTATGAGGATCAGCAGGCGGGATTAGGGTTGAGATTGATGGACGAATTTGACCAGCATGTCAGATGGATTTTGAGCAATTCAGATGTTCCTCGTATTCGCAGAGGAGGTTACCGCCGTGTTAATCTCAAAACATTTCCATACTATATCGCTTACATTGTTCGTGAAGATACAGTATGGATTCTTGCTGTGGCACACGGTCATCGCAAACCCGAATATTGGATTGAAAGAAAAAATGAGATCATCTGAAAACATCAAAAAAAATAACCCATCGGTCCGAGCGTACCGGGTTTACTTCGCTGTGCTACGGCCACGCAGCCGCTGATTTCTGCGTTGATGCCACATAGTAGCAATCGCAATCGGGGCAACTGAAGGAAATTGCCAGAACCGAAATATTGTGCAAAGCATGGCAAAATAATATGAGATTTAAATACGATATCCAAAAAAGTGAACTACTTAGACAAAATCCAAAACGTGGGATTGGATTTGATGATGTACAAGAATTGTTTGAACATTATTATTACGAAGATATGAGATGTGACGATCCAACCCAATATTCCGCTACCGGTTGGGTGCAAGGAAAATTATACACGGTAATCTATGAACAAAGATTTGACAATGAAGGTTTGTATTATCACCTTGTAACCCTATGGAAGGCAACCAAACAAGAGGTGAGGAATTATGTCAAAAATAGCTAAAAAAATTCCAACAGCTGACGAAATAGCTGAAATGGCGGATAGAGGAGAAGATATTTCAAAATTTTTTACCGGTAATGGTAAAATGAAACCGCCTCTTACCAAAGCCAAAGTGCAATATGTCAAAGTCGATTTTACTTCTGAAATGTTGCATGAATTGGATAATATCGTCAGAGAAGTAAATATTAGCAGACAGGATGTTATAAAAATGTATATACGTCAAGCAATTGATCAGTATTATATGGCTAAAAAGGCGATGACTTCGTAAAAAATGAAACTAAAAAAATTGCCAGAGCCGAAAAAACTATAGAGATAGAAAAAATCGAGAGAGCGGAGCTTTGCAAAAACGGAAAACGAATACGGACTGAACGCCGATCAACCCAACCGTTGCAGCGGACTGAGGCCGCTGAACTTAGTGTTAGCCAAAAAGAATGGCTGGTGCAAATCAACAAAAGGAATAGGGCCGACATCTACGCCCTTGAGCAGGAGACCGAAGTGCTATTCTCTCTCTCCATGCATGAAGAAGGGGGATCATGGGTAAATTATTTCGTGCCCATTCCTAAAATATTTTTCTGGAAGTCTATCATAACCCCCATGATGGACACCGTAACTTCGAGAACCTCAGCCGCTATACTATTGCGATTCCCATGAATCAAGTTAAAAATAATATTAAATGAATAATATAGAATGAAATAATAGCTATGAAGAGACTTTTTGGAACGGACGGAATCAGGGGCGTTGCCAATCAATACCCCATGACCCCTGAAATGGCCATGAGGGTGGGAATGGCAGTTGCCTGCTATTCCCGCAAGAACAGAGGTAAAGCCGTTGTAATCGGCAGGGATACCCGGATATCCGGCCATATGCTGGAGTCGGCCCTGGCAGCCGGAATAACATCCATGGGCATGGATATTCTTTGTGCAGGTGTGATTCCAACCCCGGGAGTGGCCTTCCTTGCTTCTCATATCAAAGATGTGGGGGCAGGAGTGGTAATATCGGCATCCCACAATCCCTGGACAGACAATGGAATCAAAATTTTTAAAAAAGGGGGATATAAACTTTCCCATGAAGAAG
>JADGBO010000317.1 GCA_015231465.1 Desulfamplus sp.
TTATTATTGACTATTTTTTTGGGGTTGTCTACACTTTTTTTATTTTTTTTGGGTTTCTTCCTGTTTTTTTGTTTCTTCGTAAATATAAAAACTATTTTTCATGCGCGCGGAATGTCCGATTTAAATGATTAAAACGATAGGCAAGATAGAATAAATCCTGTCTTTCTTTTAAATCTTTTTAATCTTGTTCAAAAAGGGAAATGGGATCGATAGAATCATAAAGAGTCGTAGAGAATAAAGAGTCGTAGAGACGCAATGCATTGCGTCTCTACATTTGGTCGCAATCCCCTCTAATCGGGGTGGTGTTTCTGACCCTTGCCGATTTGTCCCATTTGATCGAATGCTTAAGATGAAGTATGGCAGGTTTTGATCGATCTCATCATATTTGATCGATCTCATCAAACAGGTGCAACGTGCAGGTCAGCCGCCCCCCCCTGGAGAACCGCCCCTCCCGGGTCAGCGGCGGCAAGAGCGCCAGGGAATTTCATCCTTAGGCCTGTGTCGTCCCGGTCTGTTTCTTTACATCGTCAACCATTTCGCTGTACTGATCAACGGTGATGATCCCCTTTTTCAACAAATCGTTCAGGATTTCGATCTTACCTTCGGCTTTTCCTTCGGCTTTTCCTTCGGCCTTACCTTCGGCTTTTCCCTTAGCCAACCCTTCAAACAACCCTTCATTCCGGATATGCTCTGAAATTGTCGTGGCCACAAAACTCATTTTGACCTCCTTTTTTATCTTGTCAACGGTCGCCTCCGGCAACTGTTTATAGGCATTGACCCACTGCTCGATCAGCAGCTTTTTGTCGTTGTCGAGCTGTTCCGCCATGTCTGTGGCGGTCTGGTAGATCTCGCGAACCAGTTTCTCCCGATCTATCCCCCGGTCATCCCCCTTGAGGGACAGCAATTTACACATCAGAGAGTGCTTTTGTACCAGATCGGAACTCTTTTCCGATTTGACCTTGATCACATCAAAATGGCAGCGCTGTTTCTCCATTTTGTCGCTGAATCCATACCAGAAGGTATCCGGTACGGGTTTTCTCCAGATGGCATCGTCCGTATAGACCACAATACTCCAGACCGGGCGTTGCCTCAAGAGCCATGCGTAGCAAAAATATTCGAACATGCGACGCGACACATCCTCCCGTTCACTTTTGTGTTCAATTTGAATCACGATCTCATGAACGATCCCGTCTATTTCCACCTCCATGACCAGAAACAGATCATCCTTCAGGCTCTCTTTCAGGGCTTCATATTTACTTATAAATTCTTTATCTACAAATGTATATTTGCCAATTTTTCTATTTGGAAAAAAATGGGCAAAAAATTCCTCTGTAAATGAGGCAATCAGCCATTTCATAAGTGAGTCATGGGTTTTTGGGTTTTTTTTCATGGAAATCTTGTAATCCTTTTATATGCTATTTTCCTTTTTGTCTGAACTGTGATTATAATGATTTTTTGACAGGCTATGATTTGGGCTTTGTTGTCATAGCTTTCATCATCAATTGCAGGGCTTAATGCGATTTAGCCCTCAAGCGGTCTGGCCGCGTTCAGAACGTTTCAGGTCTTATAATTGCTGTTTAAGCGGTACCATGCTTAATTCCAAAGGCTTAGGCATAGAGTACTACCGGAGCCACATTTTTAACAACGTCAAACAATTTTTTGTCTAAAACGATGCTCATTGAGCGGTTTAATTCTGAGAAAGACTTCTTCAGCTCAATTTCGTGGAAAAGCCTCCAATATTTGTTGTTTGCCGGGTCAAAAATATCATCGTATCCGTTTTCTTCGATCGCGGTCAAAAGATATTCCTTAATAGAATCCGCAAGTGCATGCACAGCTTCGTTTTCATCTTTGCCATGTGATGAAATCCTAAAGTCAAGACATCTTGCGACAACGACGTTTTCTTCCTTTGTCAACAAAACATGCAGTGCCGGGGATTGCCAAACATCACCCAGCTTTATTACTACTTTTACGGCGTTCAAACTTTGCATAACGTCACCCTGCCTATTATAAGGTGTATTTGGTCGGACATAACTATAGACTTCCATAAAATCTTATTATGTATATTAACCTCACCCCCCGGCCCCCTCTCCTTGAAAGGAGATTGGGTTAGGGGGTGAGGTTTAAAAACGGAGTTCGGCTTCAGTTCAAACCCTGTTAAGAGTTCATCTCCCCTGAGATGCATCTGTCGATATCGCCTTCTGAACATCAACACCCATTTTGGTTTAAATATTTTTGCACAAACTGAATCACAGTTTCAGCTATAGAAATACCTTTTAAACAAATCTCATGATCAGGGTCAAAATCCGGTATCACGCTTCCTAATGGATACTTTGAAGGCAAATAAATGGAATTAAGAAAGTCACAGTCATCTTCCGAAAGATCGACCTCAATATTCAATGTTTTTAGCACATTTTTCAGCTCAAGAATGTCATGCGTTTTTCTAAAATGCGTTCCTTTTTCAATCAACAAGGCTTTTAATGCCTTTTCAACAGATTGCTGTACGTTTTGAAGACAAGGATTGTAAAGCTTGCTTTTCAAAAGGATATTAGCTGAGTCAAAATTCTCTGTAGAATATTTCAGCCATACCTTTGTTTCATCTTTCAAATATAGTTTCTCCGGATTTGATATGTTCCAAAAAAAATCCTTTTGCATGGGAATGCAGCGGGACAACATCATACGGAATACTATCTGTCAAACCTCTCAGAAGTTTTCGGTATTTCATTGATAAAGATAAATATTCATTATTACTGTTCTGAAATACGGCAATATCAATGTCATTCGGCATGTCAGATTTTATAAACGAACCAAAAATGACCACTTTTTGAACTTCTTCCTCATTTGACAAAATAGTTCTAATTTGTTGCTTGATTATCTCTTTTTGTTTTTTTGATGGTGTGTAAGTCATAAAAACGCCTCTTTTTTGAAACAAAAATAGCAGTTTAAGAGTATATTTCCCATGGGATTGCGTTTGTCTTTATCACATTCTGCACACCCTCGTCATACGCTCTCAATTTTTCATTCAGTTGAAACGAATGGGAAAAAGGGGGACAGACATATTTTGTATATTAACCTCACCCCCCGGCCCCCTCTCCTTGAAAGGAGAGGGGGTGAATAATGCAAAAAGGGTACACTCATTTCAATTAAACAGGAACCGATAGCTTCAGTAATATTCTTTATGGCCTCGTCAATGGTATAGCCATAACTATGGCATCCTTTGAAAACAGGACAAGTTACTATAAACATATCATCAGCATCCTGTTCAATAATTATAGGGAAGTGTGCCTGCCAGCCCAGCAGTTTGGCGGCTTTTTCCGCTGAACCGATGAGGGTGTCCGGGTCATGGTCTTCACCGATGCCGGTGTTCTTTGCTGCCCCGGAGGCGTTGTGGGAGGATAATTGATTTTCTATGATTTGTATCCCAATAATAAACGTTTGACCCCCTATATCGCCATTTTCCATATCAG
>JADGBO010000318.1 GCA_015231465.1 Desulfamplus sp.
GGCAAGGAGAAACAGAACTTCTTCTTTGCACATTGATGCTGGGAGAGTGCATTCAGAACGAGAGACCCCTTCTTCTTTGCGCCCTGATGGTGGGAGAGTGCATTCATGACGTGTGGCCCCTTTTTCTTTTCACCGCGAAACTTTCTGGGCGCGAGTCTCATTTTTTCTTTTTCCGACTTTTTCTAACGTTTCGCATAACCGGCTGGCAATGGAGCGTAGCGGAATTGCCAGTCCGAGTTCATGCATTTGTTGGAAGGTTATCTCTGTATATGTTTTTCGCCAAAACGCTTCGCCTTTGCCATTAAAGATGAGGAAATCTCTTTTGACTTCTTTGTTCCTGGTTTCGTTATCGTACCTACTACTCTGTAACCCCCGTAATGCAGAACCTCTCTTACCGCCCGGATAGCCCCCCTGCTCTCAGGGAGAATGAAGTTGAAAGGCCACGGTGTAGTGCATGCCGTCACGACTACAGCACGCTTCCCCTTCTGCCTTGGAACTGGCATGCCCTTAGGGCTTTCTCCCATAAATACTGGAACATTGCGGTCAAAAAGAAGTTTCAGCGGCGCACACATGTTACCCCAGTGTGTCGGGGTGCCAATGATTAAGACATCTGCATCTTGAATTTTTTTACCAACTATATGCGCATCATCTTCAGGCAAAACACATGTTTCTTTCTCTCGGCAGACCATGCAGGTTGTGCAATATTTCATATTGAGTTTACACACATCAATCCACTCGATTTCATGCTCGCCTGATAGTGGTTCCATTACAGATTTAAGGAGTGAAGCGACCGTTCCGTTTTTCCGATGGCTTCCGTTGAGCACTAATATTTTCATTTTTTTATTCTTCCTTCCAACCGGGAAAGCTCAGCTGCCCGCCGAGCGAAGCGAGGGAACACCACGCGCCAGCGTGGTGCGGGTCGGCTGAAGCGCATGGTTAGAAACGCGCACTTTGGCATAGGCGTATTCTGGCTTTTCGAGTCGAGGGGCAAGGAGAAACAGAACTTCTTCTTTGCACATTGATGCTGGGAGAGTGCATTCAGAACGAGAGACCCCTTCTTCTTTGCGCCCTGATGGTGGGAGAGTGCATTCATGACGTGTGGCCCCTTTTTCTGGCTCTTCGCTGTTTCATGTGGGCTGTGGGGGGCTAATGCCTGCCAATTTCAGATAAATGATGGCAATGAAGTTTTGTACATTTCTGAACCCGCGTGCCCTTGATTTGATTTCTTGTATCAGGCTGTTTACACCCTCCAGAACGCCATTCGTAACATTACTCGAGAACCACTCAAGTATACCCTCCCAGTGTGCTTTAACCGTCTTGGCAAATTCTTTGATGGGTTTGATACGACTATGTGTAGCCCAGAAATACCACTTGTTTAGATATGCTTTGGCAACATCTTCGTCCTGACTGTATAATTCCTGAAAAGCTAGTTTTATGTTATAGGCCCGGACGGTCTTCAAGTTCATTCCTTTGAGCCCCAAGATATTCTCAAGATCCTTCTTTTGCTTCTTCGTAAGGTTTGCCTGGTTTTTTAACCATATGTAACGCGATCCTTTCAATAGCTCATTCATTTTTGATTCCTCTCGCCTGACATCGTCAACGGCCTTGTTGAGAAGTTTTATGACATGAAACTTGTCGAAGGTCACTTCTGCATCAGGCAGATGCTCTTGTGCTCCTCGAATAAAAGCTGGACTCATATCAATACTGATATCGGTGATTGATTTTGGATCTCCGCCATGTCGTATCAATTCATCTCGAAACCTTTTGATCGTGTCGGCATCTTTACCCTCGGTAACAAACAACACATTGCTTGTATCGAGGTCTACTGTGACAGTGATATAGTTATGCCCTTTTTTCTGAGATGTCTCATCGAATCCCACTTTTGTGACATCCGAGAAGTCCAATTGGTCATGCTCCTTACTCACATAATGACGGATCGTTCGCCAAAGACGAGTATCTGTTTCTCCAACCAATTCGGAGATGGCATTAATCGGCATGTCTTCGGCGAGTTTGATGACAAATGCTTCAAAGAGTAGGGTGAATCCACTGCCCCTTCTTGCCCAAGGAACATTCACGACCTTGACGCCACATTTATCACAATGGACCCTTGGTCTTCTGGCCGATATATGAGTCTCATATTGCCAAAAATTCATGTGACGCCATGTCATCTCTTTCGTGTCATAGACTTGGCAATCCTCAGCCCCACACTCGGGGCAACAAAATGTGGACCCAGGCGGAAAATCCAATTTCAGGCGTAGTGTTTTCTCTTCACTATTGAAAACGCTAGCGGAAACGACCCACGGCTTTGACAGATCCAGTGCGGCTTGGAATAATTCAATGTCTTTCATGCCCATATTCTAGCCCCCCACAGCCCACATGAAACAGCGAAGAGCCCAGAACTTCTTCTTTGCACATTGATGCTGGGAGAGTGCATTCAAAACGAGAGACCCCTTCTTCTTTGCGCCCTGATGGTGGGAGAGTGCATTCATGACGTGTGGCCCCTATTTCTTTTCACCGCGAAACTTTCTGGGCGCGAGTCTCATTTTTTCTTTTTCCGACTTTTTCTAACGGGAAAGCTCAGCTGCCCGCCGAGCGAAGCGAGGGAACACAGCTGCGCTGAGAAAGTTGGAGTCAACGGAATAGTCCCGAAAGCGCAGCTGTGCGGGTCGGCTGAAGCGCTTGGTTAGCACGGTATGGCAAGTCAATATTTTTCATTACAGAATAGAAGATCTGTTAATACAGCGACTGCTACGGAGGGAATTACAGCATACACAGAGAGAGATACCACGTATAGAATTGAACCCATTAAGAATGGCACAAAATAGAAAGGCCTTGTGGTAATTGCATTCAGTAAAAGCACGATAGCAACGAGAAAAATAAGAGGCACAACTACGGACAACAAGATTAGCTTGCTGAAATCGAAACCTTTTTTGATGTATAGGAATGAAAGAATCAATCCGCATAAAAAGGACGGAATTGCCCACATTAGAATTTCGAATATTGCTTCTTGAGTCAAAGTTGATAGTGCTAACGGGAAAGCTCAGCTGCCCGCCGAGCGAAGCGAGGGAACACCACGCGCCAGCGTGGTGCGGGTCGGCTGAAGCGCATGGTTAGAAACGCGCACTTTGGCATAGGCGTATTCTGGCTTTTCGAGTCGAGGGGCAAGGAGAAACAGAACTTCTTCTTTGCACATTGATGCTGGGAGAGTGCATTCAGAACGAGAGACCCCTTCTTCTTTGCGCCCTGATGGTGGGAGAGTGCATTCATGACGTGTGGCCCCTTTTTCTTTTCACCGCGAAACTTTCTGGGCGCGAGTCTCATTTTTTCTTTTTCCGACTTTTTCTAACGGGAAAGCTCAGCTGCCCGCCGAGCGAAGCGAGGGAACACAGCAGCGCTGAGAGAGTTGGAGTCAACGCGATAGTTCAGAGTGCGCCGCTGTGCGGGTCGGCTGAAGCGC
>JADGBO010000319.1:0-1733 GCA_015231465.1 Desulfamplus sp.
TTTTTAAGATCGGCTATCTTCCTGTTCTGTATTGTCTTGTTTGCGAAAAACCCCATCTTTTTACGAGTTGTTTCAGCTTCAAGGAGTTTATTCTGCACATTTTCAATGTCGCTTTTATTATATTTTTTATCTCCCTGCAGAACGGTAAATCTCAAGACAGCTCCTTTCTTTACATCAGCCTTTTTCTTTACATCATCTCCCTTATTTAGATCATCTCCATTCACTTTTGTCGGCAAGTCGGCAACTGTCAAAAAATCTCCATTTTCATCTTCAATGCATTTTTTATTCTCAGTATTGTTCGTTATGCTCGAAAGAATATCTCCCTTTTGTTTAACCTCTTTTTTTGCATTTTCAACATCCGTTTTAAGCTCTTCAATGGACTTGGCACTATTTGTTGAATCCAGGCTTTTTGACTCTTCGGTCTTCACGATACTGTCCGATTTGGAAGCCCCGTCCATATCCTTTTTTCCAATCTCCTTTTCCGCCTTTTCAAGAACCATGCTAACCATACGCTTTGTCAAGGGGGCGGAATTTTTATAATCGTTTTCAATGAGCTTGAAGGCATTTTTACCAATGCCTTTGGCGGGAAATTGCATGTTCAGGGCGATTTTGAATGCGTTCATCACATCTATGTTCCGGCTTGCCGGAATCTCAGAACCTTGCCTGGCATGGACAGCAAGGCTCTTCTGAGGTGTACTCTGGGAGGATTGTGAAAGTGTGATTGCATCATTATCATCAATCTTGTCATTTGCCTGGATATTGATAAAATTCTGGATGGTCAACGGTGAGTTCATGGAGTCTCCTGTTCCTCATCTGTCCCTAAAAACGGACGGGTATGAAACCCGCCCCTACAATCTTGGCCGAAATGATGATCATGGCCCAATTTAATTATCTGGAAAGCTATACTTGATGTTAAAATTGCTGTGGATTTTTCCCAAATCATATCCTGACGGCATAATCGGGCAAGGGCAACTCTCCATGATATACTCCGGAGGAGTTTTGATGGAGATCATGGCAAATCTGCCCGATTTCCATACGTAGATTCTTCACACACTCAACGCTCCTCTGGAAAAAAGCGTAAAACTTTCCGCCGTCCAGGGTTCTGTATTCCATATTGAAAAAGAGAATCACGGTCTCCCCCAAAAGGCCCAGGGAGCCGTGGCCGAGCCTCTCTTCATCCATGTTCCAGACAAGGAGAATGGGGCCAAGGTGATCCAGACATTCAGGTTCAGGGGTTGCAATTTCAGTGTATATGAGCAGATTAGATGATTCGTGTATCGGTTGCATGTTAAATTGAATATCATCCCCGGGCACAACGGCACAGAAGCCCTCTTCATCACAGCACAGACCTGGAATATCCATGAGTCTGCCGGTCTCTTCAAGCAACTTGTTAAATCTGTGATATGCCATTTTTATATCCTTGGCGGTCAAGAACCCCTCGGCTGAAGACCGAGGGGTTCTTGACCCTGTTCCTTATACCGTAAAAGCGTATTAGTGTTTACATTAAGGGGTGGTTAATACAAAATTATGCTATAGGCTTCCAGAAAAATATTGTAGCAAATATATTCTCAAGGGCAGCCACACAGGGCTGCCCCTACAGTACGATTGCCAATTTCATTATCTGGAAAAGTATAGTTCTACTTTGTTAACTTCGCCTGAATTTTCTGAAATCAGGGGATATCTGCCCTATTTTTAAAATTTTCACCATGAAAATTAATGGAATGTCCTGGAAG
>JADGBO010000319.1:1885-3456 GCA_015231465.1 Desulfamplus sp.
TTTTGTTTGTTCTCATTGCAGATTGCCATGTCGATTATACGCGAATGGCCGAATTCAAAAGGTGAATATCCAGACTCTTTCCTCCTTCTTCCCAACCCTTTTGGCCGGAATCATGATTGGAAGATATGAACTCCCTGCACTGTTCAACAGCATTGATAAACCCCTCTATCAGCTCCTTGAAAGCATTAATCTCCATATATTTAATAGATGTATCGTAACGGAGCATAACCCTCTTTTTATCCGGTGTCAGCCCCAGTGTGATTCCGCCGGTATCCTTCCAGAAGAGATTGGCTTCACACAGCTGTCTTGCAATTTTTCCATCAATCGGTCTGTCTGCTTCGGGAAGATATGATTCAATGCGAAGGGTATCTGTATGGTCAAGACGGGAAACGGTTAAATCAACAGCATCATCCACCATGATGGTGCATCGCGAAAAGTTCTCTTGTAGAGATGCTTTATCATCCTTATCTTGGTGATTTTCGTCGTTAATACCGTGATTGTTCAAAATGTGGCTCAATTCATCAAGAAGCATTGCAATACGACCGCTTAATGGTTTCAGGATATTTTTGTCTTTTGTCATTTTTTCACTTTCTGTCAAGATATTGTCCGATTGAGAGTTTGTTATGCTTTAGTCTAAGTCGGCATACTTAAGGGCAATTTTCCTAAACTGATCATCTATGGAAACAAAGAGATCCACAAGTGTCGGGTCAAACTGGGTACCCCTCCCTTCGCAGATAATGGAGACCGCCTTTTCATGGGAAAAGGCATCTTTATATACCCGTTTGGATATGAGAGCGTCATAGACATCGGCAATGGCCATTATTCTTCTAAAAAGCGGAATCTCATTCCCCTTTTTTCCATCCGGATAACCGGTACCGTCCCATTTTTCATGGTGGGAAGAGGCAATCTCCCTTGCTATGGCGAGAAAGGAGTCCTGGCCAAGGGTTTGCTCCGAGGAGGCAATTATATCACGGCCATACACGGTATGTTTTTTCATCTCCTCAAACTCCTCGTCAGTGAGGCGGCCTGGTTTTATCAATACCGAATCCGGAACACCCACCTTGCCTATATCGTGGAGCGGGGCAGATTTGGTAAGCATTTCTATATCCTGCTCTGTAAGTGGATTGTCAGGATATAACCCCCGTTTCATGATTTCTGTGGCCATGCACTCAACATAGCCTCGTGTGCGCTTTATGTGGCCGCCGGTCTCGGGGTCTCTGTACTCGGCAAGATTTCCCATGCTGTTGATGGTTACATCCTGGGTCAGCATGAGTCTGTGTATGGTTTCCTGAAGATTTTTGTTGCTCTTTTTAAGATCCTGAATCAGGGCTTCCTGCTTGAGTTCTCTCACTTCCAGCTTAACCAGCATGAGGCCAAAGGACTCGGCAAGATTTGCAATCTTGAGTGATGTTCTGGCTGGATCGGTTAATTTAAAAAGCTGCCTTATAATATCTTCCTTGTTTTGAAATTCCGGGTGTTTTGCTCTCTCCCTGGGAGAAACAGGGTGGGTTTTTCCGGCTTTTTTTCCGGTACAGGAGCCTTTTTTGTCGTTAGATGGAGATTTGGATGAT
>JADGBO010000031.1 GCA_015231465.1 Desulfamplus sp.
TGAGTTTGGTATTGCAGACGGAGATATTATTTTGATTGATGAGGTATTGACACCTGATTCATCAAGGTTCTGGCCCCGGGAGAGTTATGTCCCGGGAGGCGGCCAGAAGAGCTTTGACAAACAGTTTGTCCGGGACTGGCTTGAAACCCTGGACTGGGATAAAAAAGCTCCCGGGCCCAATCTTCCCCGGGAGATTACCAGTAAAACATCTGAAAAATACTGGGAAGCCCTGAATCTTCTTACAGGGAATAGATAGGGGGAACTATAGACTTCCAGAAAAATCTTTGAGCATATCCATTCCCAGGGGCAGCCACAGGGGGCTGCCCCTACAGTACGGTTGCCAATTTCATTATCTGGAAAGCTATATCCGGGGTAAGTCCCTGGGAGAACCTGGGACTTACCATAAGACTTACCATAAAAATGGACTTACCATAAAAATTCAAATAATTTTAAAAAAGGAGAAGGCAATAAACCCCGTTCATGTTTTACAAACCCGGGGAGAGCCTTTAAAAAGACATGAAAAATCCTGAATTGAACTACTGGAATCATCGGTTGGAAAAGGTAAAGGAAAATCTGGAAGAGAATAATTTCGAGGTTTATATCGCCGAAAACGGTGATGATGCCAGGGAGATTGCACTGAACCGGATCATTGCAGGGCTTGACGACATAAAAACCGTATCCTGGGGCGGTTCCATGACCTTTGTCTCCACCGGACTTTTCCATGCACTCAAGGACGATGGGAAATATGAGGTCATAAACACCTTTGATAAATCGGTTCCGGCTGAAGAGCAGATGGCTCTAAGAAGGAATTCTCTGCACTGTGATCTTTTCATTACCGGAACCAATGCCGTTACCGAAGATGGAACTCTTGTAAATCTTGACATGATCGGCAACCGCATTGGAGCCATAACATTTGGTCCCCGTCATGTAATTATTCTTGTGGGAAGAAACAAAATATGCTGCGATCTCGAAGATGCCATGTACCGTATTAAAAACTACGCTGCTCCGGTCAATACCATGAACCTTGACAAGAAGACCCCCTGCGTAAAAACGGGATTCTGCCATAACTGCAAATCGCCGGAACGGATATGCAACACATGGTCAATTACCGAGAAGTGTTTTCCCCCCAAAAGGGTGAAGATTGTTCTTATCAACCAGGATATTGGGTTTTAAGTATGTTTGATTCTCGTGGTGTGGAGAAGGTCATTGACAATCCCATTTCTGATACTGGATGTTCTTTAGAATGCAGCTCTTTGCAAAGATGCGGTTCTTTGCAAAAAATTACTGTTTTTCAACAAAAGGGATCGGCTGCAAGTAAAATTGCAGGCATGAAAAGATTGGCCGGAAAGAGTTTTGGCATGGAAGTTATTAATATTGATGAGGATCTTCCGCCTTTAATAGATGATGCATCCTCCCTGCTTCCATCCAGGATAGATGCTGATCTTGTATTGGATTATCTTACCCACCCCGATCTTTCCGAGGATTTGTCACGGATATGTGAAAAAAGTGGTATTCCGGTGGTGGCTTCGGGCAAAAAGATGACCAGGAGCCATGCCATGACTCCATCGTTATGCTGTATGCTTGCCCGTCATCAGGGTCTTGGGACATATGGAGAGATATTCGGAACCCCTGAGATTGATGTTACCGTACAGGAAGGTACTATTAAAAAGGTTTGTATCCGCCGGGGTGCCCCTTGCGGGGCAACCTGGGATGCCGGGGCTAAAATAGAGGGACTTTCCATTGATGAGGCAAGGGTCAGATATGGACTTGAGGTGCAGTTTTTCTGCACGGCAAATCCGGCATCCTGGGATCCTATAAATGGAAAGAGTCCTGTCCACATGGCCGCGGATATTCACACCTCGGCTTTGAAAAAGGCCCTTGATGACTTCACTGCCCTTCGGGAACCTGGATGGAGTTGAGTACAAGACTTATGGGTTTGTCCTCTTCACTGTCTCCCCGGAACCTTACAGGCCCGGGTTTCCTGTAGTGATCCTCTCCATGTTCCGCCGCGAGCCACTTTTCACGCATGGATTTAAGGATGATGAATGCATTTGACTGGAGATCCACAATGCTCTTTTCCATTACCAGGGTGAGCCTTCCTTTTCTCTCTTCCAGGTGCATCAGCTTTGCAAGGGGAATTCCAATGGGTTCCCATTGTTCAAAATCATGCTCAAGATTCCTGATTGCCGCCATCTGGCCCGTGGCTCCGCTTGCGATGAGTCCAAATGCGGTAAGTCCCAGATTATATGTGTAGTTGCAGTCAAACTTTGTGGGGTTGCTTCCCCTTCCATCATACCCGTAAAAATGGGTCTGGGTCTTGAAATTGGGGACTGATTTTTTATAGATGTCAATTACTGCATCGGGTATCTTTTCATCTTCATTGATCATGCCTGAATCCATCAATGCCTTTTTAAGGGTCTTCTGGGAGATGATGTTCTTCTTTACGAGAAGATAAAGGGAATCTCCGTAATTTCGAAAGAGAATTTTTCCGTAAGCATCGGCATCAAGGCAGGCCCTGTTCATGGCATTGAAGAACAGCTCCTTGTGAATACCCACCTTATATTCTCCCTTCTCCTTGAGGATGTGAAGATAATCCTTTACCATATCCATTATAATTTTCTCTGTTTCAACCTGGGAAAACTGGAAATTGCCATGGGTATCCCGCTCCACGAGAAGTCCCTCCTGGAAGAATGCCGGAAGGTCGTTGAACAGTTCGTCGTCACGGGCATTCCATATGGGAGAGGCTTTTTTTTCGGTTATCCCCCTCGATAGCCTGCGAAGATACTCAAGCTTGGCATCCAGGGACGGAAAGGATGCATGGAAATCCAGATCATGTATCTGGTTGTAGTCTGCTATGATGGTATTTAGCTTTATGATAAAAATCTGTATCTCGTTGATGAACTCCAGCACACCTTCAGGTATTATCATCACCCCGTAATTTTTTCCGGCCCCGGCCCTTTTCACAATGGCATCACATATCAGTCTTGAGAGACGACGCAGTGTAATTCCGAAGGCCGTGTAGTCAACCTCTCCCCTCTCTTCTGCTTTTGTGAGCCGGGCATGGTCAACATAATCTGCAAGGTCTTCTCCGATGAGTGTGAGATTTACGTGGGTCTGCAGGGCCGTCTCCAGGGCCAGGTGGCTGGCCACACGTCCCATAACCTTGCATACATGCCAGTATTTGAGGTCAGAACTTGCATCGGTGCAGAGGTTGCTTATGTTCTGGGCAAAGGCCCTTGCCGCGGAATGGAAACCAAAGGATGTGGCACACAGGCTATGCCCGTTGTCATCCTTAACCTGAATGTCTCCGTCAATGGTCTTGGGAACACCTATGACCTGGATACCGTCATCCTTCAACTTTTGGGCAAGAAAAGCTGCATTGGTATTGGAATCGTCTCCCCCCACAATGACCAGAGAATCAAGATTGAGGGATATGCATGCCTGCCTTGAAAGTTCTACCTTCTGTTGGGAGTCTATTTTTGTCCTGCCGGTCTTGATCATGGTAAAGCCGCCCAGGTTTCTGTATTGATCCACAAGTTCTTGTGTTATCTCCACATGGTGATTTTCAAGGATACCGTTGGGCCCCAGAATGAATCCATAAATTTTTGACTCGGGATTGGCTTTCATGGCAGCATCAAAAATTCCTGCAATAACATTGTGTCCTCCAGGAGCAGGACCGCCGGAAAAGACAATGCCTATGGCTCTTTTTCTGTTGAAGATATCTTTTATGCAGGGATCGTCGTCCCGGGCCGGCACCAGCTTTTGTACATTGTTATGAATAATATGGGGGAGTATTGATGCCGATTCACGGTTAATGTGAAAATAGTATTTTTTTTGCTCTTCAAGGGAGATGACCGGACTGGAAAATACCCGGCATCGACAGGGAACAAAGGCTCTTCTCGCCTTTGTCTCCTTGTTTGTATCTTGTATGACCTTGAGGGTTCCGGGATGATTCAAGAGATATTCAATGCCTGGATTAGTGGAACATTTCATAGTTATATTGTGCCATCCTTTCATGGTTATATTGTGCCATCCTTTCGATAAAATTACAGTTATGTGGCTTATAATGAAGTGTCACCCGAAACTGTATGTATCTGTTTTGAAATTCCATTTTTTAAATTTTATGTAGGTATTACTCCAGAAAACGAAATTGGCAGCCCAAACCCTCTATTTACGGGTTTGACAAAGTAATTTGACAAATTCGTTATCTGGAAATCTATAGGTAAAATCTTACAAAAGGAGCGGGGTGTTTGCCCTGACTCCATCATAAGTTTTGCATATTTGAGGTAAAACCTTATACAAGGAGCCGGGGCTTCAATGGTCTTGATTGTTGTCGTCAACGGCTGCAACGACCACACGGTTTCTCCCCTCCTGTTTTGCCCTGTAGAGGGCCTTGTCCGCCCTTTCAAAAACCTTTTCATGGTTCTTGTCCCCGCTGTTCACCTGGGAGACTCCTATGCTTACCGTCATCTTGATTGTCTCCTTTTTATATAAGAACTCTATTTTTTCAATATTTTTTCTGATTTTTTCAGCAACCTTCAAGGCTCCTCCGGAAGGGGTTTCCGGCATGATGATCACAAACTCTTCTCCGCCATACCTGGCAAGCATGTCATTTTTACGGAGTAGGGGAGCTGTCCGCCGTGCTATCTCCTGGAGACATTTGTCGCCTATTACATGACCGTAGGTATCGTTCACTTTTTTGAAAAAGTCGATGTCCAGAACAAGAATGGAAAAGATGGTGCCGTATCTCAAAAATCGTTCCATCTCATCGGACATGCGTTTATTATAAGCCCGTCTGTTATATACTTTGGTCAAAGGATCCTGGTTGAGTTTGGTTTCAAGATCCTTTGAGTGCTTGATGGCCTGATCCAGCTCTTTTTTCAGTTTTGAAAATCCGGCCTTGAATTCGGTTCTGTTTTTTTCAGATATTGTTTTGAGAGAAATATCTTTTGAGCTTTTCTCCTTCAAGGCCGTCTCAATGGAAGAGAGGGTTTGTGATACATGGTTTTTCAGATCTTCAAGGCGCTGGGATACATCCATGTTGCTTTTAAGATCCCCAATCTCCTTGTTCAGGATGCTCTCGAATATTTCACTTGATTTAATGGCTGCATTGGTATGACCGAAGGAACTGTTGATGCCGGCTTCGATCTGGAGAATCCTCTTGACAATATCTTTGACAAAGACAGCCATCTTTTCTCTGTCCGAACCAATATTGTATATATATTGCTGGATAAGTGAAAAGAGTTCATCCTGAAGCTGTCTGATCTCATCAAAGTTTTCAGCTCCTTGAAACTGGGTGGCAAGCTGGTTTAATTTTGTGTTGTAGCTGGAATCAAGACTCTCCTTCATGGAGTTGGTGAGGTTTATGTATCCGGTTTTGATGTCATCAATATAGTCATTGAGATCAATCTCCTGGTTTTTTTTTTCAGAATCTTTGAAAAGGCTTTTGAACAAGGAGCCTTTGGCCTTTGACTGATCCTCTGCAACTTCGTTGATCATGGCTGTCTGTATCTGGGAGAGAATCGGTTCTATCTTTTTGACAGGAGCCGCCTCTTTCATTGCCATGCTCAATTCCTTGATGGATTTGGTGAATGTACTGTTGCTGTCTTTTATGTATTCGAGAATTGCAGGAAAATACTTTGCATACATATTGACTGTTGTCTCAAGGGTCTCCTCGGCGGCACTCAAATCTCTCAAAAGCACTTCTTTCTGGGATTGAAGTTTCTCAATCCTCCCCTCAAGTTCTTCAATGTTTTTATCTTTTTCTTGTTCATTTTCCATTGTATTAAATCCTGTTGAAGCCGTAAGAAGGCGGCAGCACCCCTCTCCCGGACTTGCCGGAGGGAGAATGGGCAAGTTATTCCCTACAGTATGGTTGCCGATTTCATTATCTGGAAAACTATAAAATCATACGAAATGGTCATGCAATGATATGATTGTCCTCTCCAGGTCATCTTCCCTCACAAGAAAATAGAGGGCAGCCCTGGAAGGGCCGAAGGAGATCATCTCTATATTGACATCTGCCTGGGCAACAGCGGTAAAGCATCGGGCGGCAATACCCCTGTGGTTGTGAAGACCGTCCCCCACCACACTTATAAGGGCACTATCCTTCAATACCTCGGATTCCCTGTGCAGTCTGGGATGCATGGATTCAATCAGATTGTGTGCTTTGTCAACATCTTTTCCGGCAAACAGAAAACTTATGCATGTCTGGGAGGTGACCACGGATTTTATATTGATTCCGGCATCTGAAATACGGCCTGCTATACGGGCAAGGATTCCCTGGCGGAGTCCCACGCCGGATGCATACACCTTTAGAACGGCAATGTCCCTGGCGTGTGAGATACTTTTAATAACACCAGGAACAGGCACTGCTTTTTCGGTAATCAGGCTGCCAGGACCATCCGGGTCAAGGGTATTTTTTATGGCAATGTTTATGTCTGACTTTCTCACCGGCTCCACGGTTCTCGGGTGCAGTATGGAAGCACCGGCATAGGCAAGCTCGGAGGCTTCTTCATAGCTGAGAACCGATATAAGGTTTGCCCGGGGGACCACCGCCGGGTCCGCGGACATGAAGCCTTCGGTGTCTTTCCATATTTCCAGGATATCTACTTTCAAGGCCGCGGCCACCACCGCTGCCGAATAGTCGCTTCCCCCCCTTCCAAAGGTGGTAACTTCGCCGGCGGCACTGATTCCGAAAAAACCTGGAATAAATAGGATCTTGTCGTGGGTCATAAGGGGTTTAACGGTTTTACCGAGATTCTCCGAAGTTGCCTGCATGTTGGCCGTGGCATCTCCGAAACGGCCGTCCGTAACAATACCGGCATCCTGGGGCATTATGAAATGGGCATTTTCTCCCCGGCTTTCAAGGGCCCTGGCCATTAGTATCACCGAAAGACGTTCTCCATAGCTGGTTATGATGTCCTGCATCCTTGGTGTGGCCTCCCGGGTGAAGTTGATGCCGTAATAGTAGCGTTCCAGGGTTATAAAATGGTTGTCTATCTCCTGTTTCAAGGCATTGAAATCCATTTCCGACTCCATCAGAACCCTGGCAAGGAATAGATGTTCCTGGCGGATTTCGTTTATTATTGAAGGAATCTGCTCCTCATCCTTCAGGGATGTCCATACTCCGTCCATGAGTTTGTCCGTGATTCCGTAAAGTGCCGAGAGTACAAAAATATGACCTCTTCCCCGTTCCGCAATGAGACCAAGAATATTTGCGACAACCGATTCTCCCTTGAGACAGCCGCCGCCGATTTTAATTACTTTCATAAAAATGCGGTAATAAAACCCCCTTATCTTTCAGGTGCAGGGGAGTAATTGCCGCCCTCCTTTCCATCAAAAAAGTTAAAGTGATCAATGAAAGATGCCATTTTTTAAACAGAGTCCCCATGGATGTTTTTTAGATTTGGAGACGGAATTTTATGAAATTTCAAATCCACTCTTTTGTCAAGCATTAATTCTGTTTTCCAAGCCTATTTTTCCAAGCCTGTTTTTTCAAGCTTATTTTTTCCAAACCTATTTTTTTCAAGCTTATTTTTTTCAAGCCTATTTTTTCAAGCTTATTTTTTTCAAGCTTATTTTTTTCAAGCCTGTTTTTCCAATCTCTCTTTCCAATCTCTCATGAAGGGTTCATTATGAAGGGTTCATTATGAAGGGTTCCATGATTTTTCCTGATTTTTCTTTACATTTAAAAGGATCGGATGTATAGGATTACGGTTTAACTGTCCGGATCAACTTAATAATTAAATCTTAAGGAGACATAAAATGTCAAAAGAGGGTAAAATATTGGGAAAAAAACCATGGGGGGGCAAAACATCAGACATGCCCATAATGTCAATAAACGTCGTTTCAACCCTAATCTTCAGCGGGTGCGTGCCCTGCACCAGGGGAGTGTCAGAAGGATTGATGTCTGCACTAAATGTATTAAATCGGGCAAAATAACAAAAGTTGCATGATAACATACCTACCCGGGTTGACATAGTATCTTAAGGGGCAGCCGCAAGGGACTACAGTATGATGATAACATACCTACCCGGGTTGACATAGTATCTTAAGGGGCAGCCGCAAGGGACTGCCCCCTACAGTATGGTTCCCAATTTAATTTATATGAAATTCCTCATGATTTAAGGCTCCCTGGACTTTAATGCTTTGATTGTGGCGGTGATGCGGCCATGGCCGTTATCTGGAAAGCTATAGAATTTAAGGAGACCTGTCATTACTCCTCGCTGTTTGCAACCACTCTTCTGACTTTTTTGACTCCATTTATATTTTGCAATGAGGTCATTATTTTGTGGAGCTGATTAATGCTCTTCACCGATATGGTAAAGTAGCTTGTGACCACTCCGTCATCGGATGTTTCGGTGCTGGCATTGTCGATGTTTGCATTGCATTTATTGATGGCACCTGCCATATCAGCGAGAAGTCCGTGGCGATCAGTGGAATTGATTCTGAGCCTTGCGTGGTACGTATCTGTCTTGCTCTCTTCATTGGTCCACTCCACCTCTATTTTTCTTTCGGGACTCAGGGCACTGGTGTGGCGGCACCCCTTTCGATGCACCTTGATCCCCTGGCCCTGGGTGATATATCCGATAATATCGTCTCCGGGAAGGGGAGAGCAGCATTTTGAAAACTTAACCAGAATATCGTCAAGGCCCTTGACGACAACTCCGTCCCCTCTCTTTGGCCTGGACGTTTTTCTTCTTCCCATGAGTTTTTGCAGCAGGGAAGGGGCTCTTTCCCGGTCACCATTTTTTTCGGAATCGGGCACAGCCTTGTGAAGAATCTGGAGGGGGGTTATTTTGCCGAAACCCACATGGGCAATGAGATCATCCACGGACTTGAATCCATAGTCTTCAAAAGTTACCTTTTCGATCTCACCTGATTTCAGAAGAGCCGTAAAATTATGATTTTTTTTACGAAAAAGTTTTTCGCACATCTCCCGACCCAGGGATATGGCCCGCTCCCTCTCCTGGGCCTTGATCCACTGGCGGATTTTTGTTCTTGCCTTGACGGTTCTTACAAAATGTATCCAGTCCGCACTGGGATGGTGATGCTTGGTTGTGATGATTTTGACGGTATTGCCGGTCTCTAATTTGTAATCCAGGGGAACGAGCCTGCCGTTTACCTTGGCTCCGGTACACTCGTCACCAACCTCCGAGTGAACCATATAAGCAAAATCCACAGGTGTGGCACCTTTGGGAAGGGTTTTTATCTCCCCTTCGGGGGTGAATACATATATCTCGTCCGGAAAGAGATCAATCCTTACGTTTTCAAGAAATTCATCCGGATCCGTAAAATCCTTCTGATGCTCCACAAGATCCCTTAGCCAGGCAAAGGTCTTACCGGTACGCTCATCAATGGAAGCCCCCTCCTTGTAACTCCAGTGGGCAGCAATACCTGACTCTGCAATCTCATCCATCTCCCGGGTGCGAAGCTGAATTTCCACCCTTTCTCCGTGGGGGCCTATGACCGTGGTGTGCAGGGACTGATATCCGTTGGGCTTGGGTATTCCAATGTAATCCTTGAACTTGTAGTGGATGGGTTTCCACATGTCATGGATGAGTCCCATGGCTTCATAGCATTGACTCTTTTTTTCAAGTATTATCCTGAAGGCAATTATGTCATATAACTGATTGAATTCCAGGTTCTGGGAGAGCATCTTCTGATAGATACTGTAATGCTGCTTGTAACGCCCCTTTATTCGGGCTGTAATACCGGCTTCCTCCATTTTTCTGTTAAGAGTGTCCTTGACCTCTCTCACATAGGCTTCCTTTTCGTCCCGGGCCCTGTTAACAAGGTTGTCAATGGCCTGGTACTCTTCCTGGTTGGTGTAGAAAAACGAAATATCCTCAAGCTCCTGCTTTAACCAGAAAATTCCAAGCCGTGCAGCGATGGGGCTGTAAATGTCAAGGGTTTCCCGGGCAATGAGTTTTTGTTTTTCAGGAACGTGATATCCAAGGGTTCTCATGTTATGGAGCCTGTCCGCAAGTTTTATCAGGATAACCCTTATGTCGTCGGCCATGGCCAGAATCATCTTTCTAAGGCTCTCTGCCTGGCGCACGGTCTTGTCGGACAGGGTCAGCTTGGATATTTTGGTTACACCAGATACAATGTGGGCAATGCCAGGGCCGAACATATTCTCTATGGCTTCCCTCGTGGTATGGGTATCCTCGATTGTATCGTGGAGAAGGCCCGCGGCAATGGTATCGACATCCATTTTCATGCCTGCAAGAATGCCGGCAATCTCCAGGGGGTGGGAGAGATATGACTCCCCGGAGAGCCTTACCTGACCTTCATGAACCTGGGCTGAATAGACATAGGCCCTTGCAATCACATCCAGCCGGGCTTCGGGATTGTACCCCTGGACAGTGTCCAGAATGTCACCAATTCTAATAACCATCTCTAATAACCATCTCTATAGACTTCCGGAATAATATTTCAGCAAATCCATTCCCAGGGGCAGCCACAGGGGGGGCAGCCACGGGGGCAGCCGCAAGGGACTGCCCCTACAGTACGGTTGCCAATTTCATTATCTGGAACACTATAATAACCATCGTGTTTAAAACCTGATGAATATCAATATGCCTTTGCAAAAAGAACTCTTCCGGGGCTTTTTGTGCCGCAGCAGATGCATTTTCCCTCCTCTTCCCTGCTGTCAAAGGGAATGCAGCGAATGGTTACGGAGAGGTCTTCTTTTATGGCTGATTCGCACTCCCTGCTCCGGCACCAGTGGGCCATGGCAAAGCCGCCGTGGATACCCTTTCCGGAAGATGTATAAAAATCATAAAATTTATTTTTATCATCCATCTCAAAGGTATTGGCACGCTGGAATTCAAGGGCCTTTTTGTAGAGATTTGCCTGGATATCTTCAAGCATATCAACAATGCCTCCCACGAAGTCGCCCCGGGAGATGGATTTTCTAACTTTGGGGGACTCATCCCTTCTTGCCGCAAATACAGCACCCTTTTCAATATCCTTGGGGCCGATCTCCGCCCGGACCGGGATGCCCTTTTTTATCCAGTCCCAGCCCCTGGCACCTCCGGTGTCTCTGTCATCTATCTCCACCACGAGACCTGGTCTGTTTTTATAGGGTATATCTCCCAGTTCCCGGGCCAGGGAGTCAACATACTCCATAACCATTGATCTCTCTTCATCATTTTTGAAGATTGGCAGCAGAACCACATGGGCCGGAGCCACCCTGGGGGGCATTATAACGCCGTCGTCATCTCCGTGGATCATGATCATGCCGCCGATCATCCTTGTGGAGACACCCCAGGAGGTTGTCCATGCAAACTGCTCGTTGCCGTCACCATCCTGGAATCTTATGTTCGATCCCCTGGCAAAATTTTGTCCAAGAAAGTGGGATGTACCTGCCTGAAGGGCCTTTTTATCCTGCATCATGGCCTCAATGCATGTGGTCTCCACCGCACCTGGAAATCGTTCGGAATCGGATTTGTACCCTCTGATGACAGGCATGGCAAGATACTCTTCCACAAATTTGGTATAGACCTCCAGCATCTGGTATGTCCTCTCCCGGGCTTCTTGTTCCGTGGCATGGGCCGTGTGGCCCTCCTGCCATAAAAATTCGCTGGTTCTTAGAAATATGCGTGTTCTCATCTCCCACCGCACCACATTGGCCCATTGATTCAAGAGCAGGGGAAGGTCCCGGTAACTGGATATCCACCTTGACATGGACTCTCCAATGATGGTTTCCGAAGTCGGTCTTACAATGAGGGGTTCTGCAAGCTCCCCTGCCGGAACAAGCCTTCCGTTTTCACCCTGTTCCAGCTTATGGTGGGTTACAACCGCACACTCCTTGGCAAATCCTTCAACATGCTCGGCCTCCCTTTCAAGGTAGCTGAGGGGTATAAATAGGGGAAAGTAGGCATTTTTAACCCCGGTCGCCTTGAACATGGAGTCCAGTTGAGCAACCATGTTTTCCCACAGTGCATATCCCCAGGGCCTGATGACCATACAGCCCCTCACAGAAGATTTTTCCGCCATTTCAGAAGCCTTGACCACTTCCTGATACCACATGGGATAGTCCTCTTCCCGGGTGGGTTTAATTGCCGTTGTCACTTTATTTCCCATTTGTTTTCCTCCAGAATATAGAATAGCAGTTTTTTATATGAAAATACTTACCGTGTAAGGCTTAGAGAACCTCAGCCACCTTTATGCCGGGTCACAATTCAGGAAGGGGTCCCCAAGAATTTGCTCAATCTCTTCGAGAAGCTCCCGTACCATATTCTCCTGGTCGATTTTCCTTACCACCCGGCCATTTTTGAACAAAACGGCATTGCCGTCTCCCCCGGCAATGCCTATGTCCGCCTCCCTGGCCTCCCCCGGGCCGTTCACCGCACACCCCATGATGGCCACCTTTATACTGGCGGGGCAGTTCAAAAGTGCCTCTTCAACCCTGTGGGCAACGTCAAAAAGGTCAATACGGCATCTTCCGCATGTGGGACATGAAATGATTTCAGGTCCCCGGCTTCTTAGCCCAAGGGAACGAAGTATCTCCCAGGCCACCCGAACCTCTTCCGCCGGATCCCTGGTCAGGGAAACCCGTATGGTGTCACCTATGCCCTCCGCAAGAATCATTCCAATGCCCAGGGCAGATTTGGTGATTCCCGGGAAGAGTCCCCCGGCTTCGGTCACCCCCACATGGAGGGGGGTATCTGTCCTTTCCGATATGAGGCGATAGGCTTCAACGGTCCTGGGGACATCCGAGGCTTTGAGGGATACTTTTATGTCGTGGAAATCCATATCACGAAGTATCCGGATGTTTGCAAGGGCACTCTCAACCATGGCAGGGGCACCGCTGCCCATCTTTTCAACAATGCTTCTTTCCAGGGAGCCTGAATTTACACCTACCCGGATGGATATTCCCAGGGATTTGGCACAATCGGCAACAGCCTTTATCTTATGTCCGTCGCCTATATTGCCCGGATTTATTCTAAGGCCCTGGGCACCTGCCCGGGCAGAGGCCAGGGCAAGTTTGTAATCGAAATGGATATCGGCAATCAGCGGTATGGTTATCCTGGGCACAATTTCACCTATGGCAGATGCCGATTCCATGTCCGGAACCGCCACCCTGACAATTTCGCATCCTGCCTGGGCAAGACGTTTAATCTGGGCCACTGTTGCATCCACGTCCCTTGTGAAGGTGTTGGTCATGGATTGTACAGCAATGGGAGAACCGCCCCCCACAGGCACATCTCCAACGGTGATCCGCCTGGTTGTCTTTCTCTGTTTTACCAGGGACATTTTGTTTCATCCTTAAATTCTGTTTTGTCGGGTTATTATGGCATCTCTACCTCTTCCGGCCTGTGTGGATGGAGGGAGCTTATGACAGGCGATGTTCGTGGCAGAGGAACAAAGGGTGTGAGATCATCGGTCCGGCCTGCTCTCCTGCGTCGGAAGAAAAGGCTTAGTATCGCCATGATACCTGTGGATAATGCACAGAAAAGATACAGTCCGGAAGTGCCTGCGGTGTGCATGAATCCGGATGAGAGTATGGGACCCAGGGCATTTCCTATACTGTAACATAAAATAAGGGCTGCACTTATGGGCACGATGTTCTCTTCGTCTATATTATCCTGGGCCCTTGCAACGGATACCGGATAGATGGTAAAGGATAGTCCGAAAAATATAGAGAGTATAAGCAAGGTGGGAAACCCTGCAACTTCAGTCATGATTATCAGTGAAGAGACAATGGTAACGAAAACACTGAGTCCCGCCAGTATGGTCAGCCGGTCAAAGCGGTCCGAGATGGAGCCCATGGGCCATTGGAATATAAGACCCGACCATATTGTAACCATCATAAATAAGGTTATCATAGAGAGGTCAAACCCTCTGTCAATGCAGTAAACCGGCCCCATGACATAAAAGGCACCCAGAATCATGCCGGATATGAAGCTTCCCAGCATACTGAAGGGTGCCAGCCTGAAGAGGTTTATAAAGTTGTAGGTGACCACCTTCAGGGGTTTTGGGTGTATGCTCCTTGTCAATGCCACCGGAACGATGCAGAGGGAGAAGAGTATGCCGAGGATCATGAAGAGTTCACTGCCCTCAATATCAGCCATGTTGAGCATAACCTGGCCGATGCCGTTACCGAAATAGACAACGATCATGTACAGGGAGAGCATTCTGCCCCTTATATTGTGGGCTACCATCTCATTGAGCCAGCTCTCCACAACCATATAGAGGCTTGCTATGCAGATTCCGCTCATGAATCTCAGGATAAACCATAAAACCGGAGAAGAGTGGAATCCGTGTGCAACGGCTGCCACGGATGCAATGGCACTGAACGCCGTAAATGCACGGATATGACCCGCCTGTCTCACGGCCTGCTGACATATGAAAAAACCTGCGATCATGCCAATGTGATATCCGGACATGGTCAAGGCCACAATATATTCGGGAAAACCCGAGTATCTGAGGTTCAGGCTCAACAGGGTATTTTGAAGGGCCGAACCCATGGATAGCAGCAGGATGGAGGCAAAAAGGGCCACAAAGGTTTTGGCGGCATCAATGACGGGCATATTTTTAATCCATCTCAATCTAAGGTGCTTATGGGAATGGAAATAATGGGCAGCGAGAGTTTATCCGTGCGTATGATGGATTTGATGCGGTCTCCCCTGGCAACCATGTTGTTTGAAGTATCTGTTATGTAATAATAGAGTTCCGAAATTCCGTGGTACATGTCAAGGGCGATAATATCGATACTTACGGTGCCGGCAGCCCCGGGTACCATAAACTCAGGGGTTCTGAATCCCATGCTGTCCCTGTCGGAACCAATGGCGGTGAAGAAAAAATCGCAGACTGCATCCGAGGCATCCGGAGAGTCGGCAATGGTACATCCGTATCTTTGTCGAAGCTCCATTTTGATTCGTTTGAGAGCATACCGGAGCGGGAGACCATCCTGGAGAGCGTGGCACTCCACATAGAGATTCTGTCCCCGGAGGGGTTCAAAATGAGCATCGGGAAGCATAGATACAAGTTTATCCAAGCTGTGGGTCACAAGGCGTTGTTCCGTTGCTCCTGCATACTGTTCGCTTACTCCCCTGGTGGAACAGGAGATGGTCAAAAACGAGAGGGTCAAAAGTGTCGCAATGATAAGTGTCGAAATGACATATCTTGAAATGACAGGTCTTGAAATGCCAGGTCTTGAAATGCCAGGTCCTGAAATGACAGGTCTTGAAATGCCAGGTCCTGAAATGACAGGTCTTGAAATGACAGGTCTTGAAATGACAGGTGATGTCTCTTTTTTCATGGTTTAACTCAACTCCTTGTTTCAGTAAATACTTGATTGTCAGGCAGATAGGCTCTGCCTGATTTTTTTGTTGTTTCAAGGCAGATGAAATGGTTGTCACCTGCGGGAATATTTACACCAGGCTTTTATCACATCCCACCGGATAGGTACAGCATAATCATTTTTTCGCATCGGTTTGAAAATCATTGTTGTTGCATCACTTTTGGATATGCGTTATTTTGATTTTTACACTTATTAATAATGGTTTAAGTTGCAGATACAGTTAAAATAAGCTTGCCGCTTTCGTTCTTGGTGTGCTATTAGTGTGATTAATTGTACAGTTTATTTGAAACCATTTTTTATTTGCATGAATCGTGACTTGTCCTCGCAGGGAGGAATTGCCGTGGGTTCCTGCGAACAGTGGAACAAGCCTGAAAAGTGTAAAATGATAGATGAAGTATGCCCTTAATTTAAAACTTTAATTAGAATTGATGGAGAAACACATGGAATACATCTCAATACCCGGAATTGCATCACAACTCGAAATAGATTCCAAAGAAATCAGAAAGCATATTGAAAATTTTGACAATTTTTTTTGTAATATCCAGGAAGCCGGAGCCATTGACAACTATCACTCCGAAGCACTTTTCATTATTCGGGATATTGATTCCTGGGCCAATGAACTGGGAATGGATCACGATGAAATATGTGAGAGACTTGAAGAGAAGTATTTTCATTTGATAGATGGAAATATGAATCCTAAATCCCATGAAGAGCCTCTTTTAATCGAATCTGAAAAATCCCAATTGAAAATTTCACTTTCTGATACTGTTGAGACTATGATCCATCGTTTTAATCTTCTCTCATCCAAGGTTGATGAAATCTATAAGAAGGTTGATGAAATTTATAAGGTAATTCCCCGGCTGTCATCAACATGTCGGTGCCATGAAAGTACAAGTACACTGGAGAACACTCCTGTTTTGCCGGATGGCCAGGAGGGTGTCCATGCCCAGGGTGCTGCCGGTGAAGGTTCCCATGAAGCTGCCGGTGAAGGTTCCCATGAAGCTGCCGGTGAAGGTTCCCATGAAGCTTCCGATGAGGATTCCGGTGAGGCTGCCGGTGAAGGTTCCGGTGAAGCTGCCGGTGAAGGTTCCGATGAAGCTGCCGATGAGGGTTCCGGTGAACCTGCCGGGGAAGGTTTTGGTGAAGGTTTTGGTGAAGCTGCCGGTGAAGGTTCCCATGAAGCTGCCGGTGAGGATTCCGGTGCCAAGAGAGAATACGACAAGGATGAGATATGCCGGATCATTATCGACCTCAAGGATAACAGGGATATGACATGGTCCCAAATTTCCTCTGAGTTGACTGAAATGGGCTACATACCGGAAACAGAAGGACGAGACACCTTTCATCCCCTTGTGATATCAAATTATTATAAATTCTATAAAAACAGATTGGAAACCGAGAGCGATCCTGCACCCGAAGGCGATTCCATAACGGTCAGTGACTCCGATACCGACCTGCCTGGAGATTATGAAAAACAGGAAGAGATACCGGACTGGAATGACTCCGATGCCTACCGTGAATATACACTCAACCTTCTTGTTTCATTGAGAGAAGATGGTTTGAGCTTAAAAGAGATTGTGGAGAGGCTTTTTTCCATGGGAGTGAAGACCCGTACCGGCAAGGAGAGGTGGAGCATCGGCACTGTGGGTAATCTTTTGAAGAATTCTAAGAAAAAATGAGACTGTTTTTGAGCAGCCATTCATAGAAGGTGCTATAACTTAGTAGGGTTATTATGGATATTCCAAATGGTAAAAAACTGGGTTTTTTGGGTATCTTCGCAATATCGGTGAGTATTGCAGGTATATTTGTGAATGGTATCCTTGCCATGGGATTTGCCTTTACCGGGGTACTTGTAGGAATCTACAATTTGAAAAAAAGAGACGGGCATAATCTCTCTTACATTGCAGTTTATATTGGAGCCTCGGTACTTATTGTCATGAATTTGTATCATATGGGTATTTTACCCTCAAAGATAAAACAAGATGTGGATCATCTTGTGAAGTCCGTTGAAGGCTCCATTGCAGTTTTCAGCATGATCGGAAATGGGATGCCCGGGGAGGAGGGGGCAGAAGAGAAGGGCGGACCGGAAGATAAGGAGAGCCCAATAGGAGATAAGATCAGTCCTATAGTTGAAAAGATAGATTATGCGTTAAAATCGGCACGATATGTAAATATCCAGCGGTTGAACAAGAGACTTGAGGGTTTTGCATCCCATTTCAAAGATGAGTACATTGAAGGTTTGACTTTGCTTGAAAGGGGGTATAAAAATGACGACTTTTCATTACTGCTCCAGGGAGGGATTCTGCTTGATAGATGGAGCTTGTGGTATAATCAACAGCACCATGAGCTCAAAAGAATCAGAAACAGCACCCCCTCTCCTCTAAGCATAGTGGTATCAGGGGCAATTAACTGATTCGAGTAACTGATTCGAGATTTTCCATGTACCATCGGGCAGCATGATCCAGTCCCCGGGAGACAGAAAAAACCGGATTGAATCCTATTAATTTGCGGGCAGTGGAGATGTCGGCCAGGGAGTGGCGAACATCCCCGGGCCTGAAATCCCTGTATAGGGGTTCCGCCCGGGCCGCCTGGGGATATGTCACCGCCACCCTTTGCCGAATCATGCGAAAAAGTTCATTGAGGGTTGTTCGTTCTCCAAACGCAACATTATATACCCTGTTCACGGAATCAATTCTTCTGCTGTTGACGGCGGCCAGGATATTGGCCTGGACGCAGTTATCTATATAGCAAAAGTCCCGGCTGGTCTCACCGTCTCCGTTTATGTAAAGGGGAGTCCCTTTTACCAGGGCCGAAAACCACAAGGGGATAACCGCTGCATAGGCTCCACAGGGATCCTGTCGTTTTCCAAAAACATTGAAATATCTCAGACCAATGCTTTTGGTGCCATAGGTTCGGCCGAAAACATCGGCGTAGAGTTCGTTGACATATTTGGTCACAGCATAGGGGGAAAGGGGACGGCCGATCTTCTCCTCCACCTTGGGCAGATCAGGATGATCACCGTATGTGGAGCTGGATGCGGCATAGATAAATCGTTTTACACCGGTATCCCGGGATGCAATGAGCATATTCAGATGGCCTGTGATATTGTTGGCGTTGGTCAGGGCGGGGTCGGCCACCGAGCGGGGCACAGATCCAAGGGCGGCCTGGTGCAGCACATAGTCCTGGCCGTCACAGGCGGCACGGCATACATCACTGTCCCTTATGTCTCCCTGGATAAAGCTGAAACTACTCCACTGCCTCTCGGTGACCGCATTTTTAACCTGATCCAGATTGTGTTGAAAACCTGTGGAAAAGTTATCAAGTCCGGTAACCCTCTGGTTCATTTTCAAAAGGGTCTCCAGCAGATTGGAACCTATGAATCCGGCAACACCCGTTATCAGCCAGTTGTGTGGGTGAAGAGTGATATATTTAAAGATTTCTTTATACGGCATATGGAATTCAATTCCTTTGAAGGTTCCCTTTGAAAGGTCGCTTAGAGTCTCCAGAAACAAGCTCCACATTCATGGGCAATCTCCGGTTCCAGTATGGATTTTACATCAATGACAACTCCGCCTCTGTCAACCAGGGCCACAATATCCCTTGTACCCATACTTTTGTAAAATTCATGGGGCACTGCAAGGATAATTGCACCAAGCTCTTTCATGCTCTCCCATGGAGAGAGATTGACCCCGTAATATTCCATGGCCTCCCGGGAGTCGGCCAGGGGATCGTGGACCATTACATGGGCACCATACCCTTTTAGTTCATCTATTATATCAATGACCCTTGTGTTCCTCATATCCGGACAGTTCTCCTTGAAGGTAAGTCCAAGTACCCCTATCTTTGCGTTTTTGACCTGGATATCTGCCCCGATCATCATTTTTATACACGTTTCCACAATGACATGTCCCATGTTGTCGTTGATGCGCCTTCCTGCAAGTATGATTTCCGGATGATACCCCAGGGACTGGGCCTTGAAGGTGAGATAGTAGGGATCCACACCGATGCAGTGTCCCCCGACAAGACCTGGAAAAAATTTTAAAAAGTTCCATTTTGATCCGGCAGCATCCAGGACATTTTTCGTGTCAATGCCCAGGCGGTGGAAAATCAGGGCAAGTTCGTTCATGAGGGCGATATTGATATCCCTCTGGGTGTTTTCAATCACCTTGGCAGCCTCGGCCTCCTTGATTGTCCCGGTTTTATGAACTCCGGCTGTGACAATGGACTCATAAAGGGCCGCGACCCTTTCAAGGGTTTCACCATCATCTGCCGAGACCACCTTGGTAATTGTGGTGAGTGTGTGTTCCTTGTCCCCGGGATTAATCCTCTCCGGCGAGTAACCCACATGGAACTCATCCTTCCATCGGTAACCGGACTCACGTTCAAGAATGGGTATGCATATCTCCTCGGTGACACCTGGATAGACCGTTGATTCAAAGATGATCACGGCACCCTTTTTCATATACTTTCCAGCGGTTCTCGAAGCTGACTCCAGGGGAGAGAGGTCAGGGCGCCGGGCAGCATCTATGGGTGTTGGAACCGCAACAATAATATAATCCGCATCCCTGATCATTTCTGGATCGGTGGTGGGTACAAATTTAACCGCCCGTTGGAACAGTTCCCTGTCAACTTCTCCGGTGGGGTCATTCATTGCTTTGCAATTATCAATGATGCTCTTTTTGAGGTCAAACCCTATGGTATCATATTTCTCCCCGAAATGGGCTGCCAGGGGCAGTCCAACATAGCCGAGGCCGATTACTGCAATTTTTTCTTTAAAATTCATGCTTTTTATTCTCCAA
>JADGBO010000320.1 GCA_015231465.1 Desulfamplus sp.
AATCTCCGGATTTTCCTCCGGAAACCTTTGATGTTGTAATATCCCGTCACCTGGTATGGACTCTGCCCGATCCAGGAAAGGCCCTTGAATCCTGGAAAGGCCTTCTTAAACCCGGAGGTATTGCTGTGGTTATTGATGGAATTTGGATTCCCCGGGACATACCTGGGCATATCAGGCACTTTTTTGCTGATGTAATACGGTATGTTAAAAATATCGCTCATAAGTACAATCTCGGCCACGACGGCAGGAGCCACCGCAAGGACAAGACCGGCTGCAACCACAAGAGCGGCTGCAACCAGAAGAGCGACCGCAACCACAAGAGCGACCACAACGACTCCTCCTGGAAAAAAGAGTACATGGAACAGGAGTCGGATCTGCCCTTTTTCGGAGGAGCGTCACCGGAAAGGATTGAAGCCCTCATGCTGGAGATGGGATTCAGGGATATTCACCGGGATGATATGTCCCAAATTCTGGAACATGAGCGCCGCCACGGACCCTTGGAGTACCGAATCAGTTACACAAAGAACCGGCGTTATCTCATAAGCGGACGGAAATAGAGTATATTTAAAACAATAATTACAATAAAAGTGTTAAAGGCTTTTAAATAAAGGAGATTTGAAATAATGATTACAATAAAATCGTTAAAAGCTGTTAAAAGAGTTTTCATGGCCATAATCATTACGGGATTCATGACTTTACCAGCCGCGGCAGATACCCTGCGGGTGGGTGAGATGTGGCAGATTGACGGGCTGGACCCGGCCAAAGAGGGTACCTTTGTCAAGGAAAAGGCCTTGATCACCGAGACCCTTGTGGAGGCAGACCCCAATTTTGCCCTGGTTCCGGGACTGGCCCAATCCTGGAAAATGCTCTCTGAAACCACCTGGGAGATCACCCTGCGCCCCGGTGTACTCTTTCACAACGGCGAATCCCTTACGGCAAAGAGTGTGGCCCAGGCCCTCACCCGCAATTTGAGGATCAACCCCTCCCTGGCAGGAATAACAAGGATAAAGGGCATCTCACCGGCCGGGGATCTGATTCTTCATATTGAAACTGACGGACTTTATCCGCCCCTGCCGGCCACCCTGGTCTATGCGGACATGGCTGTGGCACATCCTGAATCCAAAGCCAACGATCAGGGTATCATTGTGCATCCCATTGGAACAGGGCCTTACAAGCTGAAGGAGTGGAAACGGGCTGAACAGAAGGTTCTCCTGGAGAAGTTCGATGATTACTGGGGAGAAAAGGCAAGAATCGGCAAAATTGAATTTCGCTCCATTCCTGATCCGGCCATCCGAAGCCTGGAAATTCAGAAGGGAAGCGTGGATCTTATTCCGGATGCACCCTACGGAGACCTGGATATTCTCCGGCAGAAGGGACTCAAGGTTACCATCGCCAATACTGCCAGGGTCTATCAGATCAATTTCGGCAGCCTCAAAGATACTCCCTTTGCCGATGTCAGGGTGAGAAAGGCTCTGAGTCATGCCGTCAACCGTGATGAGATTGTGAGATATGTCCTTTTCGGCATGGGCAGGCCAGCGGCCGGAGCCTATGAGGATACAATGGCCTTTGCCAACCCATCATTGAAGGTGCCGGCCTTTGACCCTGAACTCTCCCGGGAGCTTCTTTCGGCTGCCGGCTGGAAGGGCGAGGGTAAAAAAGGATTTCGGCAAAAGAGTGGAAAACCCCTTGCATTGACCCTTTACACATATCCCCAGCGGCCCGGGCTTGTGCCCATGGCCATGGCCATTGCCCAGCAGTGGGAAAATGTGGGGGTTAAAGCCGATGTGCGTGTCATGGACTGGTCCGCCATAACCGCCGAGATGAAGCCCGGAGATGTTCGCCTTGCCGCATTTGCCTCGGCCATGATTCCTGATCCTGACTACTTTCTGAGAAGAATATATTCAAAAACCGGCTCGGACAACAAATGGGGCTATGAACACAGCGGGATAGAAGAGATGTTGGAGGCCGGCATCAGGGAGACCCATGCAGCAAAAAGGGTTGAAATCTACAAAAAGGCCCAGGCCCTTGCCTTTGAGGATCACTCCCTGATTCATGTCTCCTATTACGGGGTCAATATCGTTACATCTCCCAGGGTCAAGGGATTTGTCTTCAATCCCGTGGCCCATGACTACATGCTGAACACCCTTATGTATCTGGAAGATTGAGTATAAAGCCAAGACTGAGTATAGCCATCTCCCTGACCCATATACCTGAACGGCTGGGGCTGATTTTTCTCAACACACTTGTGTATCTGGAAGATTGAGTATAGCCATGTCCCTTATTTATATACTTAAACGGCTGGGATTGACGATTTTGACCGTTATCTGTGCCACCTTTCTCTGTTTTATGATGGTACGACTCTCCCCGGGGGACCCTGCGGATCTTATTTTGCAGAAGGTGTTTGTGGGCATGGAGGACTACAGCGGAGATATGGAGAGCAGAAAGGCCATTGTGGAGCGTTTCGACCTGGACCGCCCCCTGTTTATGCAATATGGATCATGGCTCGTCGGTGCTGTTACAGGTGATCTTGGCCACTCATTTAGAACCGGCCAGCCCGTCTCCCGGGAGATGGGCCTGCGCCTTGGCCCCACATTTACACTGAGCCTTGGGGCCATGGTAATCTCCCTTTTGATGACCATGGTCTTTGTTGGAGGGATGCAGGGCCGGGGGTTTCTCTTTTCCAGGGTGCCCTGGATGGGAAAAGTGCTGGATATGCTCATCGTGGCCAGCATTGCCGTGCCCAATTTTTATCTGGCCCTGCTGCTGATCCTTCTGTTCAGCGTAAAGCTGAATCTTCTTCCCGTATCTGGTTACGGCGGGGGTGCCCATTTTGTACTGCCTGTATTTACCCTTGCCATGACACTTTTTGGTTACACAACCACCATATTAAATGATGCGGTCAGCAACGTCCGGCAGCAGGGGTTCATCCTCACTGCCCGGGGCAAGGGGCTCACGCCGGCAAAAATTTTCAGAAGCCACCTTCTTCGCAACGCCATGGTTCCGGTGATACCTTATATAGCCCTGCAAATGGGTTATGTACTGGGCGGTGTGGTGGTGGTGGAGAGCGTATTTGCATGGCCGGGTCTTGGCAGCTATCTGGTTTCCAGCATCCAGACCCGGGATATACCTGCCATCCAGGCGTGCATAGCCTTCATGGCCCTGGCATTTTCCCTGTCCAACCTGGCCGCGGATTTTTGTATATGGCTTCTGGACCCAAGGGTAAGATTATAAATCATGCACCGCCATGGGGTTTTATATGAAAGTCCCCATATTTTAAGTAAGGGCGTATTGCAATACGCCCCTACTTTCATTGTTCGTTGTGCCCGTCAGGGCATGGCCGTTATATGAAAGTCGTCCGTTTTGCCCGTCAGGGCATGGGGGGTATATGAAAAAATTGTTTCCGTTGTGGACCGGGGTGGTTCTGCTTATG
>JADGBO010000321.1 GCA_015231465.1 Desulfamplus sp.
CTGTCATAAGAGGGGTCATAATAGGTATCAGAACAGGTATCAGATCAGGTGTCGGAACAGGCGTCAGATCAGGTGTCGGAACAGGCATCAGATCAGGTGTCGGAACAGGCATCAGATCAGGTGTCGGAACAGGCGTCCGATCAAACACCGGATTCATATCATCTGGAGGAATATCCGGGGGTGTCCGATCAAACACCGGATTCATATCTGCACTGCCCTTGCCAGGGCCCTTTGTATCAGCCTTGTTTGCCCTCCTGATAATTTCCACAGTTTTTTATTGCCATGCATCCGAAACATCTTCGGCATCTTCAGCATCTTCGGCATCTTCGGCATCCTGGGCCTCTTATCCCGGGATCACCATTGATCCCCAACGTGAATCCAAGGCCATATCCCCTTATATTTACGGGGTCAATATAGCCAATTGGGCACCCACCTACTATCTTGATATGGTGGAGGAGAGCCTTAAAAAGGCAAAGGTTGAAGTGGTAAGGCTCGGGGGAACCAACATGGAGCGTTACAACTTCAAAAACAACCGCATGTACAATGTCATAACCCGTGAAAACCAATATCTGCCCCTGAGCTGGGAGAGTTTCGTGCAGTGGGTTTCCCATGATCTCAATGCCGAGTCCTTTCTCCAGATCTCCGCTTTCGGCAATGTGGCTTCGGATGAAGAGGGTATTCACTACTCCCACAGTCAATCCCTTGAAGAGCTTAAGGAGTGGATTACCGCGGCCGGAGAAAGGGTTCGTTTCTGGGGCATTGGCAACGAGCCTTTCATAGCCTGGAAACGGAGTGAATATCCTGGATTTTATTCGGATGCTGCCCATGGAGATCAGGTGTTGAATGCCCATACATCCTATGATTACTATTTCAATCGTTTTATCTCCATTGCCGGAACAGTCAATGATGCCCATCCCCGGGCATCAATTCTTGGTCCCACATTGACAAACTGGTGGTTCTACTGGTTTAACGACTACTCCCCCCTCTGCCCTGTGACCCTTGCCGATGGGGCTCCCCTGCCGGATCATCCGGCCTGGCAGATCATGGCGGCCCCCGGGTCAACTTTTGATAAAGATATTTTCCCTGATCGGGGAGGAGACCCTTCAATCTACGGATGGGAGGATGACCCGGGAAAAACCGTACCTTTCTATCTCACTCAGATGTCGTTACAGGAAGATCGTCTGGGGGAACCCCTTGTCCATTATCTTGATCTCCACCGCTATATCCGTACCATAACCGAGCAGGACGCAATTCAAGAGCCCAGGGGAGTGTTCCAGGATTCATTCAAAAGCTGGGATATGGAGACCCAGTTCCTGGGCATGGATACCAGGTTGCTCCAACGCCTGAACAGGGCCGTTGACCGTTATTACCCTGCCGGCATAAAACTCTCCTTTTCCGAGTATGGATATTTTTACTGGGACGGCTACCCCTCCATACCCCAGGTGGCGGCCGTGGGAACCATGGATTATCTTGGCTTTTTTGCACGGGGAGGAGTTGATCTCGCCTGCAACTGGTATGTGGGAGAACCCAATCAGTCAGGTGGATATCTTGGACACTCGGCATCGGACAGTGCCGGCCAGGCCATGTTCAATGAACAGGGCCGACCCAATCCCAAATACTGGGCTTTTTATCTCATGAGCAACCTGTTTCGGGGCAAAACCATCCATGCAGATGTGGATGACTGGGATAGATTTTCCGTACATGCCTGCAAAAGGGATGACGGAAACATTGTTGTTGTTGCAGTGAACAAGGGTGAATACCATCCCATGACCGGCGAATATCTCCATGGCCGGCCGCCCCTGGGGGCAAGAATCGCCTTTCCCTCGGGATATGGACGGGTTTTATCCAGCAATTCTGAAGATTCAGCATGGAATTCCGGAAATGCCATACCCCTGGATTCCGGCAGTTCCATGACCCTTGCCTCTGTTTTCAGATATGGTTTAAATGATCCCTGTATCGTCGAGATGGACATGGACGGCATTTCCTACGATGACAACGGTAATGTTGTTTTTGATTTTCACCCCCTTGCCATATATGCCTTTGTTTTTTCAACATCCCCCTACGTTGACGGAGCTTCCCTCTTTTCCGGCTATGGTGATGAGCGATATGTCATCTCCCTTGCAGGTGATGGGACAAGCCTCCATGATGGGACAAGCCTCCCTGGTGGGACAAGCCTCCCTGGTGGGACAAGCCTCCATGATGAAACAAATTCCCATTATGCAACAAACTCCGGTGATGAAACAAACTCCCATTATGCAACAAACTCCGGTGATGAAAAAAATTCCCAGGTGCATGTCACACCTGCCCGAATCAATTTGGGCCCCTACGACACGGGATTTGTCTCAGATGGAGAGAAGACAATCTTCACCCGGTCCATACAGATAACCAACAAAGCCATTGAACCCCTCCATTGGATTGCCTCGGCATCGGAACCCTGGATCACCCTGGAGAAAAATATCCCTTTAACCGCGGGTGCTATCCCTTTAACCGCGGGTGCTATCTCTTCAACCAGGGGTGCTATCTCTTCAACCAGGGGTGCTATCTCTTCAACCAGAGATGCTGTCCCTTTAACCGGAAATGCTGATACTCACATTTATGGAACAGGAACCGCCCAGGGCCTTGCCCATGTCACCGACACCATCCATGTCACTGTTGACAAAACCCTGTTATCCCCGGGGAACCACATGGGAGAGATGATAATAGAGTTCCCAGGTATTGATGAAAGGAGAGAAGTGGAACTCCTTGTCGAGGTGCTTCCCGGTGAAATATCCGGAGAGCGGCGCATCATGGATTTTGAGACCGGCTCCCTTGCCCACACATCCGGAGCAGAATCTCCCCATGCTTTGGGGTGGTGGAGTGGACACGGATCCCCCGGGGACAGGAACGGTCCATATATATACAGTTTTTTCATGGAAGGGGACGGGGATACCCTTCCCGGCAGATGACACAAAAAACGCCGGCCTGTTTCAGAGTTTCGGAACCTACGGTCACTCCGGAGCCACCGCATCCTGGGAAGGTTTCGATGCTTTTGAATTTGATATTAAAACAGATACCGAGGGAAGGAATCATACCCGGCTTCTTATACTTTTAAGTGACAACTCCGGAAACATTGGAAAACCTGCCTTTGATGATGCTGAACCGGTATCGAATATGGAAGGCTTGAGCGGAGCCGTACCCATGAAATCTTACAGTGACAATCTCTCTCTACAAGATGGAGTGTGGCAGACAGTGCGAATCCCCCTTGACGGCCGATTTTTTGACTGGAGATACCCCCGGACAAAATTGAGGTGGGTGGTATAGCAGGTGAGACCATAACGGAAGATGCTGAAACCGCCCTGGGGCTCCATGCAAAAGGTTATAACAGTGCCTATTTTTTCAAGCCCCTGATCATAGGCCTTACACCTGAAAC
>JADGBO010000322.1 GCA_015231465.1 Desulfamplus sp.
CACAAGCTGTCCAGTATCAGAAGTCACCACAATCTCTCCCTTGGATATATCCCGTCTCTCTGTCCTATTGTATAGTTTTATATAGTTTTCTCTTCCTGACAGAATATCATGATGTTTTACAGCATAGTTCCCCTGTATCCATTTAAGGATATCCCCTTTGGGATCAATCTTTAAATATTCAGGTATGCCAAGCATTTTTACCTGGAGATCCACAACTGTCGTCTTGAGATTGTCATTAAGAACCGTCTTAATTTCTATAAGTTCAGAATATTTTATGTCGATCTTCTTATTCCAGTGCCAGTTGGAGAAGATCAGAACACAGAAGCAGATGCTTGAAGTCGAAGCAATGGCAAACATCAGCTTCAAACCGATTGAAATTGGTCTTAGCATAATTTTTACAAGTCCTTTTGTGGAGATTTGCCGGAAGAATCAAGATGTGAATGAATCACAATCAACACCTTCAAATAAAAAAAATGGCATCCTTCATATGCACCCAAAATTACTTTGCACTTTTTAGAGCATAAACCCCGAAAAATACGCATACTCTCCGGAAAAGTGTAAACTGATAAATGAAGGATGCCAAAAAAATGTAGCATACTCTCCGGAAAAGTGTAAACTGATAAATGAAGGATTCCTAAAAATAAACTGCTCAATGTTGGTTTAATAAATTCATAGATTTGTGTTATTTTACAGAAAAACGTGTTAAGAGTTAGTCGAATAACAAATCCCGTAAACTTCAGGAAAAATCATAGCCCGAATTCAAGTAACTAACCCGAATTCAAGGAACTATAAATGACAACCGCATCCCCCATGGTGTTGCAAGATTTTGAAAAAATCCCCTTTGAGGAGTTTGCAGAACAAGCCTATCTCAACTACTCCATGTACGTGATTCTTGATCGTGCCCTACCCCACATTGGAGACGGCCTGAAACCTGTACAACGCAGGATTGTATATGCCATGAGCCAGCTTGGTCTTTCAGCAGCCGCAAAATACAAGAAATCGGCAAGAACCGTGGGAGATGTCCTCGGTAAATTTCATCCCCACGGGGATACCGCATGTTACGAAGCCATGGTTCTCCTTGCCCAGCCCTTCTCATGCAGATATCCCCTCCTGGACGGCCAGGGTAACTGGGGAGCCCCCGATGATCCCAAATCCTTTGCCGCCATGAGATACACAGAATCACGACTGTCTAAGTATGCCGAACTTTTACTCATGGAGATAAATCTCGGTGCCACCCCCTGGGTTCCCAACTTTGACGGCACACTCAGGGAACCTGCCCTGCTGCCGGCACGCCTTCCCAATCTCCTTCTTAACGGCACCGCAGGCATTGCAGTGGGCATGGCCACGGACATCCCCCCCCACAATCTCACCGAGGTGGGAATGGCCCTCATACATATTCTGGACAATCCTGATGCCCCTCTGGATGCTGTAATGGAATTCATTCAGGGACCTGACTTTCCCACCGGTGCCGAGATCATAACCCCAAGGCATGAGATAAAAGAGATTTATGCCACCGGGGGCGGAAGGCTCAAAATGCGGGCCAAATATCATCTCGAAAAGGGCGAAATTGTGGTAACCGCCCTTCCCCACCACACTTCCGGTGAAAAGATCATTGAGCAGATAGCTGCCCAGATGGAAGCCAAGGGACTGCCCATGGTGATTGATCTAAGAGATGAATCCGACCACCAGGATCCCACAAGGATCGTCATTGTGACCAGATCCTCCAAGGTGGACAGCGATGCACTCATGGATCACCTTTTTGCCACAACGGATATGGAGCGTTCCTACCGGGTCAACATGAACGTTATAGGACTTGATGGCCGGCCCCGGGTAAAAAATCTCATGACCATCCTCACGGAATGGCTTGATTTCCGCAGGGATATTGTGACAAAAAGGCTGAAGCACCGCTTAGAGCAGGTACTGGACCGCCTCCATATTCTGGAGGGTCTTCTCACGGCATTTTTACATCTCGAAGAAATTATCGCCATAATACGAAACTTTGATGATCCCGGGTCCGAGCTGATGCACCGTTTCAATCTCACTGAACGCCAGGCAGGGGCCATACTTGAGATAAGGCTTCGCAATCTCGCAAAACTTGAGGAGATCAAGATAACCGGGGAGAGGGACGATCTTGAAAAGGAGCGGGAAAACCTGGAAAAAACCCTTGGATCCGATGCCCTGCTTAAAAATCTCTTAAAAAAAGAGATACGTCAGGATATCAAAACCCATGGTGATGCAAGACAATCTCCCATTCGGGAGAGAAGGGAGGCAGAAGCCTTCTCCATGGAGGATGTGATTCTGGTGGAACCTCTTACCATCATCCTATCCTCCAACGGATGGATAAGATCAGCCAAGGGACATGAATTTGATCACGGAAAAGTCAAGTTCAGATCCGGAGACTCCTATCTGTGCCATGTTCGAACCCTGAGTAACAAACAGACCGTGTTTCTGGATTCAACGGGCAGGAGCTACTCCCTGCCGGCCCACTCCTTCCCCTCGGCAAGGGGCATGGGAGAACCCCTGACCGGCCGCCTTTCCATAAAATCCAATGCAGTCATACCCTTCATGCTGGCAGGCGACGATGATAACCTGGTATTTCTCTTTTCCGACACCGGCTTTGGATTCGTGACAATCCTGTCCAACATGTACAGCAAAAACAGAAACGGCAAAACCCTCATCCACCTCTCCGGCCACGCCGCTCTCATGTCTCCGGAATATGTCCGCAGTCCGGAAGAGGATATTATAGCGGTTGTCACCACGACGGGCCGCCTTCTCATGTTCCCTGTCCAGGAGATGCCCATGCTGGAAAAGGGCAAGGGCAATAAAATAATAGGTATCCCAAAGGATCAAACAATGAAACCGGAGGGTGAACGGATAAAACTCCTCAGGGTTATTCCCCAAAATTGTGCTGTTTTGATACACGCAGGAAAGCGGTTTATGAAACTTACCTCCTCCAACTTGGAAAGCTACAAGGGGAAAAGGGGCCAGCGAGGCAGGAAACTTCCCAGAGGATATCACAATGTCACAGGAATGGAGATCGATAAACAAAGTTGACCCAGGATCAAAGCTGAGGCAAAATCAAAGTCAACCCCGGATCAAAGCTGATCCAAGATCAAAGTTGACCCAGGATCAAAGTCAAACTTGGATCAAGTTGACGAAAGATCAAAGAAAAAATGAAAGAGTATCCACTAAAACTTGTTATACGTTACACAATACTGTTCATCATTGCCGCCCTCATTGCCTATATTGTCTATATTGAAAGGCAAAAGACAGATCGCCGGGCCGACGATGCCCTCTCCCGAATAATGGAGAGAGGAACAATCCGCCTTATCACCGAAAACAACGCCAACTGCTACTACATCTACCGTGAAGAGTCCATGGGATTTGAATATGAACTGG
>JADGBO010000323.1 GCA_015231465.1 Desulfamplus sp.
CAGAGCAGGTCGCAGAACTGCTTAAACGGCTCGAGGCAGGATGCCCGAAGGCCAAGGTGGCCAGAGAATTTGGAATCAGCCGGCAGACGCTGTACCAGTATTGTCGGGGATAAAGGTTGGGAGAAGCCTCTTTTGTCCCACAGCAACGACTTGCCATATACGGCAGTGCCGTACAATCAATTTATGGAAAAACTGTTCGAGTTCATTGAACTACTCGGATTTTCAAAAAGGAGAAATGCCCTCTTTTCAGAAGAGTCTTTCAAGGAGCTTCAATACGAGCTCTGCAAAAACCCAGAAGTTGGAGCCGTCATTTCTGGAACGGGAGGGTTTCGCAAATTGCGCTGGAAAATATCGGGGAAAGGAAAGCAGGGAGGTCTTCGAGTCATCTACTTTTTCGTTCCCGACCACGAAACCATTTACTTGGCGCTCGCCTACCAAAAGAACAAAAAAGATGATCTTTCTGAACAAGAAAAAAGTACCCTCTTCGACATTACCAGGCTTTTAGGAGAATAACCATGGACGATGAACTTTTCAAAGATCTCATTGCCTCAGCCAAGGAACTGGTAAGCATTGAAAAGGGGCATAAAAAACCCAAGATCGTACATGAAATCAGCGTTCCCGAGGCAAAGGCTATCCGGAAAAACCTTGCTATGTCACAACGCGATTTTGCCAACACTTTTGGCATCAATGTGAAAACCCTTCAAGATTGGGAACAAGGCAGACGCAATCCCGTCGGCCCTGCCGCAGTTCTTTTAAGGGTGATCGCAAAAAACCCCGCTTCTGTACTGGATGTTGTTTCCGCCTAGCAGGTAGGGATTTTTCCTTTAGCACCTCTCGGGGCCCCTGCAAACAAGGGCTTCCGACAGATTCCGATAATCATTGATCTTATGACATTAAACGGTATATTTCGACCCCGACCATTCTGACACCGAAGACCGATTCATTCTGCTGGGGACCAGTTCGATGCTGAGAACGTTGGTGGTGTGCCACTGCTACAGGGAGAATGATACCGTAATACGAATCATTTCTGCCCGAAAGGCAAACAAACAAGAAGAGTTCGACTACAGGGGCCAGTAACATGAGAGACCACTACGATTTTTCCAAAATGAAAGGGCGAAAAAACCCCTATGTCAAACACCTCAAAAAGCCTGTTACGATCAGGCTTGATACCGACACCGTCAATTATTTTAAATCCATGTCCATTAAATCTGGCTTGCCTTACCAGCAGCTCATCAATATGTACCTCCGCGATTGTGCCAGTCAGAACCGCGAGCTTCACATGCAGTGGAGCTAGCTTTTAATGGCTGGGCAACGAGTCGGCTACATCCGGGTCAGCACTTTCGACCAGAACCCTGACCGGCAAAGAGAACTCCTTGACGCCAACCGCGTATTCGAGGACAAAGCCTCCGGGAAGGACATCGAGCGGCCGGAGCTCAAGGCGCTGCTCGCCTTTGTCCGGGAGGGTGATACTGTGGTTGTCCACAGCATGGACCGGTTGGCCAGAAATCTCGATGACCTCCGCCGCATAGTCCAGGACCTGGTTGCGCGGGGCATCGGCATCGAGTTTATCAAGGAGGGGCTGGGCTTCACCGGAGACACTTCACCGATGGCCAAGCTCATGCTCTCGGTGATGGGGGCCTTCGCTGAATTTGAGCGCTCCCTAATCCGGGAGCGGCAGCGTGAGGGGATCGCCCTGGCCAAGGCCAAGGGCGCCTACAAGGGCCGCAAGAAGGCCCTCAATTCGGATCAGGTCGCAGAACTGCTTAAACGGCTTGAGACAGGATGCCCAAAGGCCAAGGTGGCCAGAGAATTTGGAATCAGCCGGCAGACGCTGTACCAGTATTGTCAGCGGGTCTAATGCCCGCTAAAAGTTCTTGGTATCGGATTGCGATGACACTTTCTGCTGAGATTTGAAATAATCTGTCACAATCTTCGTGAAATTGAACATTTCGCCATGGCATAGGTGAGCTTAATTGCCATTCTCCACTAAGAACTCCTCCGGAGTGAGTGCAGGAATCGGGGATTTTTCGAAGTCCGTCACATTGCGAGTTATGATGGTCTGGCAGTGGGAGGATTCAGAGATCGCGGCAACAACCGCGTCTTCAAAGTCTTTCATTCCGAAGGTTCTTGCCCTGAGGTAATCACTATGGATTGCCGGTTGAATGTTCAGCTTGGAAAGGATCCAATCCACTGCTTTTTCCGCGGTGGGTCGATCTGCGTGTTTGGCGATAATGAAATACAATGTCGTCAGGCAATGGGAGGGGACCAAGGCCTTCACTTTCCCACGGGTTGCAAGAGCCAGGATTTCAGCGGAAGCGGCAAAATGCGGTTCACGTTTTTGAATAACATCTAACAGCACATTCAAGTCGAGCATGACCTTCATCCATGCTTCCTTTCAAGATGCTCAATGTACTCCTCTCTCGCATTGGACTTGGCATGAACAATTCCCGTGATAGCCGCGACCTCGCTTGGTCCGCTTTTTGTTTCGGCAGAACGGAGACGTTCAAGGTAGCGAAGAATGAGTCCTGTCAGAGAGAAGCCGTGCTCCTTCGCGTACTGCTTGGCAAAATTCAATTCGCCGGGAGGCAGCCGCACCGTCATTTTTGCACTGCTGTTCATAACTTACCCCCTCTATCTGTACGGCATAATTATACAGATTGTACGGCGAAAGTCAATCTTATTGTTTTTTGAGCTGCCACCTTTCAATTCCACGATTTCACAAACCCAACCATTTTGGCCTCTGGAGCCCCTGCAAACAGGGGCTCCAGACAGGTTCGGATGGTCCTTTTTTCCTCGCCAATTGATAATCAACACTGAAGTGCCCGCGTTTGGGCAAAGCCCTTTATTGTTGTCAGAAGCATCTATAATTGTAAGATATTCTTACTATGATGAAAAATGCGATGAGTGCAGTCGAGGTAACAAGCCTCTCTTCAAAAGGCCAAGTAGTTATTCCAACGCAGATCAGAACAGACCTTCATCTTAGTTCTGGTGACAAGTTCGTGATTCTTTCTGATGGTAAAAACATCCTGCTGAAGCCCGTTGAAGCCGCAAGCATAGAGGATTTTAAGAGCTTAATCAGCAGAAGTCGAGCGATTACCAAAAGCGGAAAACTAAAAAAATCTGACCTCCATAAAGTTATTGCAGAAGTCCGTAGTGAAGATCGTTCTTGATACCAACATTTTAGCTTCCGGAATTTTTTGGTCTGGAACTCCCTACAAGATACTCGAAAGATGGGTTGAGGGGGCTTTTTTGAACTGGCCGCTTCTGTTGATTGCTTATTCCAGCAAAGAATGACCGAAGATTCCAAGTCAGAATGACCGACCTGAAAACTGTCGTTCAAACCTCCTTTCTGTCAAACCTGAAAAATTTTA
>JADGBO010000324.1 GCA_015231465.1 Desulfamplus sp.
GCACTCGTCGAGTTTTTCCAGCAGTCGAGCCCTTTTCTTTTCAGTCAGACGGTGATTCGCCTGGATATCCTCGCGAAGCGCTTTCATTTCCGCCAGAAGGGCTACGGCCTTGGGGTCAAGCTTGTTTGCTGCGCTCAGCTGGTTGTCGAAGTCCCACTCGTAAGTCTGGCCGGCTCGCGGATCAAGCTCAAGGTTGCCACGAGGATCATGACGGTAGGCCAAAGTCTTTCTGCAAGTAGAAACCTCCGTGATCTCGTGGACGCCATTATGACTGCGGTTCTCCACCTGACCGTCAGTGACTGTCCGGTTCCAGTCTCCTTCAAGACTCAGGTTCCACATCTGGATTGATCGCAGGGAACCTCTATTTCCGTCACGGGTCCAAGACACCAGCCTCGCTTCCGGGTCATAAGCAAAATGCTGGCTGTAGTCAGGCATTTCAGCGTTAATTTCCTCGGTCTTTCGCTTGTTTGCATCGTAATCGTATGAGAAACCAGTGACGCCAGCGATGCTCTTGCTCTGAAGCAGATTGTCGGTCCGATAAAGCGAGTTCTGCACCAGGTCATTACCGAAGCGCCTTTCGGTTTCTCTCTTGCCGTCATCGTAGCTGAAGCTGGCCGAAAGACGACCGTTAAAGGACTGACTCAGAAGCTGGGAGCGTTCGGTCCAGACTGTGATCAATTCCTGTCCGCCCGGATAGGTGCTCTTCACCTTGCGGCCCGCCGCATCATACTCGTGGGTGATTTCAAAGTTGCTGCCGTCGATCAGCAGCCTTTCTGCGCTTATCTGGGAGTCTTCCTTGTAAGATCTCTCTACCAAGTAAAAATTACTGTCCTTTAAAATCGCAGCACAAAAGATCATTATTCTGTCAGGTTAAGGGTTAGGGTTGGTTTGGTCGGGTTTGGGGGAGGTTATGGGTTGGAATTCAGGTGACGGCAGAATATTTAACCCACATTTTGTGACTGCATTTTTGATAATAGATATAGAAGCTTCAATTCGGATAAATATACTATACTTAAAATCAAAACCACCACATACATAAACTCCTAGATTTGGAAGACAAAAATCTGGAAATTTCGTATTCATTGAACATGCTTGACTGAAATAAGAACTAACTTGTCCGGATGTTATTACTTTCATTTTTTGGTTATTTATTCTCACAAGTGGACCCCTTAACATTTGAAACAACTCAGTGTTTTTTTTTACATAATCCATACCTATAGCTATATCCTCCGTAATTGACTTATACTCGTTCTTACTAAGCCAGCTTTCAAAAATAGATACATATATTTCATAAAAGCCAACTGAAGTTGGTGATTCCCCATCATATATTCTATCTACTTGGAGCCAACCTTCACTGATCTCCTTTTTTATTATATCGGATAACATAAGTTTAAATCATCTTCCTCTTGACCCTGAACCATCCGCCCATGATGAATCATCTCTTTGATTCGGATTATGTTGATATCGACGATAATTCCGCCAAGTATTATAATTTCTTCCCCGGCTTAAAAAGAGCCTGTCACCTTGCCGTCTGGCTCTATTTAACGATCCATTGAAATTCAAGGTTATCTGACTTGCCGATATCCTTTAGTTTCGAGACGATTTCATCATGCGTGAGTGGCCCGCTCACGCAATCACGAACATCAGCACGATCACTATCTTTTTTTGTATCTAGTAGCCAATAGGAACCATCAATCTTTTTAGCATAAATAAAATCATTATATTTCCCCACCATAGCCACCCCCCTATCAATCCTTATGCCACCAAAACCTTTTCTTTGCACGCACGCATCGGCAATATCATCTATGGCCGCAATTTCATAATTTTCATCAATGCGCATCTCGTACACAAAGCCGTAGCACCCCCCAATATTATAATTAAAATAATGCAACATGGTGCTTTAAGGTTGGCAATCACAAGTTTCTTCCCACTTGTAGATTTGTGTCCAATATCTTTCGAAGCGCCTCGGGCGAATACGGAAGCATTCGCCGATGGGCTACGGCGTGGCAATTTTGATAAAGAAAAAAATGCGTTCATTTTGAGGTTTTAAGGTATTCACCAACCTCCTCCACGAACTGAGTCATCATCCCCCTAAGTTTATTATCTTCAGGAGCGCTTCTCAAGAAATTTTCAATCTCTCTCTGGATTTTTGCAACGGCTTTGCGCTCATCGAAAATTAGGACATGTGTCCTAATTTTTTCCCGCTCAAGATCCCTCCGAATCTGCCTCACTGATTTCCCCGAGAGCAGCGCAAGAGCATTGTGTAGAGACTTTTCTCCTATTTTAGGCCTACCTTTTCCATCAATAAACCCACGCTTTTTAAGACTTACCGCCAGTGTCTTGATTTCATCTTTTGTGTAATTTCTCCTTTTCTCGTTTTCTGCAGCTTCCGCTGCCAAAGCCTGATCGGTATCCTCACTCGCCTTGAAGGGAAGCACCAAGACCGGAATTGCGGCGTCTTTGTAGCGACTGTTGAACCCCCCCACATCCAGACGCCCCAACAACTCAAGGGCCTCGCTTTCCCTGATTTTTTTGGACATCTGGCTTTCAAGTTGTTTCCAATGCTCTTTTCTCGCTCCTGTGTCCTCGAGGGACAGGAGGCGACACGCCTCCAAGCGATGCTCTCCCGCCACCAAGAAGTTCTCTTTGTCGATCGCGATGGGCTGCAATAGTCCCAACGCCGCAATTGAGTCAGCAAGCTCGAAGATGTGTTTCGGATCGAGCTCACGAGTGTTCCCGCCCGGCCTCGGCTTGATCTCCCTTAAAGAACGCCGGGAATCTCTCCCGACAAGGGAGTACCCACCGGAGTTCCTTTGCTGGGACAAGGTCTCTCCAGCCTCGACGGCACTTACAGAGGCCTCCATGAAACGGTCTTCCAGTGATTTTTTCTTAGACATGGGTTACCCACTCAAAAATATTTTCCAGATCACTTATCCCGCGGCTGGTCTTCGTATGGTTCATGAGTGGAGTTCTGTCCACGGTTGCCGCAGCCAACGGTGTATCTTGATGCACGACCAGCTGGTGAACCCCCGGAAACCTCCTCTCCAAAATTTTTGGTAACGCCTTGTCCATGGAGCGGCGATTATCCAACCTCGACATCACCAGCGCCCATTTCGATGCACACATTCGGCCTTTTTGGTTGCGGTCATTGAGTTCATCGATGACTCTACCCGCCCCCTGAAGGGCGTAAGGATGGGCATCTACGATAACCAAAGCCAAGTCCGCGGCAACAATCGCAAATTTTTCAAGATGTTCATTTCCTGGTGGAGCATCGAAAACCCAGTACCCCATTCCCTGATTCTCGATGGCATCGGCCAAGGACTCCGGATTCAATCTCTG
>JADGBO010000325.1 GCA_015231465.1 Desulfamplus sp.
AAGTAATCACGTGTTGTTTCCCTTGCAGAAAACTGTTCTCTATGCTTTAAAATAGCTGACATTTAATAATATGCAAATTCACGATTAATTTCCATTCTTATATACTCAAAACATGACCACACTTAAAAACGATCAAAGTAAAGATACTGGTCTCGCTATCACCTTAATTTTTCTGCTAATTTGCTGGATCACTAAGAATTACAATTTTGTTCCTGCTGCCATCGCTACTTTGATTCTTACAATGACGATCCCTCAGGTTTTCACCTACCCAGCTCGTTTCTGGTTTGGATTATCTCACTATATGGGGGAATTTGTCTCTAAAATTCTTTTGACCATCGTGTTCTTCATACTGGTAATCCCGATGGGTTTTTTTCGAAAACTATCTGGCAAGGACCCAATGAATCTAAAAAAATGGCGTTCTGGAAGCGATTCTGTATTTATTACCCGAGACTCAAAGGTCACCGCCACAGACCTGGAGAAACCTTTTTGAATTGGTTGATTGGTTAACTGGTTGATTGATTGATTGATTGGTTGATTGATTGATTGATTGATTGGTTGATTGATTGATTGATTGATTGATTGATTGATTGATTGTTTGGTTGGTTGGTTGATTGGTTGATTGGTTGAGGAGGCGATCTGCCGTGCAGCAGGCAACTTCCCCCCACCCTACCCCTCCCCCGCGTGGGAGCTTACCATGTCCCACAATTTTTTTCTGGACACCTTGAGGGGAAGGTGGTAGGTTTTCCGCATGAAGATATGCGGAAGGGATTTCAGTAAAGATACTATAAAGCGTATTCAGTCGGTGGTTGATATGGTGCCCGCCATTTCTCGGCGGGCTCTTTCTAAGCAAGTCTGCGATATGCTGGATTGGAAAGGGCGCAACGGCAAGCCAAAGGATATGAGCTGTAGAGTGGCACTACAGCGTCTGCATCGCCGAGAACAAATCGTTTTGCCCAAAGCTCAAGCTTTTCCGACCGCAGAGCCAAAGGAAGCGCCCGTTTCGCTTGTCGAGGTCTCGTGCACACTGGGCGAACTGGGCAGTGTCGAGATCATTCCTGTTGGCAAGGGAAATCGGGAGATGTCTGGTATATGGAATACGATAATGGCTCGGTATCATTACCTTGGCAAGGGGCCCTTGTGTGGTGCTCAGATACGGTATTTGATCAAGAGCTCTACCTATGGGTGGCTGGGCGGGCTGTCGTTTAGCTCGTCAGCGTGGCGGGTGGCAGATCGTGACCAATTTATTGGCTGGAGCGAAGAGGCCAGGCGAGAAAACCTTTCGCAGGTGGTGTGTAACAGCCGCTTCTTGATTTCTCCGACCGTGCGGGTGCCACATCTGGCATCGCATATTTTGTCGCGGTGCATAAAGCGTCTTGGGCAAGATTGGCTGGAGAGGTATGATTACACCCCGGTTATGCTTGAGACATATGTGGAGCAGGGACGTTTCCGAGGCACCTGCTATCGAGCCGCTAACTGGCAGAAGATTGGCGAGACGCGAGGCAGGGGGCGGCAGGACAGAGATCAAGCATGTGCGGTTCCAGTCAAGGACGTTTATGTCTATCCGCTCCGGAGAGATGCCGCGACAATTTTGTGCAAGCAGACCGTCAAGCCAATTCCGCCGGTGTTGCAACAAAAACCGGCAGCAGATTGGGCAGAAGAAGAGTTCGGCAGTGTTAATTTAGGAGATAGACGATTAAGCCACAGACTCGTAACCATTGCACGAGATTTTTACGCTCGCCCTCAAGCCAGTATCCCGCAGGCGTGTCAGACGCGAGCCAACACAAAAGCAACGTATAGATTTTTTGAGCATCCGGCGACCCATATGGACATTTTATTGAGTCAGCACACTATCTCAACCCTCGAGCGCTGCAAGAAAGAATCGATAGTTCTGGCCGCGCAGGACACCACGAGCCTCAATTACAGTGCGCATCCAGCGACCGCCAATATTGGCCCCATTGGTTCTTACAAGGACGGCCCCATTGGTCTTCTCGTCCACGACACCATGGCCTTCAACATTGACGGCGTGCCGCTGGGATTGCTAGATGTTCAGAGCTGGGCTCGTGACCCGGATGATTTTGGTAAAAAAGCGAAACGGCATACGCTGCCCATTGAGGAGAAGGAAAGTTATAAATGGCTGAGAAGCTACGAAAAAGTCGCCGAGGCTCAACGCACATGTCCTGACACCATGTTCATAAGTCTTGGCGACCGGGAAGCCGATATCTACGAGCTTTTCGCCTTGGCCAGCGCCAACCCGTCAGCGCCTAAACTCCTGGTGCGGGCAAAGCAGAACCGCACTCTCGATGATAACCAGGGGCATTTGTGGCAGCACCTTGAAAGTTTAGAAACCGTCGGCATTCAAGAACTCCATGTGCCTCGTCAGAAAAACCGGCAATCACGCATTGCTCAACTTGAAGTTCGTTTTGCCGAGGTTACGCTTAAGCCGCCAGGCAGTAAACAAAGTCTAAACCCTTTGCCGGTGTGGGCAGTCTTTGCGCGCGAGTCGAACCCGCCGGAGGATGTAGTGCCTCTCGAGTGGATGCTACTTACCACGTGCCCAGTCTCCAATTTTGAACAAGCTGTGGAAAAACTTGAATGGTATGCCAAACGTTGGGGCATTGAGGTATATCACCGAACCCTAAAAAGCGGCTGCAAGATAGAGGAACGACAACTGGGCCATGCCGAACGGATTGAGTCCTGTCTTGCCATTGATATGGTTGTTGCCTGGCGCATCTATTATCTTACCAAACTGGGCCGTGGAACACCGGATCTCCCCTGTACAGTCTTCTTTGAAGAGGCCGAGTGGAGAGCCCTGAAGGCCTACAAACATAAAGATGCATCACTTTCAGCTAAGCCACCAACGCTTCGCGAGGCGCTCATAATGGTTGCCATGCTTGGTGGCTTCCTTGGTCGTAAGTGCGATGGGGAGCCAGGCACCAAAAGTATCTGGCTCGGCTTGCAACGCCTCGACGACCTCGCTCATATGTGGAGGGTGTTAGTTGAACATATTCAACCCAAACGCGATCCCCCCTTTTTATGACCCCACTTATGGGGAAGGGTAAGTTACAAAGAGGGGGATCATTAACTGCCTCTCTAAGAGGTATACCTTCTTGATACCTGGTTTGTTTTGTATTAGGAAATCAGTATATTCCCTGGCTATTTCGTAAGCTTGTGTTTTGTCCATTCTCTTAGCTCATTGATCGTATCAAGCCATTTTGCAGTGAATTCCGGGGTGCATTTTTGTTGAAATTCCATTTTGTAATCGTCATATCGATCCCTAAGATTAAAGGTGGAGATCGTATCCAGCAAATCCTTCTGGTCTTCATTGCGTATT
>JADGBO010000326.1 GCA_015231465.1 Desulfamplus sp.
CACTGCCAAACGGGGAAGAGCAGACTCACAGGGAACGCCAGGGTGAGCAGGACGAAGAGACCTGGAAAAAATATGATACAGATCATCCTGAAGAGGAGAATGCAGCCCTCCCTGGCGAACCAGATACTGACCCTTCCGGCGACACACCAGACCTTCCCGGCAAGCCAGATGCCCACCCTTCCGGCGACACGCCAGACCTTCCCGGCAAGCCAGATGCCCACCCTTCCGGCGACACACCAGACCTTCCCGGCAAGCCAGATGCCCACCCTTCCAGTGACATCCCTGGCACCCCGGATACAGATACTTACGGTGATACCGATATTAAAAATGAAATGGAGACTGACCTCCTGGAAGACCCCCTGGACGGCATTGACCCCTCTTTCATGGAGAACTTCGGCATTGACCCTTCCATGGAGCTGCCCTCCGTAAATTATGACGATGAGGAGGATAGTGAAGAGGAGATCATCAAGACCGTGGAGAACATCGGAAACGGCATATTGAACTCCGATGACGGAACCAGGGATAACCTCCTTGAAAATGAGTATGAAAACAGCGATGATGAGAATCCCGATGAGGGTGAATACGATGTAATGGAAGATTATGGGGATGATATAATGGAGGATTATGGAGATGATATAATGAAGGATTTTGATGATTCCCATGATGCCGCAATAAGTGATTTTGACGACACCCATGATGCCGTCATAAAGGATTTTGATGAAATATTGTCTTTGTCGGAAGAGGATGATGAGCTGCACAGTGACGAGGAGATTGAGTCTTTGATGAAAGAGAGCCGTGAATTCTGGGAAAAGAAAACACGTTGAAAAATATTTATACCATTTTGCTACAGGATTTGGATCAATGGGTAAAGACGCAGGTAGGGAACACGGGGCGGACATAGTTATAAAACTTGGTAAAATTGAATCCCGTAACGGGACGGAAGATATTTTAAGGCAGTACATGGATAAGGAACAGTACGGCCGTCTGGAAAGAGTAACCCAAATTGACGTGAGGCGTAAAATAGCTGGAGCAGTAGCCCTTTGCCGTCCCGGGAATATTTTTGTCAACAGGGGAACGGAAGATGACCGGGAGTTCATTCGGGAACTTGCCATTCGAAAAGGCGAGGAGTCATGCCTTGCCGTAAAAAATCATACCATCCATTATGACCTGCCCCAGGAGCAGGGCAGAATCGTGGATCGTACCTACTACATTGCCGATGAGTGGGAAGATGTCAGCACCCTTGCCAAAAGGATGAACAGGGAGACCGCCCTCCAAGAAGTGCAAGAAAATCTTGCCGGTATCATGCAGGGCATGACCATGATAATAGGTTTTTATCTTCGTGGTCCTGCCGGGGCCCCGGTAACCAATCCTGCCGTTGAGATTACAAGCTCGGCCTATGTGGCCCACAGTGCAGATATTCTCTATAGAAACGCCTATGATCTCTTTGAAGCGGAAGTGGCCCGGGCAGGTCATTTTTTCACCAACATTCACAGTGAAGGAAAAAACCGGCCCGAAGATCTGCCCCACGCCAGGGTACTCATGGATCGCCATTATCGTACCACCTACAGCTTTAAATGTACCTATGCCGGCAACACACTGCTTCTTAAAAAAGGAAATCACCGTTTTGCCGTTGACAAGGCAGTGTATGAGGGCCATGGACGGGAACTTGCGGAGCATATGTTCATAACAGGGATCAACGGGCCCAACGGAAGGGTTACCTGGTGTGCTGGTGCCGCTCCCAGCGGTTGCGGCAAAACCACCACCGCCATGGCAGGCAGCCATTTTATTGGCGACGACCTTGCCCAGATGTGGATAGCAGAAGACGGCTCCATCCGCTCGGTCAATCCCGAGTGCGGCATCTTCGGAATTGTGGAGGATGTCAACCGTGAAGGTGACCCCATGCTCATGGAGAACCTTAGACAACCTGGAGCCGAAGTTATCTGGTCCAACGTTCTTGTGGATGAAAACAGGGTCCCCCACTGGACAGGCAATGGAGAGGAGATGCCTGAAAAGGGGATCAACTTCCAGGGAGCCTGGCACAAGGACCTGTGTGATCATTCCGGAAAACCAGTACCCATATCCCATCCCAATGCACGCTGTACAATCTCGTCATCCATGTTAAAAAATTATTCGGCCGAGGCGGAAAATCCCCAGGGTGTCCTGACAAGGATATTCACCTACAGCGGCAGGGACAGTGATACCATGCCGCCGGTGTGGGTTGCTGAAAATTCAGATCATGGGGTTGTTCTCGGGGCCTGCATTGTTTCCGCAGCAACGGCTACCGAAGTGGGGGTCAGCGGAGTCAAGCGGGCACCCTGGGCCAATGCACCTTTTATTCCAGGTTCCCTTGGGGATTATATGGATGCCCAGTTCAAGTTTTTCGGGAGCCCGAATATTGCTCCGGAGTACAGACCTGTTATGGCGGGTCTCAACTATTTTCTTACCCATCGTGCCCGGGGGGGAGATTCGGACAGGCTTTTGGGAGAAAAGAGGGATGTCAAGGTATGGCTGGCATGGCTGGAAAGATTTGCCCATGGAGAGGTCGGGAAAATAGAGACCCCCATCGGCTATCTTCCCCTTTATGACGATCTGCAGGGACTTTTTCGTAGTATTATTGATAAAGATTATCCCCGTGATCTCTATGAGAAACAGTTCTCCCTGTATATTGACAATATTGTGGATCGCATAGACATGCAGATGGAGGCTTATTCAAAGGAGAAGGCAATTCCCGAGATGCTTTTTACGGTTCTCTCTTCGCAGAAAGCCAGGCTTTTAAAATTGAAGAAAGAGGCAGGTTCGGTGGTGATACCTTTCAAGACCATTGGTTCTCATTGACCATAGTATCACTTTTGCACAGACAACGCGAAATCAGGATTGCACTCATATAGACTTCCAGAAAAATCTTTGAGCATATCCATTCCCAAGGGCAGCCACAGGTGGCTGCCCCTCCGTATCCACCACGTTTTATCTGCATCATCCTCCACGTTTTATCTCCATCAGTCCACCACGTTTTATCTGCATCAGATCACCACGTTTTATCTGCATCAGATCACCACGTTTTATCTGCCTCAGATCACCTCAGAAAATTATTTCACGTTCATTTCTAAATATCATTTCTAAATATCTTTTCTAAATATCTTTAAAAAAGGCTTTATATGACCTTTTGGGTCTATATGACCTTTTTTATTTGAGTGTTGATGGCAGGCTTGAAACTCCAAGTTGTAATTGTTTATGCTGAAAAATCAATAGGATGGGTAAATTAGCCCAATGATTTTTAACCCTGGCACAATGATTGCGATAGTATGAAAGGAAATTTTCCATAATA